>DXFI01000032.1 GCA_019114565.1 Candidatus Desulfovibrio intestinigallinarum | reverse complement strand
TTAGTTTAAAAAGCGCCGTTGGCCAGCGCGTTTCACCATTGCAAAAGGCGGAACGCGAGGCGGCGCACAGCGCCGCCCGGCCCAAAGTGAGCGGAAAAACCGCGTTTTTTCCGCGAAACGACAGGCCGTATGGTTTGAAACGCGCAGCGTTTCAAACTGAAAATGTTCTAGGTACGCTCTCAACCTCTTCCCCCTGCATCGGGGATGAACCTGAAGCGCAAGGAGACTCAGCATGCCGAAGTTCAGCAAGAAGGTTGCCATCATCGGGCTTGACTGCGCGCAGCCGCAGCTCATGCTGGACATGATCAAGGACGGCTACCTGCCGAACATGAAGAAGATCATCGACAACGGCTTTTTTGCGGATGACTGCCTGTGCCCGTTGCCGACCATCACGCCGCCCAACTGGACCACCATCGCCACCGGCGCATATCCGGGGACGCACGGCGTGACGGACTTTCACTATCAGATTCCCGGCAAGAATCCCGAAAACGCCAATACCCGTCAGGCCTGGGACAGCAGTCTCGTCAAGGTGGAAACCCTGTGGGATGCCGCGGCCCGCGCGGGCAAGAAGAGCGTGGTGCTCACCTATCCCGTGGCCTGGCCGCCCAAGAACGACAAGGTGACCATGTACGGCGGCTGCGGCATGGTTCCCGGCGAAATGCGCTACGGGCTGCCGTTCGAGGAAATTGAATTTGCGCTGTGTCAGGACTTTGTGGTCAGCACGGACTACCTGCCCTTTTCCGTGCGCGGGCGCTTCGAGGACGCCGAAGACTGGATCAACGCGCCGGACCTGGGCGAAGACCCGCTCGAAATGACCTTTGACGTGCCGTTCTTCGACGCGCTGATCGAGCCCCGGCAGACGACGTGGCATGTGCTTGTCACCCGTTCCCCGGGATCGGACGCCTACGACACGGTGACGCTTTCTCCCGACAAGGACTATTCCCATGCCTTTGTCACCGTCCGCAAGGGCGAGTGGAGCCCCAAGTTCTTCCCGGTCATCGAAATGGCCGACGGCAAGAAGTACGAGACGTTCACCCGGGTAAAGCCCTTTGTGCTTTCCGAAGACGCCGACGAGTTCTGTCTTGTGGTGGGTGCGCTCGTGCCCACGCAGTGCCCGTTCACCACGTCGCCGGAAACCTTTGCCAAGGTGGCCCGCAGCGGCCGGGGAACCGTGCATCGCGGCGGGGGCATCTACCTCTATCTGCGCGAAGTCATAGACGTGGACACCTGGCTTGAGATGACCGAAAGTCTGAGCACGTTTCTTGCGGAAATGGCGGAAGAGGAACTGGCCCGCGACGACTGGTCCGTGTTTGCCATGCATTCGCATCCCATTGACTGGTTCTACCACGTCTTCAATGATCCCTTCACCAGCGAGGACCCGGAAGTCCGCGCCGCGACCTGGGAAATTCACCGCAAGCTGTACACCATCGAGGATGCGCTGGTGGGCCGCGTCATGAAGGCCTGCGACAAGGATACGCTCATTGCCGTAGTGTCCGACCACGGCTGCACGCCCGACGGGCCGCCGTTCAGCCCGCTGCGTCCGCTGGAAGAGGCGGGGCTGTGCCATACCTACATCGCCGAGGATTCCGGCCCCAGAGGCGAGCTTGCCGAATACGAAAAGCGCTGCATGGGCTTCGGCAACTCCCGGGTGGACTTCAGCCGCTCCCGCTGTTCGCCGTCGCGCGGCCTGTATGTGTACGTCAACCTCAAGGGCCGCGATCCCGAAGGGATTGTGGAGCCGGAAGACTATGAAAAGGTGCAGCGCGAGATCATCGACGCCCTGCTGACCTATGTGGACCCCGCCACGGGCAAGCGGCCCGTCGCCATGGCCATCACCCGGGACGACGCGCGCCTCATCGGCCTGTACGGCGACGACGTGGGCGACGTGGTTTATGCCATCTATCCCGAGTTCGGCGCGCAGCACGGCCCCATTCTGCCCACGGCCCATTACGGCTACGGGCGGCTGAATTCGCTGCTGGCGCTCATGGGCAAGGGTATCAAGAAGGGCAGCCGCCTGAAGAAGCCCTGCCATCTCGTGGACCTTGTGCCCACCGTCTGCTATGTGACGGGTCTGCCCGTGCCTGACGGCGCGGAAGGAGCGGTGCTTTACGGCGCGCTGGAAGACCCGGAAGCGCCTTTCCGCCAGATTGAACGTCTGGAAAAGTCGCTGGACAAGCTCGAAAATGCGTTGAACAAGGAGAAGCGCCCCATATGGGAGCATCATGACTGCATTTGACGCATGACGACGCAGCCCGCGCCGCGCGGCGCGGGCTGCGTTCCACGCCAAGCCATTCGGGGGACAGCATGAAGTTTTTCGATCCCGGACGATTTCTGATTGGGGCCATCTTTCTTGCTTTCGGTCTGGTCATGCTGCATCAGGCCGTCACCTTTGAATGCTCGTTTACGCCGGAACCGTTCAGCCTGCACCCCATGGATTTCCCGAAGGGCGTTCTGGTTCTCTGGTGTCTGCTTTCCGTTCTCTATATTCTCGTGCCGCGCGAGCCCGTGGTCTTCATATCGCTGAAGCATGTGGCGCCGCGTCTGATCAAGACGGCTCTGGCCATTCTCTTTTTCATTCTTGCGCTTCGCCATGCCGGTTTCGTCCTTGCCGGAATACTCATGCTGCTCATGATTTTTCATGTGCTGGATTTCAGGAGCCTGCGAAAGTCCGTCCCCATTGCGGTTTTCTCCATAGTGCTTGTCTGGGCCGTCTTTGTGCATCTTTTGCAGATACCTCTGCCGCAGTTTTCCCTGCATTGAGGAGGAGACATGGATGTCGTTCACATGGCGCTCGACGCCTGCGCTCTTGTCTTCACGCCCCTGCCGCTGGCGCTGCTGTTCGGCGGCGTGCTGTTCGGCACGCTGCTGGGCGCCCTGCCGGGACTGGGGTCCATCCTGGCGCTGACGGTCTGCCTGCCGTTCACGCTCATGCTGGATCATGTCCCCGCCTTTGCCCTGATGCTCGGCACCTATGTGGGCGCGCTCTACGGCGGCAGCATCGCTTCCATTCTCATCAACGTTCCGGGCACGCCGCAGGCGGCGGCGACAAACCTGGACGGCTACCCCATGGCGCTGGCGGGCAAGGCCGCCGAGGCGCTGGGCTGGGTGACCGTTTCCGCCGTGGCGGGCGGGCTCTTTTCCTGTTTCGTGCTGGCCGTCGCGGCCGGGCCGCTGGCGCATCTTTCCAACAGGTACGCGGGGCCGCTGGAAATCTGCGCGCTCATTGCCATGGGCCTTGCGTGCATCACCACGCTTTCCGAGGGCAATATGCTCAAGGGGCTGTTTTCGGGCCTCTTCGGCGTGCTGCTGTCCACCGTGGGCATGGATCCCGTTTCCTCGGAGCTGCGCTTTACCTTCGGCTTCATGAGCATGGCCTCCGGCATCGACATGCTGCCGTTCATCGTGGGGCTGTTCCCCCTGTCCGAAGTCTTTCACCGTATCTACGAAATTTACACGCTGCCTGAATATGTGGTCATTCAGTGCAACCAGATTCGCTTCCCCTCGCTGCGCGAGTGGTTCGCCAGACGCTGGATTACGCTGCGCTCGGCGCTCATAGGCACCTTTATCGGCATCCTGCCCGGCACGGGCGCGTCTCCGGCGGCGTTCATCAGCTATTCCATGGCGCGCGAAGCCTCGTCGCAGCCCGAGACATTCGGCAAGGGCGCCGTGGATGGCGTCATTGCGCCCGAGGCCAGTCACAATGCCGTGACCGGCGGCGCAATGGTGCCCACCCTGGCGCTGGGCATTCCCGGCGACGCCGAAACCACGCTTATTCTTGCCACTCTCACCATCCATCAGATTACGCCCGGCGTCCGGCTCATGCTGGATAATCCCGTGATGGTGCACAGCATCTTTTTCCTGCTGCTGCTCGCGTACGTCATGCTGACCATTGCGGCCGTCATCATGGTGCGCAGCTTCGGGCGGCTCATCCGGCTGCCCAACGCCGTGCTGCTGGGGCTGATTGTGGTCTTTTCCATGCTCGGGGCCTTTATTGCGCGCAACAACTACTTCGATCTCTTCATCGCACTTGCCGTGGGGATTGTGGCCTTCGGCTTCCGTCTGGGCAATTTCCCGCTTGCTCCGGCGCTGGTAAGCTTCATTCTCGCGCCGCAGTTCGAATACCGCTATTCGCAGGTCGTGATTTATCGCGCGGATACGCCGTGGCCGGTCTATCTGGCGGAGCATCCGCTGGCCTGCGTCTTTCTGCTCGTCGTGGTCTTTCTGCTTGTGCGTCCGGTCGTGAAGAGCGTCAGAGGCTGGAAGACGGCCTTTGCCCGGCAGGACGCCCCGTAACCGTTTTCAGGAGGTTCCCCTATGAGACGCGCATGTTTTTTGTGGACGCTGACTGTTCTCCTGCTGTGCGCGGGCCTTGCGGCGCTGTTCCCCGCGCGGGCCTCGGCCGCCTATCCCGACCGCACCATCACGATGATCATTCCCTTCGGCGCGGGGGGCGCCACGGACGTCATCGGGCGGTATATTGCTCTGCATCTGGGAAAGAAGCTGGGGCAGACCATCATTGTCAAGAACATTGCCGGGTCCGGCGGCGTCATCGGCATGACGGAGCTGGCGGAATCGCGGCCGGACGGCTACACCATCGGCTTTTCTCCGGTGGCGCCGCTGATCATGCAGCCCAATTTCCGCAAGACCATGTACAATCTTTCCAGCTTCTGCTCCATCGCGCGGGCGACCAACGAGCCCTTGTTCCTTGAAGTCTCGGCCCAGAGCTCCATACGGAACATGAAGGATTTGCAGGAAGCCGTCGCCCGGGCCCCCGAAAAGTTCTTCTGGGGGCATCTCGGCATGGGGAGCCAGATTCACCTTTCCATGGCGCACATGTTCAAGATGATGGGCGTCAATCCCCGGGCCATTGTCTTCAAGGACGATGCCGAGGCCATGGCCGCGCTGATTTCCGGCCGCATCATGCTCTATGATTCCCTGCCTTCGCTGCCCGCGCGCTACGGCGTGCGCGCCATTGCGGCGCTGAGCGAGGAACGCTATCCTCAGCTGGATGTGCCGACGGCGCGGGAACAGGGCTTTGATCTGCGCTACACGCAGTGGATGTCGCTGGTGGGGCCGAAGGGGATGCCGCAGGATCGCATTGCCGTTCTGGAGCGCGCCTTTGCCGAAGTATGCCGCGATCCGGAATATATCCGGGATATCGCCACCGTGTATTCCGTGTCGGCCTATCTGGACAGCAAGGCCAATCAGGCCTTCATGGAAGAGGAAGAAGCCTATTACAGGAAGGCCATGAGCGAGGTCCTGAAGGCGCAGTAAGCCGGACACGGCGTTCCGGCCCTTCCCCAGAACTGAACGACGGAGAGAAAATTATGGCCGACACCCTTACGGTTTCCTATTCCTGCAAGGAAGACGTGCATACCATTGAAACCGGCGGCGTTGTGCTGCCGCAAATCGTCATCGACAACAGGGGCGTGCCGCAGGAGCAGCGGGGCGGCACGGCAAAGCGGCTGCTGGCCGCGGCCTCCCTGTACTGCTACTGCTCCATGCTGGAGGCGGCGCTGCTGGCGCGCGACGTGGATTTTGACGACATCAGCGCGACGGCGGAACTGGAACTGGGAAGAAACGAGCAGGGCAGGAGCCGGGTCCTTAAAATGACCATACGCTGTTCGGTGCGCGTCAACGAAAGGGACGAGGCCATTTTCCAGCGTGTGGAAAAAATCATGGCGCAGGGCTGTCTGGTGACGGGCTCGCTGCACGACGGCATAGCGACGGAATACGAGCTCGTACCGACCTTTTTCAGCGAATAGAGCGTGTCAGAGCGTTTCACCTTTAAAAAGATGAAACGCGAGGCGGCGGCACAGCGCCGCCCGGAACCTGATTTTCCCGGAGGGTGGCATGCTGCTTGTCTATACCGGCGACGGCAAGGGAAAGACGTCCGCCTGCGTGGGGCAGGCTGTCCGGGCCGCGGGGCGGGGCCTGCCCGTAGCCTTTGTGCAGTTCATGAAAGCGGACGTGCAGGCGGGGGAACAGAAAGTCCTGGCCGGCCTGCAGGGGGTTGTTCTGCATATCGGCGGCTGCGGCTTCTTCCTGAATGAAAAGGAGCGCGCGCAGCACAGGGAGGCCGCGCAGCGTACGCTGGCCTGGGCCGAAGAGCATCTTGACGGTCTGTTCATGCTCATACTCGACGAAGCCCTGTATGCTCTGGGGCTGGGGCTGATTGAGCGGCCGGAGCTGGAGAATCTGCTGGAGCAGGCCGGACAGCGGCAGGTGCATCTGGTGCTGTCCGGGAGAGGGCTGCCCGGCTGGCTGGAGGAACGGGCCGATCTCGTGACGGAGATGAAGGAAATACGCCATCCGTGGCGCAAGGGGGTCACGGCGCAGCCCGGCATTGAATTCTAGAGCGTTTCAGCTTTGAAAAGGGTGAAACGCCCCGGAGCGCGGTAAGCCGCCGTTGTCGGCTGCGGTCTGACCTCCTGCGGCGGCAGGCGGGATTCGCGCAGCCGCCGCAGGTCTGTCCTGTCCCGTGCCCGGAGGGCCTGCGGGACGGCCTGCCTGAATCCCGCCTTCACCCTGAAAAACTGCGGCTGCGGCGGTTCCGGTTCCGCTTTGTGCCGTGTGCGCGCTGCGGGCCGGACAAAGCCCCTTTCTGATGTGCTTCCCGTTTGCGGGAGTGCAACAGAAAGGGGCTTTTTAGGCGTCGTGTTTCGTCTGCGGCGGGTTCAGAGTGTTTCAGCTTTGAAAAAGGAGAAAGGCGGCGGCACAGTCCGGCCCGAAGAAAGCAAAAAACGCATTTTCCCCGCGAAACGAGAGGTCGCAGGCTTTGAAACGCAGCTCGTTTCAAACTGAAAATGCTCTAGATTTCCAGCACGCCGTCGGCGGTGGTATCGTGGACGCTGTGCGTTTCGCCGTCGCGGGACCAGTAGCGCAGGCTTTCGTCTCCGGCAAAGGAACGGATGATGGCGTCTTCTGTTTCGCGGTCGGCGGCGCGGAAGCGGATGCTGACCCGGCGGCAGTTATGGTCTTTTTCGCTGCCCAGCACGGAAAGGATATTGCCGCCCTGTTTTCTGATTTGTGCCAGCAGGCCGCGCAGGCTGCCGGTTTCGTAGGGATTTTCCAGCACGAAGGCCATGAGGACGCCGCCTTCGCGCGCACCGGTGATGCGTACCAGCGCCCGGAAGATGTCCCATTCGGTGATGATGCCCGCAAGGCGATCTTCCGCGTCTGTGACAGGCAGGCAGGGGGTGTGCCTGTCGATCATGAAGATGGCGGCATCCTCAAGAGGCGTGGTCAGGGGGACGGTGGCCGGTTCGGGCCGCATGACGGTTTCAACGATATTTTCCGCAAGAAGGTTGAGCTGCTCCAGCGCCTCGTAGCCGGTGTGGCTGCGGGGGGCGAAGTCCCG
This sequence comes from Candidatus Desulfovibrio intestinigallinarum, assembly GCA_019114565.1. GTDB lineage: Bacteria > Desulfobacterota > Desulfovibrionia > Desulfovibrionales > Desulfovibrionaceae > Desulfovibrio > Desulfovibrio intestinigallinarum. The sequence goes on along the minus strand of DXFI01000032.1, from coordinate 13,001 downwards.
CAGGTCCTCGACGGTCAGCAGGCCGACCACGCGCCGTTCCGCATCCAGCACCGGCAGAGCGGAAAAGGGGTGTTCCCGGAAGATTTTCTTGCATTTCAGGAGGCTGGTTTCCGGCGTGACGGAAAGAACGTCCGTGGTCATCCAGTGGCGTACGAGCATGACGAGTCCTTGTCTTGTGGTTGCAATGCGCCGGTCTGCGGCGAGCCGGAGCGGGGGCGCTGTCTGCCCCTCCCTGTTTTTTACCCGACAAGCGTCCGGGGGGGAAGGCCCGGCCGGGGCACTGTTTTGCGGAAAAAGCGCGGTTTTTTCGCTTATTCCGGGCCGGGCGGCGTCGTGCCGCCGCCTCGTGTCCTTCCCCTTTTCAGAGATAAAATGCTCAGGCGGCGACGGACTTGCCAGAACGGGCAAAGCAACCTATACGGGGGGAAGAATACAAGACGCATGGCGTATGGAGGATATCTGATGGATCAGGTTCTGGATAAGGAATTCCTGGCGGAAGTGTTTCCCGCGCAGCGCACGGAAGACTTTTTTGACGCGCTGTTCGGCGGTGCGGAAGAAGGCGCGTACGATATCCGGCTGGCATGCCGGGAGCTGACGTCCGATACGGCGCAGCTGGCCTTTGAACTGCATGAGCGTCCGGGCAAGTGCCTTGTCTGTAATCTGACCTACGGCCTGCCGCAGGTCTTCCAGCGTCACCCGGTGCTGAACGTGGCCGGCGTGGTGCGGGCCATTGCCGAAAAACTCGGCTGGGACCCCGAAAACGTGAGCTGGTCGCTGGGCCATACGGAAGAAATCAGCCGCAAACTGCACTGCATTCCGCTGACCATAAAAAAATCGAAATAATTGCTTGACAGCCGGGGCTGTTTTTGGCAATTTCCCTCTTGCGCCAGCTTAGCTCAGTTGGTAGAGCAGCTGATTCGTAATCAGCAGGTCAAGAGTTCAAGTCTCTTAGCTGGCTCCAGTGAAAACAAGGACTTACGGGTAACACCGTGAGTCCTTTTTTCGTTTGGGGTTCCACCGGGGTTCCACGAGAAGAAAATCGGCGGTCTTGTCAGGGGCGCAGGAGGGCACATATCCCTGCCGGTATCGCTGTTGCTTCATGAAAAAGCCGGGGGCCCCTGTTCCCGCCGGGTTTCCGTTTTCTGTCCCGGGCAGGGAGGGCGGTGGCCGCCATGACCTTTTCAGCCGTCGTCAGCGTCAGGGTTTTTCGAGGCAGGATGGTAGTTGTGCTACACAACTACCCCCTGCCAGAGGGAAACCCCTCTGGACTCCCTCATGCTCGGCGCTGCGCTTCTCGCATGAAAAGACCCGTGAGGCGTCCTCCTAGGTATCGCAGTCTGCGAACAAAAAAAGCCGGGGAATCCCCCGGCTCCATGCTTCGACCGTGCTTCAATTGTGCTTCAAATACTATTGCCAGTTTACCCAGTGCGTGCCAGCAGAAAGCCCCTGCTCTCTGATTTCGGCAAAGGCGCGTTTCTTGAACGCTGTTGCCGATTCTCCGCCCTGCTTCGATATCGTATAGCCTTCACATGTGGCCACAGTTGCGCCCTCCGGCATCTCCCATGAGATAAGGAGAACCCGTGCGCCTGCATTCGTGACGCGCTCCAGCTTCTCGACGCGTTTTTCCAAACCTGTCATTTTTTACCCTCCATTTTCTTTTCTATCTCCGAGAGCCGCTTTTCCAATTCCGCGACCTCGACCGCCTTTACATGGACTCCGGCGAGTTCTGCCAGTTTCTTTCCTTCGTCAGGAGAAATGCGTCCTTCCGCAACTGCCTTTAATATTGCCGCCGTCAGCCTGGGCAAATCGGCGGCGGTCTTCATCTCCGGCAGTTCGGGAAGGCATACTGTTTGCCGGGGCGCATCCCCCACAGTAGCCATGATGGTTTCAAAAGCCTTCACATCTCCGGCCAACGCCTTTTCAAACAGGGCGAGGGCCAGCGCATCGGCCCCGGACATCCCGTCCCGCGTTCCGGCAAGGAGGGCTTCCAGCCGTTCCCTCATATCCCGTTTTTTGCGTCGCGCTACGGCGGAAGCCTTGCCGCCTTTCGTGCCTCGCTCTCGGGCTGCGTCACTGGTGGGCGGCATCAGATTTTCTCCACGTCGTGAAGCCATGCAGCGCCTCTAACACATCGGAGGCCGCCGAAATACGGCACGGCGACCACGACAGGGCACAACCTCTTTCTTTGACGCACGATGTACCGCAGCGACGCGGTAACGCCCTGCGCCCATGAGATACCCGAAGAAAAAGACCAGAACCAAGAGTACGAGCGCGAAAATAACTATCATATATCCTCCCCGCAGCTATGCCGCGTCGTCATGCGCCTTCACAATGGCAGCCCACCGCCGCCGCGCTCCTTCCAGATATTGCCGGAGGAATCCCCACGCCATGTACTCCGCCGCCGCACGGCTTCCGGCAAAGAGGAAGGGCACGCGATACCGCCCGGCAAAGGCCAGCACAGACTGGCACGCGGCGTGCGGATTGATACGGCTTCGATAATTCCCCGACGCCAGATCGGCCCATGACGCCTCTACCGCCACGGCGAAGGCGTCCAGTGCCGCCCCGCGGGCAAGTTCCCGCTCGAACCTGTCCCGCTCCCGGCCAAGGCAGGTCACAAGGTCGGCAAGCTCCTTGCGCTCTACAGCAACCTTGTCCGTCAGACCGGCAAGAGAATAGTCTCCGACCGCCAGCGTCCCGGCCTCAACCGTTACGCCGTCATAGGGAGCGCCCCGGAAGGAAAAGGGCCGCTGTTCCCGATTGTCCACAATGATTTTCATGCGACCTCTTTTGAAAATATTTGCTTTTTCATGGTGGGCAATGTGGGCAGAGGGGCGAGCCCTACAGCCACAACGGTTTCCAGTCCGCCCACCATGTTTTTTCATCTTTTTGAAAAGTGGGCAGGTGGGCGGAAAAATCCGACCTTGCCCACCTGCCCACTTTTGAAACAGGCCGTTTTTTGAAGTGGGCGGGCCGCAAAGCCTTGAAGCTCAAGGCTTCGCCCCTCTGCCCACGTTGCCCACCCTGAAAACATGAAAATTATTCGTCGGGCGGTAAGACAACCACATAGCAGCGCACGCGCCCCAGTTCCGGCAGGTCGCGTTTCGTCGTGTTTTTGGCCTCGCTTACGCGCAACCATCCGGCGGCACGCAGCACGGCGGCGGCGCGTCTATGGGAAAAGCTCTTTACGACCTCGGAGCGGAATGCCTCGGACAGTATGATGTATTCCGTCATGCCGTCTGCCTTCCGCCGGAAGCCGACTCGGTTAATGACGCCGTGAGTCTGTTCCGTATCCATATCCTGAAAGCGGCTTGCCCCGTGCTGCTCAATGAAAAGCCGCACCTGCGCCAGAATGGCGGCATCTTCCGAGGCTCCGGCCCCGCCGCGCTCCTCAAGCCACGCCTTGAAGCAGGCATTGACGGCCATGCCCACATCCATATTTTCCGGCAGGACTCCGGCCCGGTCGCGTGCCAGAATGCCAGCCGCAGCGCCCAGGGCGAAACGACGCGCCACGCGCTTCACCTGCCCGTCGGCATCAGGGCAGGCCGTCAGCAGCGAACCCGTCCACCTTTCGACCAGGGCGAGAGCTTCACGTCCGGACGCTTCCACATCCCGCGTCAGGCAATCGAGAAAGGCGCGGCCGGCATGGCCGTAATGGGCGGCGGCAATGGCCTTGAGCCTGTCGGAAAGAGTCGCGGCATCTCTCATGCCGTGGAGGTTTGCCGTATGTTCCTTATGGACAGGCACGCCCGCAAGACGCACCTCCTGCCCGGCGCGGGAACGCAGGCCGCATTCATTGAGCTTGTCGGCAAGACCCACTTCGCCGCTGGAAAGGAACAGCAACCGCCATGTCTGGGACCGTCGCAGGGCGCTTTCCTTTCCTGCCCGCGTCTTGCCGGAGCCGTTGGCCAGCATGTAGGCGGCTTCCGCAAGCACCTTGCCGCCCACCTGTCCGATCTCGTCCAGAATGAGCAGACCGTCATTGTGCAGGGCCGCCACGCCTTCGAGGCCGTTGTCTGTTGCCCGCCATGTGCGAACATGGGCAGGCTCGCCCCAGACGGAAGCCGCCAGATGCAGGGCCGTCGTCTTGCCGCAGGAGCTGTCACCCTCCAGACTGAACCCGCCGCCCTCGGTTCCCGTCAGACGCAGCAGCGGCCCGGCAAAGGCAAGGCAGAGGGCGAAGGTCAGGCGGGAGTTGTCCGCAGCCAGCGCCGCGGCTTCCTTCCAGCCGTCCAGCGTGCCCGCTGTGCCGTAAAGGCCGGTTGTCACCGCCGCCGACTGAAAGAGCAGTTCTTCCCCGGCGGCCTGTCCCGACGCATCATCCGGCAGCACAAAGACATTTCCGAACCAGCCCACGCGCTCCACGCACCGGACGCGCCGCGCCGGTCTGGCGGATGACAGGTAAGCGGCGATCTTGCTCCGCATGGATGGCACGCCCGGCCAGCCGGCGTCGGCAAGGGCGCTTAACCATTCCCCCTGTTGCCGGTAAAGAATGCGGTCGGGCATGGCCCAGCGCCGCAGGGTTCCGTCTTCGTCCGTCCATTCCAGCAGACGCCCCCAGCTCTGGGACGCCTCGTCGCGGGAACGCGCCAAGACCTTGAGCGGCGGGCCGAGGTAGATGCGTTCTCCCTCGTCGTTAACCTTGTACAAGCCCGCCGCCCTGCCGCTTTCCACAACCTGAAAGCCTTCCGGCACGGCATGATGCGGATTTTCCCGGCGCGCCGCCTCTACTGCGTCGCGCACGGCGGAAACGCCCAGGGCGAGATGCAGATCGTTGAAGTCGGCCTTTTCTCCGGCAATGAGCGGACAGACGGCCAGCTTGCCGCCGACGGCCTGCGCCGCCCCTGTGGCCGCCTCGACGCCCGGATTGAACGGCGTGCCGTCCGGCTTCCGTCTCCCTTCGTCATTGTCGGCGCATACGACGATTTCCCGCTCCGGGTACTTGTCCCGCGCCAGCCGCGCCACGGTTTCGAGGTTCCCGGCATTGAACGCCGCAAGCACGGCGTGCCCTGTGGCCATACGCAGACTTGCGGCAGTGGCGTAGCCTTCCGCAATAAGCAGAGGCCCGTCCTTGAGGCCGTCCTTTGCCGGGATGGGGAAATAGCCGCCTTTTGTCTTCCCTCCCTGCAGGAAACGCTTGTCGTCTCCGTCGGCGGGCTTTTTCGGCATGATGAACTGGATGCTCTGCAGCTTGCCGGATTCCTCCATAACGGGAACCACAAGCCGACCGTCGGCGACCACGCGCAGGCCGAAGGCATAGACGCCCTTGCGGGCAAGATAGCCGTGGGCGTCGGTTCTGCCTTCCGACAGAGGCACAGACCGCTCCCAGATGGATGCAGCGGCCTTTGCGGCGGCGGCCCGGCGTGCGGCCTGCTCCTTTTCCGCCTCAGCCTTTGCTGCGGCGATGCGTTCCCGCAAGGCATTGCGTTCGGCCTTGCTCATATCCCTTTCAGGCATTGCCGTCCGTGTGCCGCTGTCGCCTGTAAGCCAGTTCATCCACCAGATGCAGGCCGGGGCGTCGAGGTGCGCCTTGTAGGCCCCGGCCTCTCCTCTCGGATAGCCCGCAACGCGGCAGCGGTGCAGTCGTCCATCCGCTTCCACGGTCTCAACCTCAAGACCGGCATCACGCAGCACGGCCGTAAACAGGGGCAAAATATCGCTACTCATAGTCGCCCCTTATCTGTCGAGCAGCATCAGCAGTTTGAGCGGGCTGCGGTTGTCGTCGTAGGGAAGGGGGCTTGTCACCTCATCCATAAGCCAGCGCACGATCAGGCCGCAGGCGTTGCCAAGCTGATTTTCCATCGCTAACCGTTCCTGCGGAAGAAGTTGCATGGCCTCTTCACACAGCGCACTGGTTTCCTCGTTAATCAGGCGGCGCGTCTCCTCAAGATGCGCGATGAAGCGCATGTATTGTATCCGTCTGCAATCAGTTTTGGCAGAGAAGCGGGAAATCTTGGCGGTTTTGCGCTTAGCCATGACGCACCTCCCCGGCAGGAATGAGGTTGCAGGGAAGGGCCGTAACGGCGGGCCGCAGCGTGGCGGTAATAGTGGGAGTCATGAGAGCCTCACTGATTTGGGAGAAAAAAAGAAGGCAGGATACAACGCTCCCCGGCTCAGTGAAGCCGCCGCAGCCTCGCGGACATGCGGACGTTGTACCCTGCCAATATGCGAAAGCAGCCCGCCATGCGGATGCACGGCAGGAGCTTTGACGACAAGTGTAGTATGTGCTGCGACAAAGATTTTTCTGACACTTGGGATGCCGGAAAGGCGTTTGTCTCGCCTCACTGATTAAGGGAAGCTCAGAATGCCGCAGGCGGGGGGCGTGCGTCAAGACGTTAGCGAACATCGGCGGCTCTCCTTGCATGAAAATCAGCGCAGGAAAAAGGTTGTGCGGCCCCGGCAACAACATGCCCGGCCATGCAGCCCACGAGGCCCAGCAGGGCGGCGCGGATTGTTGGCACAAGGCCGTTACTGCAGCGGCGGCAGACGAGACCCTGCCGGATGGGATAAGGGCTTGCAGTGCCCGCACCTTCATCCAGCCCTGCGCCGGGCTGGACATTTTCGCAGCTTCCGGCGGAAGACCGCAGCTTTTCGCCGGTCAGCGCACAGAGTCTGCGGCGGCGGCCGGAGGGCAGGGGAATTTCTCGAAAGAAAACGCAGTCGGCGCAGGTGTGGCCTTGTGCTTCATAATTGCTTGCGGCATACTTGGGGCAGGTTGACTGATTGCCGCCAGTCTCGTCCCGCCCCCACCGCCGCCAAGCATCGGGGGCTTTTTTATTGGCCATGTTACGCCCCCTGAACCTGTCCTTCCATGCGGGCCAGCAGAAAGCGATCAAGCGCCTCCCTGTCGTAGAGAATCTTGCGTCCCAGACGTGAAAAGGGGACGCCAAGGCTGCGCGTGCAGCGATCATTGCACAGAGTGCTGGGGGAGATGCCCAGATAGCGGGCGGCTTCGGCGGTCGGCATCCAGCGGGAAGCGGCAGCGGATTCCTTTGTGCAGCTCATACGTCGTTCTCCTTTCGGCGCAACGTAAAGTAACGCCGTGTAAGAGTGTGGGATTCGGTACAAGTCTGCATGTTTTTCCGGGGAAGAAAATTCCGGAAATTTTGAAAAATATTTCAGTGGAAAGCGTGAAAAACCCCGGAAACCTTGTCTGGCAAGGCTTCCGGGGCGTGAAAAAAAATTAGTGTCGCCGGGCGGGAATGTGAGCGGAGCGTGAGGCTTCCGTCATACAGGCTTAAAACGGAACATCATTAAGAGTTTCGGTATGTTCAGAGTTTTCTGGTTTTGCTGTCGGACGGCCCGGCCCGTGCTTGAAATCATCCGGCAGAGAACTCCATGCGATTTGTCGGACTTCAGTATGGTAGTCCTTGCAGCGATTGCGTAATTCTGAGGAGAACTCGCCGGAGCGCCAGTCATATTTTTCGCTCTGCATAATGGAAACCAGCAGCTCGCAGGCCGCTTGCACGCTGTCCCGCCATTTTTGAGCATTGACCGTACTTTGCTGTTGTCGATTGGCGGCGGCAAGAGCGGCTTCAAGTTCGGCAATCCGGGCGTCCTTCTCCCGCAGGGCAGCAGACAGGCGGCTGTCATCAGCTCCGGCAATGGGCGTGCCCTCTCTTGCCGGCATTTCCTGCATCATGTCGGGATGCTCCCGCCGCCACGCTTCCCAGTCGAGAATATGAACGGAAAAATCACTCATTGAATCTACAGAGAAGAATGGCTCGTCTGCGTACAGATCGTTTTTCCACTTTCTGAAAGATTCTTCCTTTGACGTGACGGGCCCCTTGCCGTGGTTCATGAAATCAATGAACTGCATGGGACTCATACGCATTTTTTTGCGTATGACATCAGCGGGAATATATTCGCCGTACTCCTCGGTAAGCTCCTGTGACTCCCGTTTTAATGTCTGTTCGGTGACGGCAGGTTCCCAGAGGACTTCGGGATGCGCCTTTTCATAGGCATTGATATCTTCAAGCGGTATGAAGAGTTCTTCGTATTCATAGTACCCATCGTGGGAATGGATACTGGTAAAAGGCCCGCTGCAAAAGTGAACAGTGGCCCCGCTGGAAGGATTGACGCGGCTTTCTGCAATGAAGAACAGGGGCATCGCTACGGAACGTATAATTGCGTCGAGACGCCACGGCTCCATATGCCAGCGTCGTAGCACATCCTCTACGGAGACAAGGTGTTCATGGGGGACAAGTTCGCTCATGGCAGATACTCCCTTGTGTATCTTCCCTTGAAAAATCCCCCGGCAGGGCGGCAAGGGAAACCGCCTTTGCGGCATGGTTCATGACGCCATGCCTGGCCGGGGGAAAAGCATGATCCTAGCGTTGCAGTATGTCCATCATGCGGCCAAAGCTCCATAACGCGGCCTGACGGCCACTGCCTTTTTTCACACAGTGAAAGAAGTTTGCCTTGCTCAGTTTTTGAATAGGATGCGAGAGGTTAGGCGCGTCCACACCAAGGGCCTTACTCATGGCCGGTATCGTGAAAATTGGATTCTCAAAGGCATAGTCCAGAATGCTGATGGCATAACCAGAGGACGTGCATTCATGGAGCTTTTTCTTGCACTCTTCATAGAGCGCGGTCATCTCCTGCAAGGTGGCAATATTGGCCTGGCTCCGTTCACGAATGGCCGTGATGAAAAAACGAATCCAGAGTTCCCAGCGTCCTGTTTGTGAAATTTCCCCAAGTGCCGCATAATATTCTTCTCTGTGTTCCTGAAGATAGGCACTCATGTAGAAGCAGGGTTTGCTCAGGAGTCCCTTTTCCGTAAGGAACAGGGAGATAAGCAAGCGGCCCATACGTCCGTTTCCATCCACAAACGGATGAATCATTTCAAACTGAGCGTGCATGACGGCGGCCTGTATGATGGGATCGATGTCTGTCCTCTGGATAAAGGCCATCCAGTTTTCAAGCAAGCCCGGCACATGCTCCGGTGCCGGAGGCACATAGCTTGCAGCGGCCAGCGGAGCCCCCCGTTTGCCGATATGCACCTGCACGTTCCTCCATGCTCCGGGGCTTTTGTCCGCCCCTCGTGTGCCTTGAAGCAGTCGTCCATGCAGGGTGCGCACAAGAAAGAGGGAAAGGGTGGTTCCGTCTGCCAGCATCTCAGAGCCAAGGAGCATGGTGTCCCTGTAATTGAGAACCTCCTGCACATCTTCCCTGCGTTCAACGGGAATCTGCAATCCGGCACGATTTTCCAGCACCTCGTCCAGCGTAGTGACAGTACCTTCAATCTCATTGGAATACTGGGATTCTCGCAGCATCCACATCAGCCAGAAAAGGTCAGCTTTGGCGGAGGCTTCCATCATGCCAGAAAAGCGTCCCAGCATGGACGCGGCAAGGCTGGAACTGCTGCCGTAGGAGCCCCATGTGTCTTCTGCTGCACACAAGGGGAGAAGAGGGGGTAAAAATGGCTGAATCGTCATGGCTTCCCTGTTTCCTTTGTATAAGAAAAAAGCATGTTTTTTTATACAACGCTTTTTGTCATAAAAAAATAGCCTCTTTTTTTATACAAACGGATAACCTGTCCCCTTTCCGGCCCTGTTGGGTATCCGTCTTTGCGGCATAGGGAACTTATCTGGCCGGGGAAAAAGCGGATCAGACGCGCAGCAGTAGGCGCGGTTCCATGTGCAGCGCCTCACCCAGCAAACGGGCGTTCTTCTTGCCGATGGGGAGCTTGCCGTTTTCCATTTCGCTGATATGGCGGCGGGAAATGCCAGTCTTTTCGGCAAGCTGTGCCTGCGTCAGTCCTTCCCGGTAACGTGCGCCGGACAGCAGCACGCCGGGCATTTCCTCGTTTGTATAGCCGAGAACGTCCCGCCACGGCGTCGCGTCGCGGGCAGGCTCAAAATCGAATCCTTTCATGGTATGCACGGCTTCGGCAACATAATTTTTTCTATCCCGCCGCCTTGCGGAACGGCAGTATCCTGCCGCCGCTCAGGTCTTTCTGTATCTGGCGGGCCGTTTCTTCGGCGGCCATGGCGACAGGATTGTCGGCCACATGGGCATAACGCTGGGTGGTGGCGGCCTGCGTATGTCCCAGCATCTTGCCGATGATGGGCAGTCCCTGCCCGCTGTTGACGGCATAGCTGGCAAAGGCATGACGCAGATCGTGGATCCGCCAGCCGGAAAGCCCGGCATGGGTGAGGATGCGTTGCCAGGCATTCTTGATGTTGACGATATGTCCGCGTTCATAGCGGCCGGGGAAACAGTATTCATTGATGCGGGGCAGGGACTCCAGAACTGTCCGCGCCGCCGCGGGCAGGTGGATGGTCTTGGCGCCGGTCTTGCTGTCCGGCAGGTGGGCCAGTCCCTGGGAGAGGTCGAGATATTCCCACTTGAGCGTGGTGATTTCCCCGGAGCGCGCCCCGGTGAACAGCAGCACCTTGAACACGGCGGACATGATCGGCGAGAGTTCGCCCCGTGTTTCCAGGGCGGCAATGGCCGAGCCTATGGCTTCAAGTTCCTGCCTGCCCATGAAGGTAGCGCGTTTCTGTTCCTTGTAGCGTTCCAGTCCGAAGGTGGGGTTGCTTCCCCGCTCCCTGAAGCCGGCCACTTCGCACCAGTTGAAGAACTTGGAGAGCAGGGAGATAACGCGGTTTGCCTGATAGGGAGTGGCGCGCATCTGGTGATGCAGCTTGCCGATATGGCGCGGCTGCACGTCGGTAATCTTCATCTTGCCCAGCGCAGGCAGCACAATGGCGGCGGCCTGTTGTTCGTAGGTGCGGATGGTGCCGGGCTTGAGGCGGGGCCGCACATGTTCGACAAGGAACTGTTCCAGTACGGAGTGTACTGTTCGCGTGGCCTTGGCCTCCTTGAGCATGGCGGCGGGGTCTTCGCCCATGGTGACCTGTGCCAGTCGGGCGCGGGCAATGCTGCGCGCCTGCTCCACGCTTACGTCGGGAAAGGCCCCCAGAGCCAGCCGCCGTTTTGCCGCGCCACGCCCCTTTCCGGCACGATACATGAGGTAGAACGTTTTTTCGCCGGTGACGCCGACGCGTACCAGAAAGCCCGTGACGGTTTCATCCCGTACTTCATAGCGTGTTCCTGTCGCGGGCAGGGATTCCACCACTTTTTTTGTCAGCTTCATGAGCGGCACTCCAGACCTGCTGATTATGCAGTCTCCGCCCGGTGATTTTTATTTGGGGGTTCCACCGGGGTTCCACGCGAAAAAGAATAGCGTGTACCATGATGTAACTCAATAGAAGACTAACATGCTGAAAAAACAAGATGGCGTAATCTGGTGTAATTTCCGGTAAGTCGTGCCGCCTGATTCGTAATCAGCAGGTCAAGAGTTCAAGTCTCTTAGCTGGCTCCAGTGAAAACAAGGACTTACGGGTAACACCGTGAGTCCTTTTTTCGTATCCGGCGGATTTGTCCCTGCGTTGTTGTCCTGGAGCAATTTCAGTTTGAAAGGCGCAGCGTTTCAAACTGAAATTGTTCCAAGGCGCAGGCCGTCGATCAGAACAAGGCCATTCGGCAGGCTGCCCGGCGCGCCTGCGGGAAGTAAACGCCGCGCCGGACGCGCTGCCATGCGTCACGCAGGCACAGATCAGGGGCGGGGGAGTTTTGAGGATGCCAGACGCGCATTCAGGGCTATGCACACCTCTTCGCTTGTGCCCCTTATAATCGTTTTTTGGGACAGAATATTTCCCAGCTCTTGCGGCCTGGTCGTAAGTTTTTTCCAGTCTGCATGCTGGTGTATCCATATGCCATTATATGTTACTAAATACAGCGGCGTTTTCTCAATGCGGAAATTTGAAGGAGCAAGCCGCGACAGTTCTATGCTTTCAAAGACTTCCGCCCCTGAGAGGATGTTCAGGACGGTTTCCCATGTCAGATCCGGAAATTTTTCCAGAGCAATGTAGAGCAGGCACAGCGATTCGCGGAGAACGGGAATCCGCAGCCCCTGCTCGCGGCTCAGGACGGCGGCGTCAATACCGGCAAAGATATTGTCGTTCGCCAGCAGCCGCTGCAGCGCGTCGGGCACGATTTCCGGCGCAGGGGGAAAGAAGGTGCCGCAGGCCAGCGCGTCATGGATAATACGCTTCCGCAGAATCGGAATGCGCCATAACTGGGAGACTGGGATGGATTGTTGCAGTTCCTGCTCCAGACTTTTATTTTCTTTTGCAGGGCTTCGCAGTCGTCAGCATGGGCTTCGGCAAGGCCGTCAAGGTACAGAAAAAGGTAGCGGTGATCCGCGGCCTGAAAGAACAGTTCCGCATCCTGCATGGCAGCGTCCTTTTGTCTGGTGTCTTTGGTGGAGGGGCATGTCGCTGCCGGGGTCCGGCTCCGGCGTTCGTTTCGGGGGCGGTTCAGCAATGCTGTCTGCCGGTGACAGCGGGCAGGTTTGCCGGGCAGAGTATTTTCAGAGCGTTTCACCTTTGAAAAAGGTGAAACGCTCTGAAGGCAAAACTCTCTCCCTGTTCGGCGAGCCATTTCAGAACGTTCAGGCTTTCTTCCTGCCCCTGCGCGGCGGCTTTTGCATACCTCTGGCAAGCGATGTCGCCGTTCCGCGGCTCGCCTTTGCTTTTTTATACATGTTGTCGAGCCTGAACTGCGCGTCGGCATTTCCCTGTTCGGCGAGCTGTTTCAGAGCGTTCAGGCCTGCTTTGTGCCCCTGCGCGGCGGCTTTTGCATACCACTGACAAGCCATGTCGCCGTTCCGCGGTACGCCTTCGCCGTAGTTGTACATGTCGCCGAGGCAGAACTGCGCGTCGGCATGTCCCTGTTCGGCGGCTTCTGCATACCACTGTCTGGCCCTGTCGTCGTCCTGCGGCACGCCCTTACCGTAGTCGTACATCTTGCCGAGACAGAACTGGGCTGTTACGTTTCTCTGTTTCGCGAGCTGTTCCAGAGCGCTCAGGCTTTCTTCCTGCCCCTGCGCGGCGGCTTTTGCATACCACTGACAGGCAATGTCGCCGTCTCGCGGCATGCTCTTGCCCTCTTTGTACATCTCGCCGAGGCAGAACTGCGCGTCGGCATGTCCCTGT
>DXFI01000002.1 GCA_019114565.1 Candidatus Desulfovibrio intestinigallinarum | reverse complement strand
GGCGGGGAGTTGCTACACGGTATGCCAAAAGATGCGCCTCTTTTCTTGCCGCCGTTCAAATTAGATGCATATCTTTGTGGGCAAACATAATTTGACGACACTATCTAGAGCATTTTCAGTTTGAAACGCTGTGCGCTTCAAACCATACGGCCCGACGTGAGCGGAAAGCAGATTTTCCGCTCACGTCGGGCCGGACGGCGCTGTGTCGCCGCCTCGCATTTTACCTTTTAAAAGTAAGATGCTTTAGACGCGATCCACGTACAGGCTTTCGAGGAACTGCTCCATAGCATCATCGGCTTTGGCAATGAATTCTTGCAGAGGGAAACGCCGCCCGCATTCCGGACAGCGCATATAGGCTTCATGGCAGGTCCGGGCAATCTGGAGTTTCCCGGTACAATGAGGACAAGGCAGGGTTGTCTGGGCCTGACGAGGAGCAAAATACATAGCTGCTGTCTCCGCAAGAAGAGAAAAAAACGCCCCGCACAGGAGGTCTCCCGATGAGACCTCCCGGCGGGCATTTCAGGGCCGAAGAGGAGAAGCCCTGAAAAATGATACTCTACGGTAAGTGCAGGCTGTCCCCTGTCGCGCGCGACAGGGGAGCCTTACGGCGCAGGGCTAATCGGCCTGCGTCCGCAGAAAAGTGGGAATTTCCAGATTGTCTTCGTCAAAGACGAACTGTTCATGGCCGGGCCGGTGCTGCGGCAGACGATCCGCCGTAGGCAGCTCGAAGTCGCCGCGACGTTTGGGGCGAGGCTCAAAGGACATGCTCCGGGTATCGGCAGCGCGCGCTTCTTCGCGGCTTTCCGCAGGGCGGGAAACGGCAAGACGACGGGCGCTGGTCTGGAGGCTGTCCTTGTTGCTGAACTGGGTGACGGTCGCATTGCCGGGCAGGTCAATGGACGGAGCCAGCACCGGCTCGATACCGGTGGCGATAACGGTAATGCGCAGATCGTCGCCCATGTTTTCGTCGAAAACGACGCCGAAGATGATGTTGCAGTCTTCGGGAGCGGCGGCATGGATGATTTCACCGATTTCCGCGATTTCGTCGGCGGCAATATCCATGGTTGCCGTGATGTTGTAGAGCACGGCCTTGGCGCTTTCGAGCGAAACATCTTCCAGCAGCGGGCTGGAAATGGCCTGCTGCGCGGCGTCGCGCGCACGATTTTCGCCGGAAGCCAGACCCGTGCCCATGAGGGCCAGACCAGCTTCGGACATGGTGGTGCGCACGTCTGCGAAGTCAAGGTTGATCAGACCTTCGCACACGATAACGTCGGAGATACCCTTGACAGCGTAGTACAGCACTTCATTGGCGCGCTGCAGCATTTCCCGGAACGGAGCCTTCTTGCCGGAGAAGGTCAGCAGGCGGTCGTTGGGAATGGTAATCAGACAGTCCACGTGCTGTTTGAAATCTTCGATACCGTCTTCGGCGGCGCGGCTGCGTTTCGAGCCTTCAAAGCTGAAGGGCTTGGTCACGACGCCCACGGTCAGCGCGCCCAGTTCCTTGGCGGCCTGCGCCACCACAGGCGCGGCGCCGGTACCGGTACCGCCGCCCATGCCGGCGGTCACAAACACCATATCGGCGTCGCCAATGGCTTCCCGAATGGCATTGACGCTTTCCAGGGCAGCTTCGCGCCCCACGGCCGGATTGGCGCCCGCGCCGAGGCCCTTGGTCAGTTTTTCGCCCAGCTGCACCTTGAACGGCGCGCGGCTGCGATTCAGGGCCTGCAGATCCGTATTGGCGCAGACGAACTGCACGCCGCGCAGCTCGGAATCTATCATGTGCTGCACGGCATTGCCGCCGCCTCCCCCAACGCCAATAACCTTGATCTTGGCGTTGCTTGCCATGGAGGTGTCGATATCGTCAACGATGGACTGCGTCATGGTTTCCTCTCTCTGTAAAATACCCGTTTGCCCGCTAAAGAGAAGATCGCCTCGAAAGTGCCCCACGCGGCGATCTTGCGCTGCCGGAATTTTTCCCTGGCTGCTATGTGTAGAAAAACTCTAGCTTGTTTTTGAAAAGTACGCTTTTTTGCCGGGAACTGCAACCAGTTTGAGAGCCTCATTTTTGCGAAGCGAAGGCGGTATTCGCACCGCAACAGAATTCTTACTCTCTGTAAAATCAGGGCGTTAAAAGCACAACACCCTGCGGCTCAGCGCACCTGTCCCCTGCCGATCGCCGTGAAAACACCGGTACATCCGGCGCACGGCGCGAAAGAGAGCAGGGTACGACAGCATGGGGTCGTACCCTGCTCACCTTTTTCAAGGATGACGTCCTTCTCCGGAGCATTGTCAGTTTGAAACGCGTTGCGTTTCAAACCATACGGCCTGTCGTTTCGCGGAAAAAGCGCGGTTTTTCCGCTCACTTTGGGCGGCGCTGTGCCGCCGCCTCGCGCTTCTTCACCTTTTTCAAAGTTGAAACGCTCTGGCCCGTCGCCGGGAAAAGTAAGCCCCGAAGGACAGCGTCAGCCTCGTTTCTGATCTGGATAAATCAATCAGGAAATATCTGCAAACCACTTTTTCATGCGCTTGAGCACGCTTTCAAAAATGCCGGTTTCGTTGCGGGAGGTCGGAAACTTCTTCTGACCGGACATTTCCTTTTCCGCGCCGTAGCGCAGCAGCCCCACGGCGGTGGAAAACTTCGGATTGTTGACCACATCCTTCAGGCCGCCCACATTGCGGGGGTAGCCTATGCGCGTGGAGAGATTGAAAACTTCCTCGCCCAGTTCGCGGCAGCCCTCGATGAGCGAGGCCCCGCCGGTCAGCACGACGCCCGCGCCGATCATGTCCTTGTAGCCCGAGCGCACGATAATCTGATCCACAAGGCGCAGAATCTCTTCCATGCGCGGTTCGCAGATTTCCGCCAGCACCCGGCGGGAAAGCCGCCGCGACTCGCGCCCGCCCACGCTGGGCACCTCGATGTATTCGTCGTCGCGCACCAGATCCGTCAGCGCGCAGCCGTAGCGCCGCTTGATGCGTTCGGCGGCGGCCATGGGCGTGCGCAGGCCGAAGGCGATGTCGTTGGAAAGATTCTGACCGCCCAGCGCCAGCACGGCCGTATGCTTGATGGAGCCGTTGACGAAGATGGCGATGTCGGACGTACCGCCGCCCAGGTCCACCAGCGCCACGCCGATTTCCCGCTCTTCGTCGGTCAGCACGGCCTTGGCCGAAGCCAGGGATTCCAGAGCGATGTCGGACACTTCCACATCGCTGCGATGGCAGGAACGCACGATGTTCTGCGCCGAGGACACCGCCCCGGTCACGATATGCACCTTCACTTCCAGACGCACGCCCGCCATGCCCAGCGGATCGGCAATGCCGCGCTGATTGTCCACAATGTATTCCTGCGGCAGGATGTGGATCACCTCGCGGTCGGCAGGAATATTGACGGCCCGGGCAGCGTCCAGCGCCCGGTCAATATCGCGCTGCGTCACCTCGCCGCCGCTGATGGCAATGACCCCGTGGCTGTTGATGCCGTTGATATGGCCGCCGGCAATGCCCACGTAGACGGAATGAATCTCGCAGCCGGCCATGAGCTCGGCAGCCTCAATGGCCGTACGGATGGAGCGCACCGTCTGCTCAATGTTGACCACTACCCCCTTGCGCATGCCCGCGCAGACGGCAGTACCGATGCCCACGACCTCCACAACGCCGGATTCGGCCAGTTCGCCCACCACAGCGCAAATTTTCGTCGTGCCAATGTCGAGGCCTACAATGAGCTCGGACTTGTTCATACATCACCCCTGCACCCGTGAGAAAGCGCGGAAAATAACCCGGCATCGCGCAGCTGCGCCTAACCTGCCGCCCTGTTCAAGATAACCCATACGCTGTTGTCCGAAGCCCGGACTTCGCGCACATAGCGCAGCTCCTGCCGCCGTGCCAAATCGCTGAGCGTCACGCCCAGCCGGGCAATATTGCCGGCCCAGTCATCCGTCGCAATGGAAAGCCGCAATTCCCGATCTTCAAGATAGACTTCAATCCCCTTGGCGGCGCTGACGGAGACGGAGGCAATGGCGCTGGCCTCCACCGGCAGACCGCCGCTCTGCATGTCCGTCATCAGACGCGCAAGATACGGCAGGGACGCTTCCGTATCCGCTTCGAGATGCAGCGTCGGCAACGACAGAAAGTTTTCGCTTTCCACCGGGGCGATAATCTCGCCCCGCTCGTTGGCGTAATACAGGGTTTTGTCCTTCTGCACCCAGAAGGACGGCATGCGTTCCTTCAGGCGGATGACAAAACGATCCGGCAGCAGACGCTTGACGGAGGCCTCGGCCACCCACGGCGTAGCCCGCAGACGGCGTTCTATATCGCTGATGCCCACGGCAAGACAGTTGTCGCCTTCTTTGATACCCGCATATTCGAGCACCATGTCGCGCGTCAGCCGGACATTGCCGGAAATGTCAATATGGCGCGTGGCAAAGAAGCTGCTGGAGGTCGCCTGCCCGTACAGCCACAGCGACAGCCGGCATGCGCCGAACAGCATCCCCGCCGCAAGAATCAGCAGCAGGGTCAGGGCCGCGGCCCTGTGCAATCCGCCCCTGGGACGCGGAGCATCCTTTTCGCGCTCGCGCACCTCGTTACGGGGAGTTTTTTCGCGCCGCCGCAGCAGTCCGCCGATTTTGCGCAACACACGCTTCAAGCGCCCTTCGCCTTCGCTGTTTTCCGGGCGACGAGCGCTCTTGCGCGTGTAGGCATTGCGTGCCGCACGCTTGTTCTTGCCGAGCAACGTCACAATACTATCCTGACTTCCAGCTTCAGAGATATGCCGAATTGCTGCCGCACGCGCTCCGCAGCCTCGTCAATCAGGGCCAGCGCGGCGGCGGCGCTCCCCTTGCCTTCATTAATCAGGAAGTTTGCGTGCTTGGAGGAAAAGGCCATCCCCCCCAGACGCCTGCCCCTGAATCCGGCCTCGTCCAGCAGCTTGCCCGCAGACGCAGCCCCGGGCGGATTCTTGAAAACACACCCGGCGCTCCAGGCCGTAACAGGCTGTGTAGATTTTTTCTTGAAAAAGTTGTGACGAAGTAGTGCAGTGATGACATTCCTTTGCGTTCTGGTCAAGCCAAAAGTGGCGGACAAAATTACCGGAGGCAGCAAAGTGCTCCGCAAAGGCAGTTCACAGGAGCGATAACCATAATTAATAGCAATGCCGGGCACTTCTTCGAGCTTCCCGTCAATGCAGACCCGCAGGGAACGCAGGTAGCGGCAGGTTTCCGCGCCGAAGGAGCCCGCATTCATGGAAACAGCGCCGCCCACGCTGCCCGGAATCCCCACAAGGCCCTCCAGCCCGCCCAGTCCCTGCGCGGCGCAGAAGCGCAGCAGCCGGGGCAGCGGCACGGCGGCCCCCGCGCGCACCAGCACAAGCTCCCCTTCTTCGCCCACAATCTCCGGCCCTTCGCAGAAGCCGGGCCGGATCAGGGTCAGGGGCTGTTCCTCGTCGCGGACCAGCAGATTGCTGCCCGCGCCGATGACAAAGGGTTTGCCGCCCCAGTGCCGCACACGTTCGGGCAGGGCCTGTGCTTCTTCTTCGTTTTCAGGCTGAAGTTCCACCAGAGCAGGCCCGCCCAGATGCAGGGTCGTCCGCTCGGACAGCAGCGGCCGGATAAGCTCACGCATGCGCGGCTCCTTCAAGATACAGAGGCCCGACGCGGGTAATGGTTCCCGCGCCCAGCGTCAGCAGCACGTCTCCCGGGCGCAGATATTCGGGCAGCGCCGCCGCCAGCTCGGGAATGGTCCTGTAGTAGGCCACAGGGGTTTCCGACACCTGCCGCATGCCCTGCGCCAGACTTTCGCCGGAAACGCCGGGAATGGGCTTTTCCGAAGCCGCGTAGATTTCCGTCAGCAGCACCTGATCCACGGTGTCGAACACCTTGCAGAATTCGCCGAAATGCGCCTGCGTCCGGGAAAAACGGTGCGGCTGGAAGGCCACCACCAGACGCCGCCCGGGGAAGACCTGTCGCGCCGTGGCCAGCGTGGCCGCGATCTCCGCCGGATGATGTCCGTAATCGTCAATGACGGTCACGCCGTCGCGTTCGCCCTTGTATTCAAAACGCCGCCCCACACCGCCGAACGCTCCCAGACCGCGCGCGCAGTCCGCAAAGGCAATATCCGCCGACAGGGCCGCGCCGATGGCGCCGAGCGCATTCAGAATATTATGCCGTCCGGGCTGAGGCAGGCGCACTTCCCCCAGTTCCTCGCCGTTCTGCCATACGGAAAAACGGCTGACGGCGCCGCTTTCCAGCGGCACGGCCCGCAGGGCGTTGTCCGCCGCAAAGCCGTAGGTCATGACAGGACGCTTGACGCGCGGCAGCAGCGCGCGCACGCCGGGATCGTCGCCGCAGACCACGTTCATACCGTAAAACGGCACGCTGTTCATGAAGGCCACAAAGGCATCGTCGATGGCTTCCCGCGTGCCGTAATGATCCAGATGATCCGCGTCCACATTGGTCACCACATTGATGATCGGCAGCAGGCAGAGGAAGGAACCGTCGGATTCGTCGGCCTCGGCAATCAGATAGTCGCCATGCCCCAGATGCGCGTTGGTACCGTAGGCATTGAGACGGCCGCCGATGATGACGGTGGGATCAAGCCCGGCGGCATCAAAGATGGATGCCGTAAAGGACGTTGTCGTCGTTTTGCCGTGCGTGCCGGCAATGGCCACGCCCTGACGCAGCCGCATGAGTTCCGCCAGCATTTCCGCGCGGGGAATGATGGCGATGTTGCGGCGGCGCGCTTCCACCACCTCGGGATTGTCGTCGGCTATGGCCGTGGACTTGACCAGCACCTGCACGTCGCCCAGATTTTCCGCCGCATGTCCCACAGCCACCGTGGCGCCGAGCGAACGCAGATGTTTGACCACGGCCGAATCGCTCATGTCCGATCCCGAAACGCTGTAGCCGAGATTCAGCAGGACCTCGGCAATACCGCTCATTCCGGCGCCGCCGATACCGACCATATGTATTTTGTGGATCTTGTTGTTCATAAGAATCCCTGGATGGTAAGAGGAACATGCTCTTCGTGCCTCTGGTTACCCGAAAAGGCCGAAGAACAGTAAAAAACGCGAGAAAAGTCTAGTTACCGCATACGGCGCGAATCTCGCGCAGCACGCGTTCTGCCGCATCGGGGCGGGCATGACGGAGCGCGGCCTCCGACATGGCCGCACGTCGCCGGGCATCCTCCAGAAGCTCCAGCGCCAGCCCCACGATATCGGCCGATTCCATATCGCCCTGCGCCACAAGCAGCGCCGCTCCGGCATCACGCAGAGCCTCGGCGTTGCGCGTCTGATGATCATGCGCCGCAAAGGGGAACGGCACAAGAATGGAGGGCACGCCCGCCGCGCAGAGTTCGGCCACGCTGGTGGCCCCGGCCCGGCACAGAGCCAGATCGGCCCAGGCATAGGCCCCGGCCATATCGTCAATAAAGGCCGTGACGCAGGACGGATCATAGCCTGCCGCCGCATAGGCGGCGCGTACGGCGGCCTCATCGGCCCTGCCTGTCTGATGCCGGATTTCCACACCCGCCGCGCGCAGCCGTGCAAGATTCCGCGGCATATGCTCGTTGAGCGCATGCGCGCCCAGCGAACCGCCCATGATCAGCAGACGCCGCCCGGAAAAATCCCGGGGACGCCCGCCCACGGCGGCCACGGCGGCACGCACGGGATTGCCCGTCAGCACGCATTTTTCCCGGGGAAAGCCTTCCGCTACCGGCAGGGAAAGACAGACCCGCCGCGCCAGACGCGCCAGGAGACGATTGCTGGCTCCGGGTATGGCGTTCTGCTCATGCAGCACGCAGGGCACGCCCAGACAGCGCCCGGCCAGCATGGGCGCAAAGGCGGCATAGCCGCCGAAGCCCGCCACGACCTGCGGCCGGAAGCGGCGCACAATGGCCAGCGCTCGTCCCGTGGCAACCGCCATGCGCGCCGCCGCACCCACGGCCCTGAGGCCGCGCCCCACAAGTCCGCGCACCGGCAGGCCCGCAAACTCCAGACCCGCGGCTGCGGCAAGGCGGGCTTCCGGGCCGTAGTCCGAGCCCACAAAGAGGATGCGTGCCTGCGGATTCTCCCGCCGCAGAGCCTCGGCCACGGCCAGAGCCGGGAAAATATGGCCGCCCGTGCCGCCTGTCGTCAGCAAAAGTCTTTCCATGAATTACTCCCGGGCCGTGCGCGAGAAGTTGAGCAGCAGCCCCACACAGAGCAGGGTCGCCACCAGATTACTGCCGCCGTAGCTGAGGAAGGGCATGGGCACGCCCTTGGGCGGCGCAACCCCCATGACCACAGCCAGGTTCATGACGGCCCCCATGGCAATAATGCAGGTTATGCCGAAGGACGTCAGCCGGTCCCGCAAATTCTGCTGCCCCATGATGACGCGATAGCAGCGCCAGAACAGCAGCGCAAACAGCAGCATGACGACCGTCACGCCCACAAAGCCCAGCTCCTCGGCCAGCACGGACATGATGAAGTCGTTGTGCGATTCCGGCAGATAGAACATCTTCTGACGGCTTGCGCCAACGCCCACGCCGAAGAAGCCGCCCGAGCCGAAGGCCAGCAGCGACTGCACCAGCTGATAGCCGGTATTATGCGCGTCCTCGAAGGGGTCAAGAAAGGCCAGCAGACGGCGCAGGCGATACGGCGAGGCAATGGCCAGCGCCATAGCGCCCGCCACGGCCAGCGCCAGAGTGAAGAACAGATAGACAAAGCGCGTGCCGCCGGCAATGCACATGAAGAACAGAATGCCGGCCAGAACCACGGCGCTCCCGAAATCCGGCTGCAAAAGCAGCAGGAAACAGAAAAGCCCCGTTACCGCAAAGGGCGGAATGACCCCCCGGCTGAACGTCTTGATCAGGTCCTGCTTGGAGCTCATGAAATAGGCCAGATACAGCGCCAGCGATATTTTGACGAACTCCATGGGCTGGATGCTCACCGGCCCCAGCGGAATCCATCGCTTGGCGCCGTTGATGGGATGCACCAGCGGCGAAAGCGTGACCAGCAGCAACAGCAGCGACAGGAAAATTGCCGGATACTGCAGCCGGTAGAGCCACTGACGCGGCATCAGAGCCGCAATCCACAGACCGACGCTCCCCGCGCAGGCAAAGAGCAGCTGTCGCTTGAAGAAATAGTATTTATCGCCGCTGGTTTCCTCGGCCATGATGCCGCTTGCCGACAGCACCATGATCAGACCGATGGACAGCAGGATCAGCGCCAGCGTCAGCAGCCACCAGTCAAAGCTGCCCGGCGTTGCATCCAGCGCGCGCGCCAGCGGGCTGCCCTTGCCGTTTTTACTTTCACCCTTGTCTACAAAGGTATTTTTTTTTGTCGTCGCCATAGGCCGCTCCATCGGCGGGCGGTATGCGCCCGGAAAAAGAGGCGGTTCGAGGAAAAAGAGAGAAGAGAAGGTCGGAGCGGGGAAGAGGCGCAGGGTGGCCGCCGGAGACGGCCGCATACCGTGCGGGGAGTCCCGCCGTCCGCCGCCTGTCCGGGGAAGGGAGCCCCACCCTTCCCCGGCGTGCTTTTTCAAAGAGAGACGAAAGCATCCGGCAGGCATTCTTCAATGCGCATGCGGAGCCGCTACAGCCTCTTTAGTTGAAATACGGCAAGAGGGTCGCGCCTAAGCGCCCTGCCCCGGAGCTGCGCGCAGGCTTTCCACCACGCGCCGGAAGTCGTCGCCGCGCGCCATGTAGTTGGCATACAGATCAAAGCTGGAGGTGGCGGGAGCCATCAGCACCACATCGCCGCTTTCCGCGGCGGCGGCAGCGGCCCGCAGAGCGGGCTCAAGGGTGTCGAACCAGTGCATGGGCACGGCGTCCTGCCAGGCGGATTCAAAAATCTCGCGGCTCTCGCCAAAAAGAAAGACTTCCCGCACATGCTGCTGCACGAGCGGACGCAGAGCGGCCACGTCGCCCCCCTTGAAATGCCCGCCGCAGAGAAGACGCAGGGGACGATCAAAGGCTTCCAGCGCGACCTTGAGCGAGGAAACGGTGGTGCACTTGGAATCGTTGACATAGGCCACGCCGTTGATGTCCGCGACCTTTTCCAGCCGGTGCGGCAGGGGCTTGAAGGCGGCCACGGCGCGGGCGGCGTTTTCCTCGCTGACGCCGAAGAAACGGCAGGCCTGCCAGGCGGCCTCGATATTGAAGAGATTATGCCGTCCCATGAGGGAGACTTCCGGGAAGCGCTCTTCCGGGCGGATGAAGATGCGCCGCGCGCGCACGCGGAAATGCTCGGCCACTTTCTGGAGTCCGTCGCCCAGAATGGCAAGATCGCCTTCATCCTGACAGCGGAACAGCCGGAATTTGGCTTCGATATACTCGTTCATGTCCTTGTGGTAGTCCAGATGATTGGGCGTGATGTTGAGCAGAATGCCCACACGCGGACAGAACGTGCTGCACGTCTGGAGCTGGAAGCTGGACGCCTCCACCACCACCACGTCGGCCTTGCGTCCGGAGAGCACATATTCGGAAAGGGGCGTGCCGATATTGCCGCCCAGAAAGACACTGTAGCCCTGAGTCTGCAGCATATAGGCCGCGAGGCTGGCCGTGGTGGTCTTGCCGCTGGTGCCGGTCACGGCCAGCACCGGCTCGTCGCCGAGGCAGCGCCAGGCCAGTTCCATTTCCGCAAGAATTTCCATGCCCGGCTGCTGCGCGTACTTGCCCATCATGGGCAGCAGGCGCGACAGGGCAAGGCCGGGGCTGGGCACAACCAGCGCGGCTCCGGCAAAGAGCTGCGGCGTATGCTCGCCCAGAACAAGCTCAATGCCGGCCCGGTGCAGCTTGGCGGCCAGAGCATCGCTGACCGCCGCACGATTGCTTTCCAGCAGGCGCACGCGCGCGCCCTTTTTCCGCAACAGCAGGGAGGCCGCCAGACCGGAACGACCGGCACCCACCACAACGGCAAGCGAACCCGCCTGAGGCTGACCGCCGCGCATTCTTTCCAGAGCCATGAGAACCCCTCCCTCAAAAAATTAGAACATTTTCAGCTTGAAACGCTGTGCGTTTCAAATCATACGGCCTGTCGTTTCGCGGAAAAAACGCTGTCTTTCCGCTCAGTCCGGCCAGGCGGCGCTGTGCCGCCGTCTCGCGTTTCACCTTTTTCAGCCGCGCATGCCGCGGACTGATCAGCGCAGTTTCAGCACCGAAAGCGCCACCAGCCCCAGCATGATGGAGGTAATCCAGAAGCGTATGATGATCTTGGATTCCGGCACGCCCTTGAGTTCAAAATGATGGTGCAGCGGCGCCATGCGGAACAGACGCTTACCCCCGGTCCAGCGGAAATAGCTCACCTGCATGATGACGGACAGAGTTTCCGCCACAAAGAGCCCGCCGACCACGGCCAGCACCAGCTCCTGTTTGGCCAGCAGCGCCAGATAGCCGAGAACGCCGCCCAGACTGAGCGAGCCCACATCGCCCATGAAGACCTGCGCCGGATAGGCATTGAACCAGAGAAAGCCCAGCCCCGCACCCACCAGCGCCGCGCAGAAGACCGCCACTTCGCCCACGCCGGGCACGTAGTCCACCAGCAGATAGCGGGCAAAGACGGCATGGCCGGTGATATAGATGAAGATGGCAAAGACGATGCCCGCCACAATGGTCGGGCCGATGGCCAGACCGTCCAGACCGTCTGTCAGATTGACCGCATTGGAAGCGGCCACCATGAGAAAGACCCCGAACGGCAGATAGAAATGCCCGAGATTCAGGGAAACATCCTTGAGAAAGGGAATGGCCAGCGTGCTGCTGTAATGATCGTTGAAGACCAGACACAGCATGGCCGCGCAGGCGACGACCAGCTGACCGGCCAGCTTGGCCCGGGGGGAAATCCCCTTGTTCTGATGATGCCGCAGCTTGGTCATGTCGTCCCAGAAGCCGACGGCGCCAAACCCCACAAAGACCAGCAGCGTCTGCCAGATATAGGGATTGGTCAGATCCGCCCACAGCAGGACGCTCACGCACAGCGTGAACATGATCAGCAGGCCGCCCATGGTGGGCGTGCCGGCCTTGGCGGCATGGGCGGGCACATCTTCCAGAATGTACTGGCCGCACTTGAGGCGGCGCAGCCAGGCAATGAAATGCGGCCCGCACACAATGGACAGCACCAGCGCCGTCACCAGCGCCGCCATGGAACGAAAGGTGATGTAGCGAAAGACGTTGAACAGGGAAATATCCGTCGCCAGCGGCGACAGCAAATTATAAAACATGCCTACTCCCTGCCCTGCGCCCAGACGGCAAAGGACGCCGCCAGCGTTTCCAGATGATTGCCCCGCGATCCCTTGAACAGCGCCAGCCCGCCCTGCGACGGCGAACAGCCGCACTGCTCCAGCGCCGCCGCCAGCGAGGCCTCGTCGTCGACCTGCGCCACAGGGCCCGCATAATGCCCGCGCTCAAGGCCGCTGCACAGGGCCTCGAACCGGCCCCCTTTCCAGAGGACGGCGGCGGGACGCATGTCGGCCAGTTCCCGCCCCAGCGTTTCGTGTTCCTTGTCGGCCAGATCGCCCAGTTCCAGCATTTCGCCCAGAACGGCGACAAAGGTTCTGCCGCCGGCGGCTTCGGACGCCGCCTCCAGCATGCGCCGCATGGACAGGGGATTTGCATTGTAGCTGTCGTCAATAACCGTCCATGCCCCGCATTGCCGCCGCGTAAACCGCTGAGGCGGCAGACTTGCCGCGGCAAAGCCCTGCGCAATTTCCGCGCCGCTCAGGCCGAGCATATGAGCCGCTGCGGCAATGGCAATGGCATTTTCCGCGCCGTAGCCGCCCACAAAGGGGGCCTGCACGTCGCAGGCTTCGCCATCCAGACGCAGACGGTAGAGGCCGCGCCCGTTTTCCTGATGACCGGTATACGCGCCGCTGTAGCGCAGCGGCCGCCCCTCGGCCGTAAAGAATTGCGTCGCCCCCACCACGGCCCGCGCTTCGCGGGCAAGATCGGGGTAGTCGGCGCTTACCAGCGCACGGCCGCCTTCAGCCAGCGCCGCCAGCAGACGCGTCTTGTGCCAGGCAACGCCCTTTTTGCCGAGCCCGGCCGTATGCCCCGCGCCCACATTGAGAATCAGCGCCAGATCGGGATGCAGCACCGCGCCGAGGGCTTCCATATCGCCTTCGTGACTGATACCGGCTTCCATGACCCAGAAGGCTTCGTCGCCGTCGGCGGCCAGCATGGACAGGGGCATGCCGATCTGATTGTTGAGATTCAGCTCGTTACGGGCGGTCTTGCCGCGCACGGACAGCACCTGTGCCAGCACTTCCTTGACCGTTGTCTTTCCGGCCGTTCCCGTAACGCCGACCACCACGGCGGATGTCCTGTCCCGCCACCAGCGGGCGAGCCGCCCCAGAGCCTCCACGGTATCCGGCACCACAAAGACCGGCACTTCCCGGCCGTTGCCGTCCGTGACGGACAGGGGCCGCTGGGCCAGCAGGGCCACAGCGCCCCGTTCCACGGCGGCCGCTGCAAAATCGTGTCCGTCCACCCGTTCGCCGGGCACGCAGACAAAGAGCGCCCCCGGCACGGCCTTGCGGCTGTCCGTCACGACAGCGCACACTTCCCCCGTCATCTCCGCAAAGGCGGCTATATGCAGCGCCGCCCCTATATCCGCAATGCTTACGCGCACCCCAAGAGCTCCCTTACCACTTCCTGATCGCTGTAATGGTGCTTCACGCCCTGAATAATCTGATAGTCCTCATGCCCCTTGCCCGCGATGAGCAGCGCATCGTCAGGCCCGAGCAGCTCCAGCGCCCGCGCCGTCGCCGTGCGCCGATCCACTTCCACCACCGTCTCGCGCGCATCCGCCAGTCCGGGCAGAACGTCGCGCAAAATGGCTTCCGGATCCTCGAAACGGGGATTGTCCGAGGTCAGCACGGCCACATCGGCATAACGGGCCACAGCCTGTCCCATAAGCGGCCGCTTGGTGCGGTCCCGGTTGCCGCCGCAGCCGAAGACCGCCACGATGCGGCGGAAACCCGCGCCGCGCAGGGCCTTGAGAACATTGATCAGCGCATCGGGCGTATGGGCATAGTCCACAAAGACGTGCAGCCCCTGCGGGTTGGGCACGCGCTCAAGCCGTCCGCACACGCCCATGAAGCCTGCCAGCACAGCCAGCTGATCCGGCTTCAGCCCCAGTTCCAGCGCCAGCGCCTGCACGGCCAGCAGATTGGAGGCATTGAACGCCCCCACCAGCGGGCTGTGCAGCTCCCACGATTCCCGGCCGAGCGTCATGCGCAAATGGCAGCCGTCCGTCCCGGCCGACAGCAGCTCCCCGCGCAGGTGACGCTGCCCCGGCAGGCCTTCGTGCAGGCCGTAGGACAGGGCCGAGGGACACAGCTCCAGCAGACGCCGCCCCCATTCGTCATCGGCATTGATGGACATGGCCTTGTCGTCACGCGGCACTTCCAGAAAAAGACGGGCCTTGGCCTTGAAATAGGACAGCATATCAGGATGGAAATCCAGATGATCCTGCGTCAGGTTGGTGAACAGCGCCCCGGCAAAGGGCACGCCCCCCACGCGCTGCTGCTCCAGCGCATGCGACGAAACTTCCATGACGGCCGTATCGGCCCCGGCGGCGCTCATGGCGGCCAGCATGGAATGCACGGCCAGCGGTCCGGGCGTGGTCAGGGGCGCGCTTTCCATATGGCCGGGCCAGCGGTAGTTGACCGTGCCCAGAACGCCCACCTTGTGCCCGAGAGAGCTGAAAAGATGCTCCAGCAGATAGGCGCAGGTCGTCTTACCGTTGGTTCCCGTCACGCCGAGAACGGTCAGCGGCAGGGTTTCCGTATGATAACGGGCCTGCGCCAGACGCCAGAGAGCCTCGCGCGGATCGTCGCAGGCCACGGCCGCGCAGGCATGCCCCGCCGCCGCTGCCGCGTCGCCGACAGCCGCCGTGACTTCGGGACGGCAGACGACCGCGGCCGCGCCGGCTTCAACGGCGGCAGGCACAAAACGGGCGCCGTCTTCGCTGGCTCCGGGTACGGCGACAAAGATGTCGCCCTTCCCCACTTCCCGTGAATCGGCCCGAACTTCGGCGCGCCCGGCGCGCACATCTGCCAAGAGATCTGCCAATGCCTGTTCCATGCTATTTCTCCGAAAGCCACAGAATATAGGATGCCGCCTTGCCTTCTTCAGGCCAGGGCGTGCCCGGCTGCGGGCTCTGTTTCACCACATGCGTTCCGCTTCCCTTAATCTCCGGCACGACGCCCGCCCGGGCAAACAGCTCCACGGCATAGCGCACGGACTTGCCCTTGACATCGGGCACCTTGCTGGAGGCCCGGCTCAGATGACCGGGCAGGCGCATGCCGGAAGAACTGGCCGGCACATCGCTGTTGTCCGCCATGTAGGGAATATCTTCCCGCGATATTTTCAGACCGCGCTGCCGCCCCCGGACTGCGGGGCGGGCCTCTTCCTTCTTCTCCGCCGTTTCCACGGCGCCGAGCGTGCCGTTCCAGGTCAGCGCCCGCGCGGCGATATCGCGGAAGGCCGCGGCCGCCACAACGCCGCCGTACTGGTTGCGGGTCGGTTCGTCCACCATGACGAAAATCAGATACCGCGGATGCGTAGCCGGCACAAAGCCCGCAAAGGAGGCCGTACGCTTGGAGCCGTACTCGCCGGTACGGTGATCGGCTTTCTGGGCCGTGCCCGTCTTGCCGCCCACTTCCACGCCGTCAATGCGCGCCCGCCGTCCGGTGCCGTCCTTGGCCTCGACCACGTCGCGCATCATTTCCATGACCTGCTTGCTGACGCGCTCGTTGAAAATGCGCTGATACGTCTCCTGCACGGCGCCGTTATCCCGCAGTAACCGCAGCGGTTTATACACGCCGTTGTTGAGCAGGGTCAAATAGGCCTGCGCCATCTGCAGACAGGTGACGGAAATACTCTGTCCGAAGGCCGTGGACATGATGTCCACCTCGCTCCAGTCCCGGGCCGGGCGCAGAATGCCGCGACTTTCCGAAACAGGAACGGACGTCCGCTCACCGAAGCCCAGCTTGCGCAGGTAGTCATGAAAGACCCTCGGGCCCAGCTCCAGACCGATCTTGGCCATGCCGATATTGGAGGAGTAGCGCAGCACCTTGCTTGCCGTAATGACGCCCTGCACGGAGGTGTCGCGGATGGAAAAGCGCTTGGTTTCCCAGCGGCCGTTTTCGCAGTCAATGGGCGTGGTGGGCGTAATCTTGCCTTCCTGCAGCGCGGCCGCAATGACAAAGGGCTTGAAGGTGGAGCCGGGCTCCAGCGCGTCGGCGGCAAGGC
Organism: Candidatus Desulfovibrio intestinigallinarum; assembly: GCA_019114565.1. Classification (GTDB taxonomy): domain Bacteria; phylum Desulfobacterota; class Desulfovibrionia; order Desulfovibrionales; family Desulfovibrionaceae; genus Desulfovibrio; species Desulfovibrio intestinigallinarum. Next base: position 5,662 of record DXFI01000002.1, on the reverse strand, counting down.
GGTTGCGGTAAATGGCCGGACTGGTCTCCCGGTAGTTGTTGGGATTGAAGAAGGGATACTGCGCCCAGGCCAGAATCTCGCCCGAGGGCACGTCCACCACCAGCGCCCCGGCCCAGCGGGCGTCGTACTCCTTGGCGACGGCAGCCACGGCGTCTTCCGCGATGAACTGAATCTGGGCGTCCAGCGTCAGCGTCACATCTTCGCCGCGCGGGGCCGCGTTGCCCTCCTCGTCCAGATAAAAACGTCGGCCCATGGCGTCGCGCTGCACCACGCGCCGGGTGGGAATGCTCCCCAGGCGGGCTTCCAGCGAACGTTCGAGACCTTCAAGGCCCTTGTCGTCCAGCCCCACAAAGCCCAGCAGCTGCCCCGCCATGTGGGTGAAGGGGTACACGCGATCAAATTCCTTGGACAGGCCGATGCCTTCGATGCCCGCCTTGCGCACGGCTTCGGCGGTCTTGTCGTCCACCTTGCGCTTGAGCCAGACAAAACGCCGCTTGGTGCGCGAAAGCTCGTCATAGAGCTTCTGGGGCTCCTGACCAAGAATAGGGCCAAGGGTGTTGGCCATCTTCAAAAAGTCTTTTATTTCCTGCGGATTGGCATAGACGGACAGGGCCTCGACGCTGCGTGCCAGCACCTTCCCGTTGCGGTCCAGAATCATGCCGCGACGCCCCGCCACCAGCTCCGTCGCCGTATGCTGACGTTCGGCCTTGTTGGCCAGACGCGGCCCGGCAATCATCTGCAGGTACCAGGCGCGCCCCCACAGCCCCAGCCAGAGAACGCAGAAAAGCACCACGACGATATTGATGCGGGTACGGCCCCAGTCCACACGATCAAGCAGACTGCCGAAAAGCCGTCTCCGAATACCGACTTTTTCCGGGCTGCCCTGCCCGTCCAGCAGCTTGTTGGGCGCCGGTTTGGCAGCGGCCGCAGACACCGCCCTGTTGCGATTGCGCTTGCGCGAACCGCGCCACAAGGGAAGCTTGAACATATATTCTCCCTGCCCATCAACAGAAAAGGCCCGGCCGATGTCGGCGTGACACGACGGGACACCTCGCCGGAAGAGCGACTCCCGTGCGGCGATGCCGCCGCGACGGGCTGCTCTGCGGAACAATGCGATAGGAAAGCCTCTACTTGTCGCCCATGCGGCGCACCTGCCCCGGCTTGGGTTCGCCAAGGCCCAGCTTTTCCGCCTTGAGGCGCAGCTCATAGGGCGAAAGCAGACGCTCCCGCTCCACTTCGAGCTTGGCCCGCAGAGCGCGCCGCTCCCGCAAGGTATTCAGTTCGGCATTGATGAAATAGGTCGTATCGGTGCGTTCGATATTGCACCACACCAGCACCAGACTCATGGTCATGCAGCTTAACAGACCGCCTGCCAGAAGCAGCAGCCAGCCCTTGCCGCCGCGTCCTCCCCTGGTCATCAGGAAACGGCCTCCGCAATTTTTTCCACGGCGCGCAGTTTGGCGCAGCTGGAACGGGGATTGACCGCAATTTCGCTTTCGCAGGCCGTAAGCGGCTTTTTGTGCAGCAGACGCACCTCGGGCACATGTCCGCAGACGCAGCGCGGCACATGGCGCGGGCAGCGGCAGCCTTCGGCCCAGTGACGCATGGCCTGCTTGACCATGCGATCTTCCAGCGAATGAAAGCTGATCACCGCCAGACGGCCGCCGATGCGCAGACGGCCGAGCACGGCATCCAGAAAACGGCGCAGCTCTCCCAGTTCGTCGTTGACGGCCATGCGCAGCGCCTGAAAGGTCCGGGTTGCCGGATGCCGCCGCGCCTTGGCCCGCCATGCGGGCGGATAGGCCATTTCCACGATATGCGCCAGCTGCAGCGTGGTATCAATGGGGCCTTTCTGACGCGCATCCACAATGGCGCGGGCAATGCGGCCCGCCTGCGGCTCTTCACCCAGAGTGGCGATGCACTCCTTCAGCGCCGCAAAATGTTCCCTGTTGACCCAGTGCCAGGCGGAGTCTCTGCCGGAATGCTGGTCCATGCGCATGTCCAGCGGCCCGTCGCTGTTGAAGCTGAAACCGCGCTCCGCCTCGTCCAGCTGGAGAGAAGAAACGCCGATATCAATCAGCGCGGCGTCTATGCGCTCCCAGCCCAGTTCGTCAAGCGCCTCCTCGAACCGGCTGTAGCAGAGATGAAAGAGATGGCTCCGTCCGCCGAACGGCGTCAGGCGCTCCCGTGCCAGTTCCAGCGCCTGTTCGTCACGATCAAGACCGCAGAGCACGGCGTCCGGCGCCGCCGTCAGCACGGCCGAAGCATGTCCGCCGAGGCCCAGCGTGCCGTCCAGATAGCGCGCGCCCTCCCCGCCCAGAGCGGGAACAAGGGCGTCGAGCGTTTCTTGCAGAAGAACGGGAATATGCCGGGGACGAAAGGAGGAGCCGTCCTGCCGGGCGTCTTTCGCCACAGGGCCGACGGCGGATTCGGAAGCGTGAAGCTGCTCCATGCACCAGTCCAGAGAGGTTGTGCGAACGGCCCCGAAAGGTCCGACGCTGTTTCGTGCGGCAAGGGCACAAAAAAGGGGCGCAAAAAAGGGGCGCATACGCCGCGCCGCGCCGCCGCGTCCGCCCAGGGCGGCCTGCGGGCCTTCACGCAGTGCGCCGTTGGCGCCCATCAGCTCCCACTCGTTCCCTTTTTATGCCCAAGGGAAAACGGCATGTCAAGGCGCACCGCGCGGTTCAATTTTTATTACCACATAATATTATTGAATATTTTTCTTTATATATTCTCTACAAATCTTCTTGCGATATTCTCAAAAAAAATGTTACCGGCTCTAAAGAAAGCCCGCGAAATGCCGTTCAGCTTGACAAAATATTTTAAAAGCCGGAAGCTCCTTTCCATCGTAGTACGAATGATCTTCCCTCTTTTTATTGATGGAATCGCCCATGAAAACCAAAATTGTTGCAACGATAGGTCCTGCTTCCAACACCAAGGAAAAGCTCAAGGAACTCGCCGCAGAAGGCGTGAGCATTTTCCGCCTCAACTTTTCGCACGGAACAGCAGCCGATTTCGTCAAAATTATCGGTTATATCCGCGAAGTGGAAAATGAGCTGAACAAGCCCATCACCATCATGCAGGATTTGTCCGGTCCGAAAATCCGCCTCGGCGTCGTGGAAGAAGGCTCCATACAGGTCACCAAGGGCATGCAGCTTTTGCTGGGCCTGACCTCGCAACGCCCGGAAAACGGCGATTTGCCTTTCCTCCCCTTTGATCATGCCGTCATTCTTGAGACGCTCGAAAAGGGCGACTGCCTTGTGCTGGCCGACGGCGGCCTGCAGTTCACCGTTCAGGAACGCCGCAGCGACGATCTTGTGGTGCTGGAGGCCAACAACTCCGGCATCGTCACGTCGCGCAAGGGTCTTGCCCTGCCCGGCAAGGCCACCAAGGTGCGCGCCCTGACGGAAAAGGACAAGCGCGATCTTGCGGACGGCCTGGCCCTGGGCGTGGATGCCGTCGCCATTTCTTATGTGCAGACGGCCGACGACGTGCGCGAAGCCAAAAAGCTCATTGCCGATGCCGGCCGCAAGGTTCCGGTCGTCGTCAAGCTGGAACGCCAGAGCGCCGTGGACAATCTGGACGAGATTCTGGAAGAGACCGACATCATCATGGTGGCCCGCGGCGACCTCGGCGTGGAATGCCCGCTGCCCATGCTGCCCGGCCTGCAGAAGCGCATCATCCGGGCCTGCAACAGCGTTTCCAAACCCGTCATCGTCGCCACGCAGATGCTGCTTTCCATGGTCAACAGCCCGGCCCCGACCCGCGCCGAAACTACGGACGTGGCCAACGCCGTGCTGGACGGCGCCGACTGCGTCATGATGTCGGAAGAAACCGCCATGGGCAATTTCCCGGTGGAAACCGTGCGCTACATGCGGCGCATTACCGGCGAAGCCGAAAAACTGCTGCTGGAACGCCGCCTCAAGGCGGAAGAGCCCGCCGCGGAAAAGGGCATCCCCGAATATCTGGCCTACTCCGCCTGCCTGCTGGCCGATAAGGCTCAGGCAAAAGCTCTTGTGGCCCACAGCGTCAGCGGCGCGTCGGCCCGGCTGCTTTCCAGCTGCCGTCCCTCGCAGGATATCTACGCCCTGACGCCCGATCCCGGCACCATCAAGCGCCTGAACTTCTCCTGGGGCGTCGTTCCCGTCGCCGTGGATGATCCTCAGGCCACCACCAGCCACCTTGAGCGCGCAGAGCATTTCATTGCCAACTGCGACGCCATCGCCCCCGGCGAAAGCGCCGTCATCACGGCAGGCCAGCAAACCGGCTCTTCCAAGGCGACGCCCAGAGGTACAAACCTCGTCAAAATCTACTGGAAATAACCCTGGACACATCCATGACCCGCGCAGTTCCTCAGAATATCAACGAAGAATATTATCAGATCAGCCGCGAAATCCTCGAAAGCTTCCCCAAGTACAGGCACCCTGTCGATCTTTTCGCCTTTCGTGAAGACATCGCCGTGCTTGCGCCCGTAAGCCGCAAGGGAGAGCGCCTGAGCAACGAAAAGATCGAGGAAATCTTCAATCTCTGCGACGAAGGCTGTCTGTTCGTCTCGCGTTCGGATCACCCCATCTATTCGCGACACATCGTCAAACAGCTGGATCTCGTCCTTCAGGATCAGAACCTCAAGGAAGCTGAAATCGCGGATATCTGCATTCGTGCGCTGGTCATGCGCTATACCAACTTCTACGATCAGCCGGTCCGCCCCTTCTTTGAACCGCTGTACAACGACGCTCTTGTCGTCACGCAGTACATCACCGAGGACAAGCACCGCATCAACAGCTTCTGCCGCCGCCTCTTCCGCAAGAACGAACCCGCGCGGCACGCCCTCAATACCTTCTGCATCGGCCTCTGGCTCTGGCTGCAAAGCACGCAGGAAGTCCGCCGCAAGGACTTTGACAGCATGGCTGTGGCACTGCTTGTGCACGACGTGGGCATGGGCAAGATTCCGCCCTTCATCCTCAACAAGAAGGGGCCGCTCAAGACCGAGGAACGCGAAAAAATGGAGCTGCATGCGCTGGCCGGCGCGAAACTGATCCAGAAGCTCGACGGCGCCACGGAAGAAATGATCCGCGCCTGCTTCGAGCATCACGAGCGCATGGACGGCAGCGGCTATCCGCAGCACATCAAGGACAGGAGCATTTCCCGCGTGGCGCGCATTACGGCCGTTGCGGACAGCTTCTCCGCCATGATCTGCGATCGTCCCTATGCCGCCGGAAAGACACCTGAAGTTGCCGCCAAGGAACTGGCCGCCGACCCCCGCTATGACGGTGAATTCACCCGCCTGCTCAACGGCGCGGTTGCCGCCAGAACCTTCGGCGAATTCCTTGACATGGACGCAAGCCTCGAACAGGGGAATGCCTCTCTCCAGAATGCCGGAAGTCCGGCATAGTCAGGTTCTTCCATCCTTTCCCTGTGCCGGGGGAAGGGGACCCCTCCCCGCATCTGCGAGAGGCTCCCCTTCCCCCGGTTCTTTTTAGAGCATTTTCAGTTTGAAATGCTTCGCATTTCAAACCATACGGCCTGTCGTTTCGCGGAAAAAACGCGGTTTTTCCGCTCACTTTGGGCCGGGCGGCGCTGTGCCGCCGCCTCGCGTTTCATCTTTTTCAAAGTTGAAACGCTCTAGAGCATTTTCAGTTTGAAATGCTTCGCATTTCAAACC
>DXFI01000031.1 GCA_019114565.1 Candidatus Desulfovibrio intestinigallinarum | reverse complement strand
AGGGGGTGTAGAGGGGCAGCCGCCCCTCTCACCCCATGCCCCGCGCCGGGCAGGCGACCCGCCGCCCAGGCCGGGCAGCAGCCGCAGGCCGAGGATGAAAGAAAAAAGACAGAGTAAGGAAGTCCCTCCCCCCATGCCCCACTCCGGGCAACAGCCGCAATTCAGGGAAGAAAAAAAGCACAAAAAACGGAAGACCCGCCGAAGCATGACTTCGGCGGGTCTTCCTGTCTCAGGAAGGGTTGGGGAAGGTCCCCGGGTACCTACTTGGCGGACTTGCCGGCCGCGGGCGCAGCCTGGGAGGAAGACTTGCCCGCAGGGGCCTTGTCCGTTGCAGGAGCAGCGGCGGGCTTTTCCGCAGCGGGCTCAGCCTTCTGCTCGGGAGCGGCAGACTGCTCCGCGGCGGGAGCGGCGTCGTCCTGCTCCAGCGGGATAAAGGTAATCTTCTGCTTGTTGACTTCGGCGAGGACGGCATCGGTCACATCCACCTTGGCATCAAAGGAGGCAACCACCTCGCGGCTGACGATGACCTGATAGCCGTGCGCCTGGCGGTAATCGCCAAGCACCTTCTGCAGCATGTCATAGAGCTGACCGGCGACGGCCTGCTGTTCCTTGCCCATGCGGGTCTGGAACGTCATATAGGACATCTGCAGTTCGCGCTGCGCTTCTTCGTCCTTGTCGTTCTTTTCGAGACGCTCCTGAATGGCGTTCAGCTTGTTCTGCATATCGCTCTGAAGCCCTTCGAGGAAAGCCATACCGGCCTTTCCGGGCTCGCTTTCCGTCAAAAGACGGCTCATGTCCACCACTGCCACGGCAGGTTTGCTGGGCTCGGTCTGCTGGCACCCCGCAAAGGCAAGGGCGGAAAGAAGCAGCAACGGCAGAACGACGAAACGAATACGCATGAAAAATCTCCTGTAACGTGATCGGGGAGTTGGACACGGTTTGAAGTACGGCCTGTGCCGGAAACTGAGGCATATCCCGTTTTTGAAAATCTCTCAAGTTTTTTTAGCCTTTCTCCCCGCAAAGGACAAGAGCGCGCAGACAGAAGAAAAACGCCGTGACGCGGCGCGGAGACAGGTTTCGCCATTGCGACGGAGCGCGGAGAAGGCGGGGGCGGGAACAGGGGCGTCAGTTGCGCTGCCGGGCTGTCGCGTGTAGGGTGGCGTACAGTCGGGAAAAGCCGCCGGCGTCAGTCCGCCCGCGCTTCCCTTCCGGAAGGGAGCTTTTCCGCTCCAACCACGCACAAGGAGTTTCGCCATGTCGATGCATGATGTCGAGTATGCCACGGAGGTTCTTGTCGAGGCCGTTGTCGGCACACAGATAAGCAACGAGGCAAAACGCGCCGCCCTGATGCAGCTTTTTGAGGCGGAAGACCGCTGCGATGTGGGCTTCTGCCGCTTACGGTACTACGAAGCCCTGGAATCCTGCGGCTTTTCCGCCTTTATTCCCAGAGATGACGTTCCGGAAGACCTTGTGAGAAAGGTTTCCTACTGGGAAGATTTTGACGACGGGGAATATGCCTATGTGGACCGCACCTTTGCGATCTGGGAAGAGCTGGAAAGGCGGTCCATGCTTGCGCCCTATATGAAGGAAAAGCCCGACGCATCCCCGGACACGCCGGACTTTTCCTCCTACGAGAGCGTTTTGTACTACCTGAAGGATCACAGCACCGTTTTTTCGGATGCCGCGCAAGAGGACGACGACTATTTCTTCAGCGGCATTGAACGGACAGCCGAGCTCAACGGGCTGCCCGTCTATGTGGACGATCTCACTGATGGCGACCCGCAGCATATGCCTGGCGGTAATGCTGCACCTTCGCGACATAAAAACGCGTCTCGCGCACAGGAAGATCGGTGGTCAGCACCCGGTAGAGTTCTTCGCTTGATAAAGAATTGATGGCCTCGGCGGCTTCCTCCCTGGTCTTGCCGAAAAAGCGCAGCAGACGATTGGGGCCCATGTTGTAGGCCGCCAGCATGCACAGCTCACGGGAGCGGCGATCCTGCACGCCGCCGAAATAGCGCGTCAGCAAAATATGGATGTAGGCGGTGCCGTAGCGAATATTGATGTCCGGCTGACTGAGTTCGTCAAAAGTCACGTCGCCCTTGCTGCCGTAGAGAAAACGGTGAATCTCGTCTCCGGCGGTGGTGGGCAGAAGCTGCATGAGCCCCATGGCCGAACGATGGCTGACCAGATCAATGTCAAAGGTGCTTTCGCTGTGAATAATGGCTAAAACAAGCTCGGGACTCAGGTTGTAGCGACGGGCGCAGTCTTCCACCATCGCGCGATACCGGGAGGCATGGGCCAGCAGAGGCCCGCCGGAAAACACGGGCAGGGGCATGAGATCGTCAAAGTCCAGCTCGCCCACGCGAGGCCCGGGCAGGGAGTAGCCCTCAAGCAGCGCCTGAGCGCCCTGCCAGCGCAGGGGACGGCCGCGCATGTCCAGCGCCTCGCCGTAGCGCGCGGGCTGCCCGGCCACGAGGGCGGGGACGCTCATGCCGTCCATGCTGACCAGCGGCGCAAGAGAAGACGGAGGCGGAACTGTCCCGGCAAAGCGCAGGGACGCCGCGCCCAGATCAAGACGCACACCGCGCCCGTCGAAATTCACCACGGCATCCGCGGGCGCGGGAGCCGCGTCCCCGGGCTTGCGCACGATCTGCACGGCGTCGCGGCGCACGGCCCAGACCCGCTCGCCGTCGCCCATGCGCTCAATGGGCGGGGGCATATCGTCCGGCCCGGCAACGACCACATAATCTCTGGCAGGGCGACGCAGCGAAACAAAATCTTCCTGCGGGGGCACAAAACCGGCCAGCAGCCCCACGACCGTCGAGGCGCACGCCAGCGCGGCTCCCGCCACGACAAGAGTTCGGCGCTTCATAGTTGTTTCCTCATTTCTGTTTCTTCTTATTTTGCAAAAAACATGCCTCCTTCTGCTTTCCTATTGAATATACCGCGCTTCCCGCTGCCGCACAGAAAAGCGGCCGCGACAGCGGGCACAAACGGCAGGCCGGCTGCCGCGGCGGCGTCAAAATGCGGACACCATATTTCCTTCCCGCCCTTGACCTGCCGCCGGAGAGGGTCTAGCCTTGGAAACGCGACGCCTTTTTTCTCTTTTTTCCATGACGTTGCCCATACCAGGAAGGCTCCTCCGTGTCCCACAGCAAGACCTGCACCCGTGAAGATATCGCCCAGCTTCTGAAGCACGCCCCCCCGGAAATGCGTCAGGCTGTCTACGCGCTTTTCCTGTCCGCCAAGAAGTCACTGGATCTCGGCTATCACCCCGAGGTGCGCGCAACGCCCATCAAGGGCTGGCGCTGCCTGCTGCAGCTGCTGGCCTCGGTGGCCGCCATGCAGACGGAGACGGAAGCCCTGCTGCGCGTGACCAGCGATCTTGTGGCCATTGCGGATCACATGGCCGTTCCTTCCGAAGTGCTGCGCCAGAGCGCGGAAATTCTGGTGCATGCGCTGCACGCCGATCTGTATGTCTGCCGCATGCGCAGCGAAGACGGCGAATGGGTTGTACAGGCCGCGGCCCGCGCCGACGGCGCCGCCATTCCCATTGTCGCCCCCATGATGGAAGAAAGCCTGATCCGCCATCCGGTGATGCGCGTCATACAGGAAGGGCACGGCCGCTACGTGGTGTCCAACGACCTGCACGGGCTGGAGCGCGGCGGCGAGGCCTTTGACTGCGTCATCTATAAGTCCGGCTACCGCTCCCGTCTGGCCTTCATCCTGCGCGACCGCTTCGACAGGCCCGCTTTCGGCCTTGTGCTGCTCTACACCGAGCGGGACTACGGCTTTGACGGCTACGACGCCCGTTTTCTCTCCAAGTGCGCCCGCATCCTTTCGCTGACTGTGGGGCGGCGGCTGGCCGTGGCCCGCGACACGCTGGAAAAGGCCGCCGGAGCTATGGCCCACTACGGCAACAACGCTCTGAACATCATGCGCAATCAGGCGGAATACTGCGGCGAGCTGGTGGAGGACATTGACGCCAACCACGCCCGCGCCCTGCGCCTGTGCCGCGAGCTGCTCGGCGAATTTCCCGAAGACTCCCGGGGCAAACGGCTGGCTCTTGAGCTGGAAAGCGTCCTTGCCCGCACGGATCTTACCGAACTGGCCGGACACCTCGGCGGCGTGCTGGAAGGCAATCGCCGCATGACGCGCATCATCAAGTCCCTCAAGAAGTCCGTGGACCGTCCCCGGCTCATGCGTTACGCCCTCGGGCAGGATGTGCTGGAGCTGGAAGACGGCAGCCAGCAGCAGGACACCGCCGTCACCCGGCCCTGATTTCGCAGCCCCGCCGTCCCCCCGGATCGCGGGGCTGCCTTCCGCCACCGCCTTCCCGGGGATGCCCATGATTGCACGCCTCTTTCCCTTTCTGCACGACTTCTCCGACTACAGTCTCCGCGATTTCAAGGGTGACTTTCTGGCGGCCCTGACCCTGACGCCTATGGCCGCGCCGCTGGCAATGGCCTACGCCGTCATTGCGGGCGTGCCGCCGCAGTACGGCATTTATACCTGCATGCTGCCCGTCATCGTGGCGGCCCTCTGGGGTTCGTCGCGCTTTCTTGCCGCCGGGCCCACCAATGCCACGTCCCTTGTGCTCTTTTCCGCGCTCGGCACGGTTTCCGTGGCCGGGGTTCCCCTGCTGCAGCTGCCCGAACCCGTCCGCATGAGCGTCATCTTCGGCATCGCCCTGTTCTGCGGTCTGATTCAGATAGTCATGGGCCTCATGCGCCTTGGCGAAATTGCCAACTATATTTCCCATTCCGTCATGAGCGCCTTTGGCGCAAGCATGGCCCTGCTGATCGCCGCCGGTCAGCTGACAACCGTTCTCGGCATCGCCCCGCCGCAGTCAGGCGGCTTTTTCTTCCAGGTCGCCAATGCCGCCGCGCGGCTGGCGGAGCTGGCCATCAATCCCTGGTGCCTGCTCCCCGCCGTCATGACGATTGTTCTGATTCTCTGGCTCCAGAGCATCTCCCGGCTGTTCCCCGCCACGCTGGCCGCGCTGGCCATAGCGGGCATCACCGCCGACATCTTCGATCTTGCGGCGCGCGGCGTGCCCATGATTGCCGATATTCCCGACATTGTGCCGCCGCTGTCCCTGCCTCCGGCCTTTGATTTCGACCTTGTGCGGAATCTCTTCTCCCCGGCGCTGGCCCTCGCCATCCTCGGCGGCGTGCAGTCGCTGGCCATCGGCAAGCAGCTTGCGGGCGTGCGCAACGACGTTTTCGACGGCAGCCGCGAACTCATCGCCCAGGGCCTCGGCAATATCGCCGCGGGCTTTACCTCCGGCCTGCCCGGCTGCGGCTCCTTCACCCGCAGCGCCCCCATGATCGCCCTTGGCGCGCGTACCCGCATGGCCGCCGTCTTCTCCGGCCTCCTGAGTCTGCCGCTGCTCTATGTGCTTGCGCCGCTCATTTCCCATGTGCCCATGCCCGCTCTTGGCGGCGTGCTCATGCTCATTGCCGTGCAGACCCTCAAGCCCGCGGACATTCGGTTCTGTCTTGTGGCCACCCGCACGGACCGCATTGTTTTTATTGCCACCTTCTTTGCCACGCTGACCCTCGATCTGACGCAGGCCATTCTGCTTGGCGTCATCCTTTCGCTGGGTCTCTTCATCTACAAGGCCGCGCATCCCCGCGTGCATAAGATGTCGGCCACTGATCCGCTCCTGCGTCCCCTGCCGCACGGTCTGCCGTCCGGGCTTGCCGTCTACTTCATCGAGGGCACGCTCTTCTTCGGGGCCATTCATGAGCTGGAGCGCAGTCTTCACAGCGTGGAGGAAACCCCGCCGCGCGTGCTGATTCTGCATCTTTCCCGCGTCTTCTGGCTCGACGCCTCCGGCGCGCACGCCCTTGAACAGTTCATCGAGCGCTGTCACGCCCGCAGTGTGCCCGTCATTCTTGTCTGCGGCTGTCCGCAGGTGCGCGACATTCTGCAACGGACCGGCCTGCTCGACTATCTCGGCGGCGGTTTTGCCGCTGAAACCATCTACGAGGCCCTCGACTTTGCCCGTTCGCTCCTCCAGCACATTTCCTGTCAGGAGGACCGCTGCTATTTCCGCAGCGCCCCGGACGCAACCTCCAGCCCCGCTCCCGGAAAACCCGACGCATGATCGCCACTCCCGCCCTGCCCCCCTGTCCCGGCCCGACGCCCGACGCCCTGCCCTTTTCCGCCGACGCTCCCTGGCTTGCGCCGCTGGCGGGCTACAGCGACCTGCCCTTCCGTCTGCTCTGCCGCCGCTACGGCGCGGCCGTCTGCGTGACGGAAATGGTCAGCGCCAAGGGGCTTGTCTACGGCAGTCCCGGCACCAACGATCTGCTCCGCAGCGTGCCCGCCGATCAGCCGCTCGTCGTGCAGCTCTTCGGCGCGGAAGCCTCCTTTCTCGGCCGGGCCGCCGCGCTCCTGCGCGATGCCGGTTATGGCTGGTTTGATCTCAACATGGGCTGTTCCGTGCACAAGGTGCTCAAGCAGGGCGCGGGCGCGGCCATGCTCCGCGACATCGACAACGCCCTCGACGTGGGCCGCGCGCTCATTGCCGCCGCAGGCCCCGGGCGCGTGGGCTTCAAGCTCCGTCTCGGCTTCGACGACGCGCATCACGTCTTCAAGGACCTTGCCCTGCGGCTTCAGGACCTCGGCGCGGGCTGGATAACCCTGCACCCCCGCACCGCCCGGCAGGGCTTCGGCGGCGTTGCCGCTCACGACGCCCTCGCGGAACTCGTCGGCGCGCTTTCCATTCCCGTCATCGCCAGCGGCGACCTCTTTTCCGCCGCAGACGGCCTTGCCTGCATCCGCCGTACCGGCGTGCATACCGTCATGTATGCCCGCGGCGCGCTCCATAATCCCGCCATCTTTCAGGATCACGCCGATCTGCTCGCCGGACGCGCGCCCGTGCTCGCCGACGCCGCCCGCCTTGCCGCCGTCATCGCCCGCCATATGGCCCTGCTCCGCCGCTACGCCGCCCCCGACCACCCCGACGCCGCCGTCTGGAAAATGCGCTCCGTCGTGCCCCGCTACGTCAAACACCTCCCCGGAGCCAAAACCCTCCGCCTCGCCCTCTGCCACTGTCACTCCTGGGACGACGTTACCGCCGCCCTCACCCAGACCCTCGGCCCCCTGCCCCCCGTCGAAGAAGAGGGGGAGGCGTAAGAGTTTTTTATTGGGGGGAAGGGAACC
>DXFI01000297.1 GCA_019114565.1 Candidatus Desulfovibrio intestinigallinarum | reverse complement strand
GAAACACCTCTCGCGCTAGCAGAGGGGTTTCCCTTCCCCCCAACAAACTGCGCCTAATGTCAGAACAATTTCAGGAGGCGGGCATGAAGCTGGCGGGACTGGTGACGGCGGGGGGGCTGGCAACGCGCATGGGCGGGCCGCAGGTGGCGGACAAGGCGCTGCTGCGTCCGTGGGGTGCGGACGGGCCGACGCTGCTGGAGCGGGCGCACGGCGAGCTGTCGCGGCTGGCCGCGCCGGTCTGGGTGGCCTGCCGCGGGGGGCGATCCTATGCGGGCTATGCCTGCGTGACGGACGCCGTGGCGGACTGCGGGCCTATGGGCGGCATTGAGGCGGGGCTTGCGGCGGCGGAGGCGGCGGGCTGCGACGCGCTGCTGGTGCTGGCCTGCGATATGCCCTTCATGACGGCGGCCCTGCTGGAGCGCCTGACGGCGGCCCGGGCCGCGTGGTGCGGGCACAGGGGGGAAGCGCCGCTGATGACGGCCTTTACCCTGCGGGACAGCGGTCGTTTTCAGTGCCTGACGGCGGTGTACGACGTGGCCGTGCTGCCGCGGCTGCGCGACTGCCTGCGGGCCGGGCGTTTCGGCCTGTACGGCGTGACGCCGCCGGAGCGGCGCTGCCTTGTGCCGTTTGAAGAGGACGAGCTGCCGTTCTTCTTTAATGTGAACACCCCGGAAGACGTGCTTGCGGCCGGGCGGGGGCGTCCCGGACAGCCGCAGGGATTGACACTTTCCGGCCTATGAGGTAAAGGACAGCTTCTTTGGAGCGATCCGCGCGTTTGCGACGGGCGCTCTTTCCGCGAAAGCGGACACCACGCCCGCGCGGGAAGAAACAGGGGTTTTTTCCGGGAGCGCGCGGACGGGGAGAGGAAAAATTTTTTTTCGCCACGGCCTAGCGGCCTTACGGACAGGCTTGCGCCGTCCGGCAATGCCGCGAGCGATATTGTCGTCACCCCCGTTAGGCGGCACGTCGCATGACGGATTTTCCGCCGCAGATGGCTACCGTATATGCACGAGGAGTTTCAGTCCATGAAGACGTTCAGCCCTACCCCGAAAGACATCAAGCACGACTGGTTCGTGGTTGACGCTCAGGATCAGGTGCTGGGCCGCCTGGCCAGCCAGATCGCCCATCGCCTGCGCGGCAAGCACAAACCCGAATTCGCTCCCCACATGGATAATGGCGACTTTATCGTTGTGGTGAACTGCGAAAAGATCAAGGTCACCGGCACCAAGATGGCCCACAAGAACTACTATCGCCACTCCGGCTGGGTGGGCGGCCTGAAGACCACCGCTCTTGGCGATATGCTGGCCGAAAAGCCCGAACGCGTTCTGATGGCTGCCGTGCGCGGCATGCTGCCCAAGAATCGTCTGGGCCGCGCCATGCTGAAGAAGCTGAAGATCTACGCCGGCGCCGAGCATCCGCACGCCGCCCAGAATCCTCAGCCCCTGACCCTGCCCTACTAAGGAGTGAAACGCCATGAGCGATAAATTTGAATACGGCACCGGTCGTCGCAAGACCGCTACCGCCCGCACCCGCATCTATGCCGGCGCCGGCAACATCACGGTGAACGGTCGCTCCTATGAGGAGTACTTCCCCCGCAAGACCCTCCAGATGGTCGTGCGTCAGCCCCTGGTGCTGACCAAGATGGCCGAAAAGCTCGACGTGCGCGTCAATGTGGCGGGCGGCGGCGTGGCCGGTCAGGCCGAAGCCGTGCGTCACGGCATTTCCCGTGCGCTGCTGCTGGTGGACCCCTCCCTGCGTCCGGTTCTGAAGAAGGCCGGCTTCCTCACGCGTGACGCCCGCAAGAAGGAACGCAAAAAGTACGGTCTGCGCGCCGCTCGTGCCCGCTACCAGTATTCGAAGCGTTAATATCCTTCCCTTCGTGGGATTTACGGGCAGACCCTCCGGGATCTGCCCTTTTTTTGCGTTCGCTTCCGGCGTTTTCAGAGCGTTTCAAACTGACTCTCTGACCGTGGCGCCGCTTGTCAAATCCGGCGTTTTGGGGAATACGAGAAGCAGCGAGAAAAGCCAGATTTCTGTGGAGTGCCTATGAGGCTGAATGATAGCGTGATGGCAGTGGTGCCGAAAGAAGACTTGTACGCGCGGCATGAGCGCCTGCGGAAGTGTATGGCGCGCCTTGCGCCCGATGCGGGCGGTCTGCTGCTGCTCGGCGACGTGAATATTCTGTACGCTTCGGGAACGCTGGCGGCGGGGCTGGTCTGGCTGCCGCGCGAAGGGACTCCCCTGCTGCTGGTGCGGCGCGCGCAGGAGCGGGCGGGCTGGGAATCGCCCCTGCTGCTGGCATCCTATCGTTCCTACGGCGACGTGCCGGGCCTGTGCGCGGAGGCGGGCGTTCCTCTGCCCAAGGATGCGCCGGTGCTGGTGGACATGGGCTGGATGACCTGGAGCGCCGGGCAGCTGCTGCAATCGCGTCTGCCGGGGGTGAATCTGGTTTCCGGCGATGCCGTGGTGCGTCAGGCCCGCATGGTCAAGACGCCCTGGGAAATTGCGCGTCTGACGGAGGCCGGGCGGCGTCAGTCCGCCTGTCTGGAGGAATTGCGCGCCTGGCTGCATCCGGGCATGCGCGAGGACGCCATCTTTCGCAAGCTGGAGCGGCTCTACTGCAAGGCGGGGCATGACGGGCTTGTGCGGATTTCTCCGCCCGGGCGCGCCGTGCCCGGCTGCGTTTCGGCCGGGGCTTCCGGCCTGCTGTCCACGGCCTTTGACGGCCCGCTGGGCACGGTGGGCAGGGCGTCGGCCATGCCCTTTGGCGGCAATATTTCCGTTATCTGGAACAGCGGCGACGTGCTCGCGGTGGATGTGCCCTTTGCGCTTCAGGGCTATGTGGCGGATCGCACGCAGTGTTTCTGGGATGTGGCCGCGCCGCTGCCCGATGAAGTGCGGCGCGCGCAGGAGTGCTGCCTTGCGGTGGAAGCCTCCATTGCCGCGCGGCTTTTCCCCGGCGTCACGCCCGCGGGCCTGTGGGAAGAGGCCCGCGCCATGGCCGCATCATGGGGCTTTGCCGACAACTTCATGGGCAGCGGCCCGGATCAGGCCCGTTTTGTGGGCCACGGCATCGGGCTGGAAATGGACGAATTTCCCGCGCTGGCACGGAAGTTTGACATCCCGCTGGAGGAAAATTCCGTCATTGCGCTGGAACCGAAAATCGCTCTGCCTCCGTACGGGATGGTTGGCGTGGAGCATACCTTTGTGGTAACGCCCGCCGGCGGGCATCCGATCAACGACGGCAAGAACGACGAGCTTTTTATGGAAGTGGAATCCCTGAACATGATGTGGTTCTGAACCAGTAACGCAAGGAAGCCGGTATGATGGAATTGCCGAAAATGTCCGCGCAGGAAGTGCTGCGCCGGATGGAGGCGGGGACTGTCCGCCTTGTGGATATACGCGAACCTGACGAAGTGGCGGCTCTGCGGGTGCCGGGGGCGGAAGTGGCGCCCCTGTCGGTGATTCGCTGGGCGTCCATGCCCAAGGCTGAGGAAAACAAGCCGATTGTGTTCTGCTGCCGTTCCGGGCGGCGTACAAAGGAAGGGAGCCCCCTGCTGGCCGAGGTGGCCGGAGGCCCCGCGTGGCAGCTGGAAGGCGGCGTCAATGCCTGGGTTCAGGCCGGGCAGCCCGTGGAGCAGGGCAAAAAGACTCTCTCCATGCAGCGCCAGATTCAGATTGGCGCGGGCGGTCTGTCGCTGCTGGGCCTGCTGGGCAGCACTGTCTGGTCTCCCGCTATCTGGCTGACGGCCTTTGTGGCGGCCGGTCTGACCTTTGCCGGTCTGACGGGCTTTTGCGGTCTTGCCCTGCTGCTGAAGCGCATGCCGTGGAACCGGTAGGTTTTACCCCCCTGTCGGGCTGGTGTCTGCCGCCGTCCGCAGGCGTGCGGGGGCGGCTTGCGCCCAGCCCGACAGGTTTTCTGCATCTGGGCAATGCCTGGGCCTTTCTGCTGGCCTGGCTGAGTGCGCGCGCCCGGGGCGGGGAGCTGGTGCTGCGGCTGGAGGACATTGATCCGCAGCGCTCGCGGCCCGAATATGTCGCCGCGCTGCTCGACGACCTGCGCTGGCTGGGGCTGGACTGGGACTATGGCCCCGGCGGTCTGCGCGGGGACGCCGTGCCGTGGCCGTCCTCGACCGAAGGCTCGGGAGCCTGGGCTCCGGGTGCGGAGGGCGCTTTTTTTTATCAGAGTCAGCGCACGCCGGTCTATGCGGCGGCGCTGGCGGCGCTGGAGGCTGCCGGGGCTTCCTATCCCTGTTTCTGCACGCGCAAGGAATTGCGTCTGCTGGCCGGAGCGCCGCACGTGGACGACAGGGGCGCTCCCTATCCGGGAACCTGTCGCCATCTGACGCACGAGGAACGCGCGGCGCGGCTGGCTGCCGGGCGTCGTCCCTGCGTGCGTCTGCGCTGTCCCGACGGGCTCTGGCGCTTTGAGGATGCCGTCATGGGGCCGCAGGCCGCAACTCTGGAACAGTGCGGCGGAGATTTTGCCCTGCGTCGTTCCGACGGCGTTATCGCCTATCAGCTGGCAACCGCGCTGGATGACGGCCTCATGGGCATTACCGAAGTCGTGCGCGGGCGCGACATCCTGCCGTCAACGCCGCGCCAGCTGGCCCTGCTGCGTCTGCTGGGCCTGCCTGCGCCGCGGTACGCCCATTTCCCGCTGCTGCTGGACAGCGACGGCGAACGCCTCGCCAAGCGGCATCAGAGCTTGACGCTGGCGGCTCTGCGCGCTCAGGGCTGCTCCCCGCGCGCCATTATCGGCTATCTGGGCCGGCTGGCAGGCTGCCTGCCGCAGCCCCGCCCCGCCCATCCCCGGGAACTCCTGCCCGCCTTCGACTGGGCCCGCGTCCCCCGCGACGATATCCGGGCCGATATGTCGTTTGCTGGGTAGAGGCGGGGAGAGGGCGGTTTTTTTGTTGGGGGGAAGGGGAACCCCTCCGCTCGCGCGGGAGGTGTTCCCATTCCCCCCAAGCCCCCCATCCCTTCCCCAGCGCGCTTTATTGGGGAGTATGAGGCGGCGCGGTAACGCCG
>DXFI01000296.1 GCA_019114565.1 Candidatus Desulfovibrio intestinigallinarum | reverse complement strand
ATCTGGAAGATGGACTGTGCGGGAACACCGCCGCTTTCCATCGGCAACCGTCCCCCGGCAGCATGGAGGCTGAAAAACAACGGCGGGCGGGGGGAATAATCAGAGCATTTTCAGTTTGAAGCATTGCGCATTTCAAACCATGCGGCCTGTCGTTTCGCGGAAAAACACGGCTTATCCGCTCACCTTGGGGCCGGACGGCGCTATGCCGCAGTCTCGCGTTTCACCTTTCTCAAAGGTGAAACACTCTATGGATGGACGAATGAAAAAGAAGCATCCCGGCGTCCCCTCCCCTGCCCGGACGGGACAGGGAAGCTCCTTTGTCTCAAGGGGGCAAGGAAAAGGCCACAAAAAAGCCCGGCCCGCGTAAAAAACTTACGCGTCACCGGGGGACAGGGACGGAAGGAAAGCGGCCATGCGACCGCAACGCCGCAGAGACCGAAATAAAGCGCGCCGGGAGGGGGAAGGGGGAGTTTGAGGGGGAGGGGGGACCCCCCTCGCGCGAGCAGGGGGTTCCCCCCTCCCCCTCAACATAACAAAATAAACAACACTCCCGAATTACGCGCCTGCGCCGGCGGCGGCTTCGTCGGGATAGATGGCGCACATATGGGCGTGGAAGTCGCGGAAGCGGCCTTCGATGATGGCCTGACGGGCCTGCCGGACGACAGAGAGGAAGTAGGTCAGGTTATGGATGGAGTTGAGGCGGAAGGAGAGCAGCTCCTTGCTGACGTAGAGGTGCCGCAGATAGGCGCGGCTGAAGGTCCGGCAGGTATAGCAGTTACAGCCGGGGTCCAGCGGGCCGTCGTCTTCGGCAAATTCGCGGCGCTTGATGTTGATCTTGCCGACGGAGGTATAGAGGGTTCCGTTACGGGCGTTGCGGGTGGGCAGCACGCAGTCAAACATGTCGATGCCCGCGGCGATGCCGGTCACGATGTCCAGCGGCGTGCCCACGCCCATGAGGTAGCGGGGCTTGTCGGCGGGAAGCTGGGGAGCGGTGCTGTCGATGAACTCGTAAAGGGTGTGCTTGTCCTCGCCCACGGACAGACCGCCGATGGCGAAACCGTCGAAGTCGTGGGCACAGAGCTGCTCAATGGAACGGGTGCGCAAATCCTTGAAGAAACCGCCCTGCGTGATGGCAAAAAGCAGGTTGGGAACCGAACCGGCGGGACAGGCCGCCCGGGCGCGCAGGGCCCAGCGGGTGGTCAGTTCGAGGGAACGCTCGGTATAGCCATAGTCCGCGCCGTAGGGAACGCATTCATCCAGCACCATCATGATGTCGGAATTGAGATTGCGCTGAATGCGGACCACGCTTTCCGGCGTGAAGAGATGCTTTGAGCCGTCGAGATGAGAACGAAACTCCACGCCCTCTTCCCGAATCTTGCGCAGACTGTTCAGACTGAAGACCTGAAAGCCGCCGCTGTCCGTCAGAATGGCCCCCGGCCAGGAAGCAAAGCCGTGCAGACCGCCATGCCGGGCCACAAGCTCATCGCCGGGACGCAGATAAAGATGATAGGTATTGCCGAGAATGATCGGTGCGCCGATGGCCGCAAGGTCATCCGGGGCGACGGCCTTCACAGAACCTACGGTTCCTACCGGCATGAAAATGGGCGTCTGTATGTCCCCATGCGCCGTGTGTACGATGCCCGCGCGCGCCGCGCCGTCCTGATGCTGCAAGGTGTAGGTAGTTGTCATGTCCGCAGGGTAGCCGGATGAAGCCGCCGCCGCAAGCCTGAACCTGTTGTTTATGCCGTATAAAATTGCTAGACTTTTTGTGTTGGAAAAAAGGAACCGGTATCCGGTCTCAAGGAGGGCTTATGAAACTGACCTTGCAAAAAAAGCTGCTGCTGCCCATTCTCGGCACGCTGCTCGCGCTGATGACGTGCAGCACCATGATTATTATCAGCATAGTAAACAGCCAGCTGGAGAAAGCTTTCCAGCAGGAGCTGGACGCGACCAGCGTCACGCTGCTCCGCAATGTGGGAACCGCTGCGACATCCTACAAGATCAGCGTGCGCGCCATAGCGTCCACGGCCCGCCTGCGTGCGCTGGCCGACGTGCTGGGCGGCCAAGGCGGCAACAGGGAAGAAGGCCTGCGGCTGGCGCAGGATACGCTCGAAAACTTCGGCAAGGTTTATACAGCCTTTGAAAGCATCAATCTTACCGACGGCGAGGGCCTTGTTATCGCCAGCAGCCAGACGATGTCCATAGGTAAGACAAACGTGGGCAAGAGGTCCTATTTCCAGAGTGCCATGCAGGGCGACACAAACATTTCCGCGCCTTTTGTCTCCACGGCGAGCCAGAACCAGATCATAGCCGTCGCCACGCCTCTGCGGGACAGCGCCGACAGAATTGTGGGCATAATCTATGTCACGATTCCCTGCACGGACGTGGTTGCCAACACCATCGAGGGCATCCGGATTGGGGACACGGGCTTTGCCTATATTGTGGATGACAGCGGCCTGATAGTCGCCCATCCCGATGCAAACCTGATTCAGCGATTTGACGTCAAGGAAACGGACTGGGGACGCCAGATGCTGGCCGACAAGAAAGGCTCCCTGATCTACGTCACGCCCGATGGCATCGATCGCCAGCTCCACTTCCTGAGGGATGAGACATCGGGCTGGTTTGCCGTCACCTGCATCGATCTTTCGGAAGTCTCCGACGCCACAAACTATATCCGCAACATCAGTCTTGCCGTCATGCTGGGCGGCATGGTGCTCATGTCGCTGATCATCTGGCTGATTGTCCGTCCCATCATCCGCGACATGCTCAAGGGCGTCGCCCAGGCAAAGGATATCGCGGACGGTAATCTGGACAACACCACCCGCATCCAGCGCAACGACGAACTGGGCGAACTTTTCGCCGCTCTCGGCGTCATGGTGCAGCGGCTCAAGGAAATGATTGCCGCGGCGCGACAGAAGGAAGAACTGGCCAGCGAGCAATCCCGCAAGGCGCAGGAAGCCATGCGGCAGGCCCAGGAAGCGGGCAGGGAAGCGCAGGAAAAGACCGACGCCATGCTGCGGGCCGCCGACAGGCTGGAGCAGGTGGGCAGCGCCGTGTCTTCCGCCTCCACCCAGCTTTCGGCGCAGATTGAACAGTCCGACAGAGGCGCGGCCGAATCGGCCCAGCAGCTGACCGAAGCCGCCACGGCCATGAATCAGATGAACGCCACGGTGCAGGAAGTGGCCAAGAATTCTTCCGCGGCTTCCGCGGCCTCCTCGGAAACCCGGCAGAAGGCCGAATCCGGGGCCAAGATTGTGGAACGCTCGCTGCAGCGGATTCAGTCCGTCCATGCTACATCTCTGCGCCTCAAGGAAGATATGGGGCAGCTCAACGAGCACACGCAGGCCATTACCCAGATTATGAACGTGATTTCGGATATCGCGGATCAGACCAACCTGCTGGCCCTCAATGCGGCCATTGAAGCCGCACGGGCCGGGGAAGCCGGACGCGGCTTTGCCGTGGTGGCCGACGAAGTCCGCAAGCTGGCCGAAAAGACCATGGCCTCCACGCAGGACGTGGGCAACGCCATCAAGGCCATTCAGGAAAGCGCGGCCAAGAGCTCGGCTTCAGTGGACGACGCGGTTTCCCAGATCGAGGAAGCCACCGGCCTTGCCAACGAATCCGGCACGGCCCTGCAGGAAATCGTCAGCATGGTGGAGTCCACGGCAGATCAGATCAACGCCATCGCCACGGCCAGCGAGGAACAGTCCGCCGCCAGCGAGCAGATCAATCACTCCATCTTCCAGGTCAGCGACATGTCCCGGCAGACGGCCGAAGCCATGGCGGAAGCCGCCAAGGCCGTTTCCGAACTGGCCGCGCAGGCCGAAAACCTGTCGGGGCTCATCCGGGATCTGAAGCAGGCCTAGAGCGTTCCACCTTTGAAAAAGGAGAAACGCGAGGCGGCAGCACAGCGCCGCCCGGCCCAAAGTGAGCGGAAAAACCGCGCTTTTTCCGCGAAACGACAGGCCGTATGGTTTGGAATGCACAGCATTTCAAACTGAAAATGCTCTAGAGGCAGCACAGCGCCGCCCGGCCTGAACGACAAAACCGAATGCCGTCTCTTCACGCGGGGCCGCCTTGCGGCTCCGCGGACGGCAACGCCAGAAAACAACCGTTAACCGCACAGAGCGCTTTCAGGGGGAAGAAAACCACGCGCGCCGCCGCTTCTCAGCAGGACAGCGGCTTCGCTCCGGGTTTTCTTCCCCCTTCCCTGCCCTGTGCGCCGGAGAAAAGACGCGGCAGCGCCGCACTCCCTTTTTCCCTCTCATCCAAGGATACACGACCATGCCTGTCTGCGAATTCACGCCCTCGCGTTGCCATGTGAACCTTGCCGCCCTGCGGCGCAACTTTGCCCGTCTGGGCGAGGCCGCGCGGCTGATGCCCGTCATCAAGGCGGACGCCTATGGTCACGGCCTGCTGCCCGTGGCCCGCACGCTCGCCGACGCCGGAGCGCAACGCTTTGCCGTGGGACTCGTGGACGAGGGCCGCGCCCTGCGCGACGCCGGTTTTTCCCAGCGCATCGTCCCGCTGCTGGGGCAGCTGTCGCCCGAGGACTGGCAGCGCGCCCGCGCGCTGGACATCCTGCCGCTCATCGCCGGCCCTGACGATGTGGTCCGCGCCGCCGCGCTGGCCGACGCGGCGCATCCCTGGGAAGTCGCCATCAAACTTGATTCCGGCATGGGCCGTCTCGGTTTTACGCCCGAGGATATTCCCGCGCTGCTGGAAGCCCTGCGCGCCGCGCCCGCTCTGCGCCCGGCGCTGGCTCTCTCGCATTTTGCCGTGGCCGATACCCCCGACGAACAGCCCTACACCCTCGGCCAGCTGGAACGCTTCACGGCCATGACCGACGCTCTCCGCGCCGTCTTCCCGGACATGGAACGTTCGCTGGACAATTCCGCAGGCACACTGGCCTGGCCGCAGGCCCGTTTTGAGGTCTGCCGTCCCGGCTATGCCGTCTATGGCGGCAACCCTCTGGCCGGTACGGACTGGGCCGACAAAGGCGGGAATCTGGAATGGGTCATGAGCTTTTCCGCTCCCGTCATCCAGACGCGGAGCCTCGCCAAAGGACAGACCATCTCCTATGGCCGCATCTTTACCGCGCCCCGCGACATGCGCATTGCCGTTCTGGGCTGCGGCTATGCCAACGCCGTGCCCCGCGCCCTGTCCAATGTCCTGCCCCTCCGGCTTCACGGCCGCCGCGTGCCGCAGGTGGGCCGCATCTGCATGGGCATGATGATGGCGGATATTTCCGCGCTGGAAAATGTGCAGCCCGGCGACAGAGCCTGGCTGCTGGGCGGCCCCGAAGGCCCCGACGCCCCCGTCACCCCCGACGACTGGGCGGCCCCCCTCGAAACCATCGCCTACGAACTCCTCTGTCTCGTGGGTATGACCAATCCCCGCGTCTACGAAGAGGCCTAGGGCCTGTTAACACTATTCGTACGTTTTGGGGGGAAGGGAAACCCCTCTGCTCGCGCGAGAGGTGTTTCCCTTCCCCCCAGGCCCCCATCCCTTCCCCAGCGCGCTTTTTCAAAAGGGACAGAGGCAACAGGACAGGCATCTTTCAGCGGAAAGATCGCGCCTTTTCCGCGAAACAACAGACCGTTTGGTTTGAAGCACACCACGTTTCCATCTGAAAATATGTAAAACGAAACCGGCCCCGTTCGGGGTCGGTTTCGTTTTATGCGCAGGGGAAGCTTCGCCGCCACACCTGCCCGGCCTGCCGGACAAAGCGCAGGCTCCCGGCATCGCCGAAAAAATACCGCGGCGGGAGCGGGACTTTCCCGGCCTGCCGGGCAGGCGTTCCCCGGTCCCGTCTTGCCGTACGGGCGGATTTCTGCCATGATGCAAAAAGAACGTACCATATGCCCTCACCACCGAAGGCAATGATAAAAAAACAACGCAGGAGGCCCGAGCATGCTCAATCCCAAACAATGTGTCCTGTACAGCGGCGGCGCTGCCGGAACGGAGCAATTTTTCGGCGCGCTGGCCGAAGGCTGGGGCATTGAAGAAGTGAACTACAGCTTTGAAGGTCATCAGAGCGAACGCAAACGCGGCGTGCGCATCCTGACCTCCGAAGAGCTGGCCCTCAAGGACGTCAGCCTCACTTACGTGTCCAAGCTCATGAACCGCGAATATACGCGCGCCCCCCTGTTCCGCAAGGTTCTCCAGTCCATCTGCTGGCAGGTCAGCAGCGGCAATCAGGTCATCGTCATCGGCGCCATCCAGCCCGACAACACCGTCAAGGGCGGCACCGGCTGGGGCGCGGAATTCGCCAAGATCTGCAACAAGCCCCTGCTCGTCTTCGACCAGCCCAAAAACGGCTGGTTCACCTGGCAGAAGGATCAGTGGGTGGCCGTACAGCGCCCCCGCATTGAGCATGCCCATTTCGCGGCCACCGGTACCCGCTTCCTCGAAGACAACGGCCGCGACGCCATTCAGGATCTGTTCGCCCGCTCCTTCAATCGCTAGGGAGCGTATTACAGGGTTTTCCGGGGGGAAGGAAACACTCTTGTGCGCCAGCCAGGGGTATTCCTTCCCCGACGCGCTTTTTCAAACGGCATCTTTCGACAACAGTTCCGCGCCGCGCATCCGCGCGGCGTTTTTCCTTCCGGGCCACGCCCTGCCTCCTCCGTATTTCAAAGGAGAATCGAGTGCTCGATTTCACAGAACAGGAACGCGCCATCCTTCGCCTTGTACAGGCGGATCTGCCGGACAGCCTCACGCCCTACGCCGATATTGCGGCGCAGGTCGGCTGCACCGAAGAAGACGTGCTTGCCCTGCTCCGCCGCCTCAAGGACTGCGGCGCCATTCGCCGTTTCGGCGCCAGCATCAAGCATCAGAAAACCGGCTGGAACCATAACGCCATGGTTGCCTGGGTTGTTCCCAGAGATGAGGCCGTTGTGGAGCGCTGCGGCACGGAAGCCGCGCGGCATCCCAATGTCTCCCACTGCTACTATCGCCCCAGCAGCGCCCCTGACTGGCCCTATGAGCTGTATACCATGGTTCACGGCCGCAGCGCCGAAGAATGCGACCGGGTCGTTGCGGAACTGGAATCCATGCTCGATCTCCACGATCACGCCGCCCTTTCCAGCATTAAGGAACTGAAAAAAATCTCCCCCACGTATTTTTAACGGAAACATCGCGGCAGGCGCACGGAAGAAGTCCATTGTCCGTGCCCTGCCGCGCCTTTCCGCTCTCCGGTTTCACTCCAACCCGCTTTATTCAAGGATCACGTTCATGAACGAAAGCACTTCGCGCCGTCTTTTCGAGCAGGCCTGCGAGCTCATCCCCGGCGGCGTCAACAGCCCCGTCCGCGCCTGCCACAATGTCCACAGCCTGCCGCTCTTCATTGCCGAAGCGCACGGCTGCCGCCTGAAGGATGTGGACGGGCAGGAATACATTGACTTCGTGCTGTCCTGGGGCCCCATGCTGCTGGGCCACGATCACCCCGAAGTGACAAAGGCCGTGCGCGACGCCGCCGGACGCGGCACCAGCTACGGCGCTCCCTGCCCCGATGAAGTGACGCTCGCGCAGATGGTCGTGGACGCCATGCCCAGCCTTGAAATGGTGCGTATGGTCAACTCCGGCACCGAAGCCACCATGAGCGCCCTGCGTCTGGCGCGCGGCGTCACCGGCCGCGACAAGGTGCTGAAGTTCATCGGCTGCTATCACGGCCACGCCGATCCCTATCTGGCCGCCGCCGGTTCCGGCGTCGCCACTTTCTCCATTCCCGGCACGCCCGGCGTGCCCGCCGCGGTGGTTGCGGATACGCTCCTTGCCCCCTACAACGATCTTGCCGCCGTCGAAACCATCTTTGCCCGGCACGGCGACAGCATCGCCGCCGTCATCGTCGAGCCCGTGGCCGCCAACATGGGTCTTGTGCTGCCGAAGGCCGGTTTCCTCGAAGGCCTCCGCGCCATTACCGCCAAGCATGGCGCGCTGCTCATCTTTGATGAAGTCATCACCGGCTTCCGCGCGTCCTACGGCGGCGCACAGGAGCGCTTCGGCATCACGCCCGATCTGACCACCTTCGGCAAGATCATCGGCGGCGGTCTGCCTGTGGGCGCGTTCGGCGGCAAGCGCGCCATCATGGAGCATGTGGCTCCCCGCGGCGAAGTCTATCAGGCCGGCACCCTCTCCGGGAATCCGCTGGCCATGGCCGCGGGCATCGCCACCCTGCGTCAGCTCAAAAATATGGATTACGCCGCCCTTGAACGCCGCGTCTCCGCCTTTGCGCACGAGCTCCGCGACATCCTCGCCGCCAAGAACGTGCCCATCCAGATGCCGACCATCGCCTCCATGTTCTGCCCCTACTTCAGCGAAACGCCCGTCGAAAACTTCGACGACGCCCAAAAGTGCGATCAGGAACTGTTCACCACTTTCTACAAGCAGATGCGCGCTCAGGGCATCTACCTCGCCCCCTCCGGCTACGAAACCGGCATGGTGTCCTTCGTCCATACCGACGACGACTTCGCCCGCGCCCTCGACGCCGCCCGCAAGGTGACGTTCTAGAGAGCAGGCAGGGCTTTTTGTTGAGGGGGGAAGGAGGCCCCTTTTCCTCGCGCGGAAAGGGGCC
>DXFI01000295.1 GCA_019114565.1 Candidatus Desulfovibrio intestinigallinarum | reverse complement strand
TACAGTCCGACTCAAGAGACTATTTTCGCGTTACCCCCAAAAGGGGAGTACGGGGGTGCAGGGGGTGTAGAGGGGTCTTCCCCTCTCACCCCATGCCCCGCGCCGGGCAGGCGACCTGCCGCCCGCTCCGGGCAGCAGCCGCAATGCAAGGAAGAACAAAACTAACGGCAAAGCAAGACAGCCCCGCCTCACCCCATGCCCCGCGCCGGGCAGGCGACCCGCCGCCCATGCCGGGCAGCAGCCGCGATGCACAGAAGGCACCGGCTCAATACGACCGGGGCGTTTCACCTTTTCAAAGTTGAAACGCTCTAGATTTCCATTTCCACCAGTTCCATGAAGTGCTGCGTATTCAGGACGTAGACTTCATGTCGGGAATAGGGGCCGATGACGCCGTCCCGCTCCAGATCGCGCAGGGCCTTGTTGAGCGTTACCCGATGCACGCCGAGCAGGCTTGCGAGTTCCTGCTGATTGAGTTCGGGGACAATGCGCCTGTCCATACTGCCGTCCGGCAGCATGGAGGCCTGCAGGCGTAAAAAGCGGCATATGCGTATGGGCAGTTCCCGCACGCTCAGGGTGACGGACTGATTGGCAAAAAGACGCGTCTTGCGCGCCAGAGAGCGCAGGAGGCACAGGGCAATGTCGGGGTAGTGCGGCACCAGCACCTTGTAAACGCATTCCTTGCTGAAGCGATACAGCACGCTTGCCTTGCCGGCGGCAATGCTGCTCAGGTTCGCCACGCCGTCAAAAAGCGAAACTTCGCCGATGACGGACCCCGGACCGATACGCATCAGCCGCTTTTCCCGTCCGTTGAGCATGGTCCGGAACAGCCAGAGTTCCCCCTGCTCCACGACATAGAGCGCGTCGCTGATGCTTCCTCCGGCGACGACAACCGCGCCCTTGGATACGTTGAGCCGTTCGCCGAGATGATAGGCCTGCCGCCAGACAGCGGAAGAATCCCTCGGCACGGAAAAAAATTCGTAAAGAAGCATGTCGCTGCCGGAACCAGACGTATTTTGCCTGACATCCATACGTTGCCTCTCAGTGAGCGCACGTTATCATTGCAAAAACGGATTGCCCGCTCAGGAATCTTCATGCACGCGGGGGCAATGTCATGCCGTCGGCATAACATTGCCCCCTGTTACTTGCAAAGGCAAAAAGCGAGGCGGCAGCGCTGCGCCGCCCTGCCAGAAGTAAGCGGAAAAACACGTTTTTTCCGCGAAACGACAGGCTGTATGTGGTGAAACGCAACGCGTTTCAAACTGAAAATGCTCTGGAGCGTTTCTACTTTGAAAAAGATGAAACGCGAGGCGGCGGCACAGCGCCGCCCGGCCCGACGCGAGCGGAAAAATCGCATTTTTTCCGCGAAACGACGGACCGTATGGTTTGAAGCGCGAAGCGTTTCAAGCCGAAAAGGCGCTAGAAAGTATAGATGACGTTGACGGTCGCTTTCCAGGCGTCCTTGGTGTTCAGCGTATTGCCGACGTAGTTCTCGTAGCCGCCCCAGGTGTCCTTGTCGAGCCAGAGGTGGATATAACCAAGCTCAAGATCAACCCGCAGATTCTCATAGATCTTGTACTGGGTGTCAAAATTGACTTCAACGCCCTGATCCTTGGTCGTAAGATAGGTTCCGAAGATATTGAAGTCCTTGTAGTTACGCGTCACGCCACGCCCGCTGCCGTCCAGCGTCGTCCGGCCGGTGATATATTTGGCCATGCCGGGCGCGTGCGTGCCGCCGAAATAGTGCAGGCGGAGCGTATGGGTCAGGTCTTCAAGGAAGCTCATGCGCTTGAGGCGCGCGCCGACGCCCCAGGTGCCGTTGGGGTTCATGCCCAGCACGCCCTTGCCGCCGCCGACCAGCGGATTGCCGCGATAACCGAACGTGGAAAGGGAGTTGTTCAGGTTGTTGGACGTGGCCAGATAGGGCAGCGCCTCGGAACCGTTGTGGGGGTTGTTGTCGTCGCCGCTGAAATACCAGCCGTAAATGCCGGGCGTGGCCCAGTCGAGCTTGTACTCGGCCACCAGCATGCCGAACCAGCCGGAACGGCTCAGAGCCTTGTAGCCGTTATCCACGTTGCCATAAATGAAATCGGCGCTGAAGATAAAGGGATCGAAAGCCGTGATCTTCGTGGTGATCCCGCCCCAGAACATCGTGCTGTACTGCGTGAGCCACTTGTTGCTGCGCGAGGTGCTGTAGGCGGCGGGGAACAGGCCGTAGCGCGCCGACAGACCGTCCAGGCCCTGAATGCTGTAGTTCTGGAACGAATACTCATCCGCTTTCCTGCCGTTCGCACGCAGCGTGTTGGGCCCCATGCTGCCGCCCATGAACCAGGGCGTCACCGCAACGCCGTCCGTGGTGATCGGCAGCGTCAGGAAGCCCAGATCGAAGTTGTCCATGTAGGAGGCGTTGCGTTTGTCGCTGTAGCCGGTGAAGTTGTCGTTGTACAGCCGCAGCCAGCCCGCGCCCAGCGACACATTTTCATTGAAATGGTAGGAGGCGGTCACACCCGCAAGGTCCGTGTTCGCCGATTTCCAGGAACAGCATGCCGGAAAGGCTCTCGGAAGCCACGGCCTCTATCTGCACGTGCACGCGCTGCACGCTTTCAAACTCGTCCCGCTGCTGACGGCTGGGGGCCCACTGCTGCCCCTGCACATGATGGCCGTCGCGCCTCTTGCCCATGAAATTCCCGCCGTTCACATAGTCCATTACGAACTGGAACGAGCCCTTGACCTTGAAATCGACGGCTTCGGCGTTCGCGGCTCCCAGCAGCAGACCGGCAGACAGCATCAGCACTGCAAGTTTTTTCATACGGTTACTTCTCCTTCCCAGGTCTTTTCTCTCTGCGATTCAGACGTAGTATCCGGCAGGGCGTTCATGTGCCGAACATGTCCGCCCCCGGCGCGCGGCGTCTCCTTCTGCCGCAGGCGGCAGCATGCCTTCAGAGAAACGCCATACAATCCTTTTCTTTTCCCAGTTCCCCTTGTGAACTTTGCTACATGTTGCCATATGTAGCAGTTTTTTTACGCCAGTCTGTAGCCATTACTACTTTTTGAGAAAAAACACCTTTTCCCGCCGGTTACTGCGACGCATCGTGCGGGCAAAAAGAGAAGACAACAACGGACAATCTGCCATTTTTTGTGAAAAAACCCTCAATTTGTAGCCTTCGTTACAGCGTAGTACGCCAAGAGAGTATACGGTTGCATCAATCCTTGTGAACAAACCCCCAAGACCTAAGGAGTCGTATCATGGGACATCCTACAATTTATCCTTCCGGCGTTACCATCTATGATCCCGAAAAGTGCTGGAGCGGCTACACCATCTTTCAGGCGCAGGAAGTCGGCGCGGTCCTGATGGACATGAACGGCCGCGAAGTCAACGTCTGGAAGGGCGTGCTGGGCATGCCCAACAAAATTTTCCCCGGCGGGACCCTGCTCACCAGCCGCGGCCGCCGTTCCGGCAAGTTCAGCGTACAGGACGGCATCGACCTCGTGCAGGTGGACTGGGACGGCAACATCACCTGGAAGTTCGATCAGGTGGAATTCATTGAAGATGCCGGCCAGACGCCCCGCTGGATGGCCCGCTATCACCACGACTTCCAGCGCGAAGGCAACCCCGTCGGCTACTACGCCCCCGGCATGGAGCCCCGCGTGGACGGCGGCAATACGCTGGTGCTCTCCCACCGCAACGTCCGCAATCCCAAAATCTCCGACAAGCAGCTCCTGGACGATCTGATTGTCGAAACCACCTGGGACGGCGACATCGTCTGGGAATGGCTGTGCAGCGATCACTTTGACGAGTTCGGCTTCCGCGAAGCCAGCAAGAACGCGCTGTGCCGCAACCCCAACTATCGTCCCACCAAGCCCGAAGGCATGGGCGACTGGATGCACATCAACTCCATGTCCTGCCTCGGCCCCAACAAGTGGTACGACGCGGGCGACGAACGCTTCCATCCCGAGAACCTGATCGTGGACGGCCGCGAAGCCAACATCATCTTCATCATTGAGAAAAAGACCGGCAAGGTTGTCTGGAAGCTCGGCCCCGACTACGACAACAGCCCCGAAGCCCGCGCCATCGGCTGGATCATCGGTCAGCACCACGCTCACATGATCCCCAAGACCCTGCCCGGCGGCGGCAACATCCTTGTGTTCGACAACGGCGGCTGGGGCGGCTACGACAACCCCAACCCCGGTTCCCCCACCGGCGTGAAGGCCGCTCTGCGCGACTACTCGCGCGTGCTGGAAATCGATCCCGTCTCCATGAAGATCGTCTGGCAGTACACGCCGCGCGAAGCCGGCTTCCTCGAGCCCATGGACAGCAGCCGCTTCTACAGCCCCTTCATCAGCGGCATGCAGCGCCTGCCCAACGGCAACACCCTGATTACCGAAGGTTCCAACGGCCGCGTGTTTGAAGTCACGCCCGATCACAAGATCGTGTGGGAATTCATCTCCCCCTACTGGGGCAAGCATGTGCCCATGAACATGACCTATCGCGCCTACCGCGTGCCCTACGAATGGGTGCCGCAGGTCGAAAAGCCCGTTGAAACCCCCATCAAGCCCCTGGATGTGACCACCTTCCGCGTGCCCGGCGCCGCCGCTTTCGGCGACCGCGCCAAGGAAGTGAGCGTCGAGGGTTGCGAACCCTACGGCGGCAGCAACGCCCTGTGCGTGGCTTCCGTGGAAGACAACTAGCAATAACAGCGTTCCGGGCGGCTCCTCTTCGCGGGGAACCGCCCGGACAGGCGCCGTTCTGCAATCCGGCACACGGAAGGCGGCGCTTGCACTGCGGGGCCGAACTCCGGGACCGGCCCCTTTCTTCAACCCTTTACAGGGCGGCCGACGCCGCAATCATCACCGCAGGATCGCCGCGATGACACCGCGATCCTCAAGGGGGATTTCATGTTGTTCAACACCGCGGATCTGACGCGCTCCGTCATCATCAAATGGCTGGCGTCGTTCGTTTTTCCCGCTCTGCTGTATGTTCTGCTGCACGCCTACGGCGATCCCGCTACGCTTAACGACAATATGATCCTGTTCCTGTGCGTCACCTCATGGGCCGTACTGGCATGGGCCATGGGCACGCTCAACGACGTGGCCGTCGGTCTGATCCTGCCGATGCTCTATGTGACGTTCTGCGGCGTCAAACAGGGGGTTGTCTTCCGCCCGTGGCTCGGCGACGTGGCCATCATCTCCATCGGCGGCTTCGTGCTGGGCAAGATCATGGGCGCATCAGGGCTGGGCAAGCGCATTGCTCTGGCCAGCGTCCGCCTCATGGGCGGCAGCTTCGTGGGCGCCATGTGCGGTCTGGGCATCGGCGCGGCCATCATCGCGCCGCTTGTGCCCTCCATCATGGGCAAGGCCGCCATCTTCACCGCCATTGCCGTCGCGCTCTGCGACGCCCTGAACTTCAAGGCCAGAAGCCGCGAAGCCACGGCCGTTCTGCTGGCCGCCTGCGTGGCCGTCGGTTCCACAAAGCTCTGCTACCTTACCGGTGCGGGCGACCTCGTCATGGGCATGGCGCTGGCCGACAAGGTCATGAATACGCACACCATGTGGATGGATTACGCCATTCACAACTTTGTCCCCGGCATGCTCTATCTGGTCATGTCCATCGCCATTGTGCTGGTTGTGCTGCGTATCAGAGCCTCCAGGGAAACGCTCAAGGCGTCCGTGGAAAGCGCCTACGCCGAACTCGGCCCCATGACGGATGAACAGAAGCGCGCCACCTGTCTGCTGATCTTCACCCTCGTCATGCTCGCCACCGACAAGCTGCACGGCTTCTCCGCCGGCGGTGTCCTCATGTTCATCACCGCGCTGGCCTTTGTTCCCGGTGTCAGCCTCATGGACAACAAGCGCCTCGCCAGCATCAACTTCTCTCCCATCTTCTTTATCATGGGCTGCATGAGCATCGGCGCTGCCGGCGGCGCTCTCGGCGTCACGGACTGGCTGGCCGGGCTCGTTCTGCCCCTGCTGGACGGCTACGGCCCTACCGCCACCGGCGTGGCTTCCTACTGGGTCGGCGCGGGTCTGAACTTCCTGCTTACGCCTCTGGCGGCGACCTCCACCATCACCACGCCGCTGGTCACGCTGGGCATGGAGCTCAACATGGAGCCCCGCATCCTGTACTATGCCTTCCAGTATGGTCTGGACAACATCATCTTCCCCTACGAATATGCCCTGTACCTCTACTTCTATTCCAGCGGTTACATCAACTTCAAGGACATGGCGCTGGTTCTGGCCGTGCGCATGGTCCTGGCGGCATTCTTCGTGGGGCTGGTTGCCATTCCGTGGTGGAGCATGATCGTCTAGCTCCCCGGCCCGATATCGTACTTTTCTGACGCCGCGCGCCGGAGACAGTGTCCCCGGCGCGCCGGCCTCGTCCGCCCCTGCCGGCATCCGCCGCGGGCGGGCGCTTTCCCGCCTTCAACGCAAAGAAAGTAACCAACGCAACCGACGTCGCCGCGGCCTGACGGCCCGGCAGACGCCGACCGGAGATTATCTCATGAGCATTACTCTCTACACCGCTCCCGACTGCATCCGCTGCAAAATCGTCAAGGCCTTCCTTGCTGAACGCAACATCGAGTACGGCACCGTTGACTTCAAGGAAAACGCCCAGGAATTCAACACCTTCTACCGCACCAACCGCAAGGCCATCTACCGCAATCCCGAAGGCGTGGAATTCCCCCTCTTCTTCGACGGCGAAACCGTCAAGCAGGGCAGCGGCGAAATCATCGCCTATCTTCTCTCCGGCCACATCATGGAAGCCTGCGTCACGCGCAGCGATCTGCTGCACGGCCAGATCTCCGGCCTGTACCCCTCCTGCTGCCCCGACGGGCAGGAAGAAAATTTCGTGACGCTCGTTGATCGCCTCTCCAAGGGCGGCCTCAACGTCGTCGTGCAAAGCGACGGCCGCAAGCCCGAACTGCTGAAGACGCTGCTGGGCATCGGCAACGTCTCCGCCATTCTCAACCTTGCCGGCTCCGCCGAAACCCATGCCGCCCTCTATGGCGGCGCGCCGACAAAGGAAGAACTGGCCGCCAGCGCCGAACTGGTCAGCGCCTCCGAAGGCGGCATCGTGCGCTTCCTGGCCCAGCCGCTTCCCGGCGAAGGCGACGCCAAACGCTGGCCGGGTCGTGAAGACGCCGCCGCTGCCGCCAGCATGCTTGCCGAAGCCACCGGCAAGCCCACCATGCCCTATCAGATTGCCGCAGTGACGGCCGACATGATTCCGGGCCTTCAGGGTCTGGAACCCCTGCCCGAAAGCGAGCTGCTCGTCTACCGCTCCGCCTCGCGCAAGTTCCTCTTCAAGGCCGATATTGCCAAATAGCCTGATTTCCTGAACACTGACGCGCGGAGGCGCTTTCCGTCTCCGCGCTTCCCTTCACATTTCCATCCCAACAGCAGAGGTTCATCATGGATACGTTCGATGTCGTCATCATCGGCGGCGGCCCCGGCGGCGCTGCCGCCGCCAAGGAACTGGCTTCCGCCGGTAAATCCGTTGCCATTATCGAAAACGCCCACTGGGGCGGCACCTGCCTCAACTGCGGCTGCATTCCCACCAAGATGCTGCTGGGCGCCACCTCCTGCGGCGCGCAGCTGCGCGCCCAGAAGCGCCTGAAGACGCTCTCCGGCGACGTTGCCGTGGATTACGCCGCCCTTCAGACGCGCATTGGCCGCTTCCTCAAGGGCAGCAGCCAGACCCTGGCCAAAAGCCTTGCCGGGCTGGGCGTGACCCTGCTGGAAGGCGTCGGCACGGTGCTCGGCAAGGGACAGGTCGCGTTCACTGCTCCCGGCGAAGCCCCCCGCACGCTCTCCTGCTCGCACATTATTCTGGCCTGCGGTTCTTCGAGCGCGTCCTTCCCCGGCCTGACGCCCGATCACGACTGCGTGCTGGACAGCACCGACCTGCTGCAAATTCCCGCCATTCCCGAAAGCCTTGTCATTGTCGGCGCGGGGGCCATCGGCCTTGAAATGGCCGACTTCTTCGCCGCCATGGGCAGCAAGGTCACGGTCGTGGAAGCCGCGCCCCACATCGCGCCGCTGGAAGATGCCGACATTGCGAAGGAAATGCTGCGCGCCGTCTCCAAAAACGGCATTGAATGCCTGGAAGGCGTCAAGGCCTCGTCGCTGCGTACCGTGGACGGCCATGCCGAGCTGACGCTGGAAGACGGGCGCGTCATCGCCGCCGCAAAGGCGCTGGTGGCCGTGGGCCGCAGGCCCAACACCGCCGGTCTGGATGCCGAAAAGGCCGGTTGCAGCCTCAACCGCCGCGGTTACGTGGAAGTCAACGAAAATCTCGAAGCCGCGCCCGATGTGTACGCCGTGGGCGACGTCAACGGCGTTACCCTGCTGGCCCATGCCGCCGAGCATCAGGCGGCCTACGTGGCCCGCCGCATCTGCGGCAGGGAACAGGGCGCCTATGTGCCCGGCCCCGTGCCCTCCTGCATCTACGGCAGCGTGGAACTCATGCGCGTGGGCGATACGGCGACGGCCCTCCTCGCTCAGGGCAAGGCCGTGGAAGTCTCTCAGGCTCCGCTGACCATCAACCCCATTGCCCAGGCCTATGCGGGCACGGCGGGCATGGTCAAAGCCGTGTGGAGCGACGGCAAACTCATGGGCATCGCCGCCGTGGGTCACGGCGTGTCCCACCTCGTCACCGTCGCCCAGCTCCTGATCAAGGAAGGCTACACCGTGGAACGCCTGCATGAAGTCATGTTCGCCCATCCCACGCTGGACGAAATCGTTCCCGCAGCCCTGCGTGCCCCCCGCACGCCTGTAACGGCCTAGGGTCTTACGTTTTTTGAGGGGGAAGAAACCCCTTTTGCTCGCGGCAAAAAGGGTTTTCTTCCCCCTCAAACTCCCCCATCTTCCCCAAAACCCGCTATTTATTTGCGACAGGCTCTGACGCTTTCCTCGCGGCAACCGTCCCCCGGTTCCACTCCTGTCCGTAAATCTGTTCCAGAGAAAAGGCATTCCCGGAATGCCTTCCCCCTTCCCTTCCCCAGCGCGCTTTTTTCTGAGAAATCATGCGCTGCGGTTTCCCGGTCGCGTTCCTCGCGGCAGGCGTCTCCGGGATTCCGTGTACGTCCTCAGAGTATTTTCAGTTTGAAACGCTTCGCAGCCCTGTCCGCAGAGCCGCTTTTTCCGGCTGTGAAAACCTTCCCGCATCGCCTTGCCATTGGACAATGGCAAGCGCCTCTGTATATACTGGAAGAGGCACGGCACGCCTTACCGGAAAAGGTCAGGGAACGTTCCCCTTGCGCGTTTCCCGCCTGCGGCGGCAAGGCCGTATGGAACACGTCCGGTCAGGGGGAGCCGGAAAAAGAGCAATGATCAACGAAAGGAAGCGGGAAGATGAAAAAGATTCTCTTTGCCCTGTGCGCATGCCTCGTTGCGGCGGGCCTGTCCCTGTCCGCTAAAGCGGAAACCGTTCTGCGCGTAGGCGCTTCGCCGACGCCGCACGCCGAACTGCTGCAGGAAGCGCAGAAGCTGCTCAAACCGCAGGGCATCACGCTGGAAATCGTGGACTATTCCGACTATGTGCTGCCCAACGTGGCGCTGGACAACAAGGAACTGGACGCCAACTTCTTCCAGCACAAGCCCTATCTGGACGACTTCAACAAGGAAAAGGGCACCAAGCTGACCTCGCTGGGCACGGTGCATTATGAGCCCTTCGGCATCTACGCGGGCAAGTGCAAGGACCTCTCCAAGCTGAAGGACGGCGCTGTCATCGGCGTTCCCAACGACACCACCAACGAAGCCCGCGCCCTGCTGCTCCTTCAGGACATGGGCCTGATCACCCTGAAGGAAGGCGCCGGCCTGACCGCCACCCGTCTTGATATCGTCAAGAATCCCCGCAAGGTCAAAATCGAGGAAATCGAAGCCGCCCAGCTCGGCCGCTCCCTGCCCGACCTCGACCTTGCCGTCATCAACGGCAACTACGCCATCCTTGCGGGCCTCAAGGTGAAGGACGCCCTGCGCGCCGAAGCCGCCGACTCTCTGGCCGCCGCCACCTATGCCAACATCGTGGCCGTGCGCCAGGGCGACGAAAACCGCCCCGAACTCCAGGCACTGCTCAAGGCCCTGCGCAGCCCCGAACTGCGGGACTTCATGCTCAAGACCTATGACGGCGCTGTTGTGCCCGCCAAGTAAGACAACTATTTCCCCATAAGCCACAAAAGGCCGCCGGACATAATGCCCGGCGGCCTTTTTTTGCCTTCGTACGTGCGACTCTTCGGAGAGATGAGCGTTTTTACCTTTCAGAACACCCGGAAGCTCCCCGGACACTCAGCGTTTTCTGACCAGCATCAGGGAAAGATACTCTTCGGGACGGCGGGCAATGGCGTCCGGTTCGCTTTCCAGCGCTTCTCCCGGCATGGTCAGGCGTTCGCCGTAGATAATCTCCACATCCTTTTCCCGGCGCAGGCGCTCCAGCAGGGCCGCGCGGCTGCGATAGGTCTTGAGGAGCACGGTCGTGGAGCCTGCCGGGAATTCCAGCTTTTCGACCTGCTCGGCGCGAAACGAGGGGATGACGTGCAGACTCTCGCCGTTTTCCGCCAGGACCTTTCCCGCCTTTGCGGCCAGCGTGGCAAAGGACGTGATGCCCGGCACGATCTCCACTTCCACGCCGGGCAGCTCCGTGCGGATGATTTCCAGCACATAGCCAAAGGTGCTGTAGGTCATGGCATCGCCCAGCGTGGCAAAGGCGCAGTTTTTTCCGGCCTTCAGCTCCGACATGATGGCTTCGGCATTGGCGCGCACCTGTGCGGCCCGCTCTTCCCGATCTCGCGACATAGTAAACATCTGCAGGCGTATTTCACCCTGCGGATGCAGCGATTCCACCACATTCCGGGAAACGCTGTCGGCGGCATTGCGGGAAATCACCGTAAAGATGACGTCGGCGGCGCGCAGCACTTCGGCGGCCCGCAGGGTCAGATACTGCGGATCGCCGGGGCCGATGCCCACGCCGTACAATTTTCCGTAGTGCATTTGTCTGTTCCTTTACAGAGCAATTTCAGTTTGAAATGCTTCGCATTTCAAACCATACGGCCTGTCGTTTCGCGGAAAAAGCGCGGTTTTTCCGCTCACTTTGGGCCGGGCGGCGCTGTGCCGCCGCCTCGCGTTTCACCTTTTTCAAAGGTGAAACGCTCTAGAGCAATTTCAGTTTGAAATGCTTCGCATTTCAAACCATACGGCCTGTCGTTTCGCGGAAAAAGCGCGGTTTTTCC
>DXFI01000294.1 GCA_019114565.1 Candidatus Desulfovibrio intestinigallinarum | reverse complement strand
AACGATCTCCCCCGCCCCCAACAAGCTGCGGCTTGCGGCAAAAAAGCTCCCGGCGTAGCATAGGGGGCATGGAAAAGACGACGATTTGTCCTCATTGCGGCAAGGGCTTTCCCCAGTTTGCCAACACCGCCCCCACGACGGACGTGATTATTCACGATCCGGCGCGGGGTATTGTGCTGATCCGGCGGGCAAATCCGCCGCTGGGCTATGCGCTGCCGGGCGGCTTTATCGACGAAGGCGAGCAGGTCGAGCATGCGGCGCGCCGGGAAATGCGCGAGGAAACCGGCCTTGATGTGCGGCTGGCAGGCGTGCTGGGCGTTTATTCCCGCCCGCATCGCGATCCCCGCTTTCATACCATGACGGTTGTTTTTGTGGGCGAGGTGGACGCCGATGCCGTTCCCGCCGCCGGGGACGACGCGGCGTCCGCGGCCTTCTTCCCTCTTGATGCGCTTCCTTCGCCTCTGGCCTTTGATCATGCCGACATCATCCGCGACTTTATGGATGTTCTGAACGGCAGGCGCACGCTTGCGCCCATTGAAAGGGGCTAGAGCTGTTAACACTGTTTTTCTATTTATTTAAAATAAATAGAAAAACAGTGTGCGCATGGCATTTAGAGCGTTTCAACTTTGAAAAGGTGGAACGCGAGGCGGCACAGTGCCGTCCGGCCCAAAGTGAGCGGAAAAACGCGTTTTTTCGCGGAACGACAGGCCGTATGGTTTGATTGCGAGAAAACGGAAACGACAGACGGGGATGCTATGGGCTATACGACGTTGCGTCAGTGCGTGGAAGACCTTGAGCGTAACGGCATGCTGCGGCGGATAGACGCGGAAGTTGACGCGCATCTGGAGCTGGCGACCATCCAGCGGCGGGCTTTTCGCGCGGGCGCGCCTGCCTTGCTGTTTACGCGGGTAAAGGGATCGCCGTTTCCCATGCTGTGCAATCTGTACGGCACGCGGGAGCGGCTGCACTTCATTTTCCGGGATGCGCTGAAAGCGGTGGAGGGCGTTCTGGCCGCCAAGGCCGATCCGGCGGATGCTCTGCGCCATCCCCTGCGCTCGCTGGGGCTGCTGCCCGCAGTGACGCACATGCAGCCGCGACGGGTCAAACAGGCCCCGGTGCTGGAGCATGCCTGCGCCGTGGCGGATCTGCCGCAGCTGGTCTGCTGGCCGCAGGACGGCGGCCCCTTCATCACCCTGCCGCTGGTCTATTCGGAAGACCCGCGCCGCCCCGGTCTGGATGCCTCCAATCTGGGCATGTACCGGGTACAGCTCGGCGGCAACGCCTATGCGCCCGATGAAGTGGGGCTGCATTATCAGATTCACCGGGGCATCGGCGTGCATCATGCGGCGGCGCTGGAGCAGGGCAGGCCGCTGCCGGTCATGATTTTTGTGGGCGGGCCGCCGTCGCTGACGGTTTCCGCCGTCATGCCGCTGCCCGAGGGACTCTCGGAACTGCGTTTTGCCGGTCTGCTGGGGGGACGGCGCGTGGACATGGCTCCGGTGCCGGGCTTTGAACTGCCCGTGGCGGCCGAGGCGGATTTCTGCCTGTGGGGGCATGTGCTGCCGGAGCTGAAGCCCGAGGGGCCGTTCGGCGATCACGTAGGCTATTACAGCCTTGCCCATGACTTCCCCGTGCTGAAGGTCGAGGGCGTGCGGCATCGGGCCGACGCCATCTGGCCCTTTACGGCGGTCGGACGGCCGCCGCAGGAAGACACGGTCTTTGGCGATTTCATCCATGAGCTGACGGGCTGCATGGTGCCGCAGGTCTTTGCGGGCGTGCGCGAGGTGCATGCCGTGGATGCCGCGGGCGTGCATCCTCTGCTTCTGGCGCTGGGCAGCGAACGCTACACGCCCTACGAGGCCGTGCGGCGGCCGCGCGAAGTGCTGACGGCCGCGCTGCATCTGCTGGGAACCACGCAGACGGCGCTTGCCAAGTATCTTGTCATTGCCGCGCACGAGGACGCGCCCGGGCTGCATGCCCGCGACGTGTCCGCCTTTTTCCGGCATGTGCTGGAACGCACGGACTTTGCCCGCGACCTGCATTTCTTCACGCACGGAACCACGGATACGCTCGATTATACGGGGCTGGGGCTGCATGAAGGTTCCAAGCTGGTATGGGCCGCTGTGGGCGATGCCCGCCGTCGTCTCGGCACGGAGCCCGGCGCGCTGCCGTCCCTGCCGGACGGTTTCGGCGATCTGCATGTGGTGGCCCCCGGCATCGTCGCGCTGCGCGGCCCGCGCAACGACAGCCCGCGCGGGCAGGGGGACGCGCGCATGGAAGCCCTTGCGCAGGCCCTCGGCTCCTGGGAGGCCCGCGAAT
Organism: Candidatus Desulfovibrio intestinigallinarum; assembly: GCA_019114565.1. Taxonomy (GTDB): domain Bacteria; phylum Desulfobacterota; class Desulfovibrionia; order Desulfovibrionales; family Desulfovibrionaceae; genus Desulfovibrio; species Desulfovibrio intestinigallinarum. The sequence goes on along the minus strand of DXFI01000294.1, from coordinate 359 downwards.
CCTTCCCGCTGGTGGTTGTGGTCGATGACGCCGCCTTTGCGGCGGCCTCCTTCGATAACTTCCTCTGGGTGACCTTTACCCGTTCCGATCCCGCCGCGGATGTCTACGGCGCGCATGCCGCAACCCATGCCCGGCACTGGACCTGCGAAGCGCCGCTTATTATCGACGCCCGCACCAAGCCCTTCCATGCCCCGGCGCTGGAAGAAGACCCCGAGGTCGAACGCCGCGTGGACGCGCTGGCTGCCCCCGGCGGCCCGCTGCACGGTATTCTGTAAGGGGATATTGGGATTGAGGGGGGAAGGGAAACCCCTCTGCTGGCGCGAGAGGTTTTTCCCTTCCCCCCAAGCCCCCTATCCCTT
>DXFI01000293.1 GCA_019114565.1 Candidatus Desulfovibrio intestinigallinarum | reverse complement strand
AACAGTCGTTATCCCCTTCTCAGGTTTGCAGAAAGTGTTTTGCGAACAGGACAAATTCAAGGCACGTTACATCATCAAGACCGCGGATTCCCTGCAATCCGTCTCCCTTTCACGGAAAGACACCACGGTTGCCCTCGAAAACATTGCCTCCCTGTGCGAGACCATCATGGGGACGCCTCTTCCTTTGGCGCTCTATCACCAAACAGCACAGCCGCATGCCTTGCACAATTTTGACCAAGCCAATTCCCTGACCCGCGAAATTCTCAGCGCGGAGCACAGGGATTGCCTCGGCGACCCGCAGAGCGTCAAGCTGCTTGACGCTATCAAATATGTTTCTGACATTCTTGAAGAAATTTCAGAACACCTCATCCGCGACAATGTCTTGTCCCCCCGAGAGGTGGCCCGGCTGCTGGAACCGGCGAGCATGGCGAATCAGGAAATCGCCAGACGCCTTGCCGACAAGCATCTCTATGTCTGCATCATGGGCGAATTTTCCTGCGGCAAAAGCACCTTCATCAATGCCATGCTGGAACAAAGATTTCTGATTGAGGATGTGCTGCAAGGCACGACCTGCAGCAAAACCGTCATCAGGTATGCCCCCAAAGAAAACATCACCGTCTTCTTTTCCAACAACACCCGTCGGCAGATGCGTACCGGGGACAGCGGCGATATCCTGCTGGATGCGGAAGCAAAGCGGGGATTTCTGCGCGCAATGACGGCAGAGGAAGAAAAGGCGCGGGAAATTGACGAGGTGCTCTGGGAATCGCCCATTGAGGTGCTGTCCAACGGTCTTTGCATCATAGATACCCCCGGCATCGGCTCGCAGAACCCCCGCCATACGGAAGTGGCCCGCAGTGCCGGACAGCAAAGCGACGCCCTGCTGGTGCTGACCGGTCTGGACAAGGCCCTGAGCAAGGATTTGCTGGAAGAAGTGACGGAGATCGCAGGCCCGGAGGCGGCCAACTGCATCTTTATCGGCACACGCAAGGATCAGTTCCCCCCCAGGGAAGTGCCGCGCATGCGCAGACATTTCCGGCAGCGTCTCAGCAGCAGATTCGGGCATGAATGCCAGTTTGCATTCGTCTCCGCGTACAAGGCTCTGGAGGAGCTGGAGGGCAAGAGTGAAGAACGGGGCGCGCTGGAGGAATTCCGCCAGTTCCGCGCCGGAATCAGGCAGGCCCTGGAAAGCAACCGCAAAATGATCCAGAGCTTCAAGGCATCCGCCATGATCAACAAGATGGTGGAGGACATCACCGGCGAATTCTCCCGGAAAAAGCAAGAGTTCGACCGGAAGATCGCCGAGTATCAGGCAATGGTCATCCCCGAGGACTCCGACAAGTGGGCGACATGGGAAAAACGCATCCTCAGCGAATTTGATCAGCAGATGCGGGAAATCAACATTCAGGCACAGGAAGATGCCGTCAAGCTTATAACCCGGATTCAGTCTGCCCTTTTCAAATGTATTGACCAGTGCACGGATACCGCCGCCATAAAAAGATGCTGCAAAACGGGCCTTGCCGAGGTTATAAATTCTTATAAAAGTGAACTGGAAGCAGCACCGTACACATACCTGATCAATCCCATGCAGCAGGCAGTGGAAAAGGCTGCACAGGACTATGCGGCAAAATCTCAGCAGGTATGCAAAAAACTGGAGTCAGTCTTGGGCAATGTCATACCAACGGCTGACCAGAAGCCCATGGGGCAGGATCTGAGGGGAAAGATCAACATCAGCAACAGCAGCTTTACAAACATATCCCTTGACAGAAAATTTCAATTGAAAGCCAGTATCTGTATTACTCCTTTAGGAGTACAGTATGTTTCTAAATTAGCAATACAAAAGATAGAGCTCGAAGAAAAAGTAGCAATCTCCATAGACGACTTGAGAATTTATGTACAAAAAGAGCTCAAAGAATCCTCATTGATGTGTATGGAAAAATTCCGTCAACATCTCATTGCATGCGTGGAAGCCCAAAAAAAAGAATGCATTCAAAAAATCAAAGAGCATAATCAGAGCATCGAGGAACGACAGCGCGCCATTCAGGAGGTAAAAGTTTTTCTGGACAGAAAGATTGAAGCCCTGCGGTCTGTGGATACGGAAATCAGGGAACTGAAGTCCCAAATCAGCCTTCCCTTTACTGAAAAGGAAGAAACGGAAAAGGAAGAAACGGTATGAGTATGTGCAGCGGCGCTGCCTCTCTCCTGTCGCGTTGCCGATATTTCTTGGCGGAAGTCGCCCCGGAAAGGTTGCCTGCCCTGGAATCGCTGGAAGCTGCGGCCGCAAGGCAGCATTTCCGCATTTGCATTGCGGGCGGCTTTTCGCGGGGCAAATCCCATTTTGTCAACGCGCTTCTTGAAGCGGATCTCCTGCCGGAAAGGGCCATTCCGAGTACAGGCTCCCTGACGGAAATCGTCTATGGAGAAACGCCCGCGCTTGAGTTCAGGGGGCGGGTAACTCCCCTGTCCGCGCAGACGCTTGAGGAATACGCCATTGGCGAAAGGCTGTATTCTCCCGGAGAGATCCTGCGGATTCACTATCCATCTCCGCTGCTCAAAGACGGTATGGAGCTGATCGATACTCCCGGCGTGGACGATATAGACGCCACGGCCGCGGAAATGACCTATCAGGCCCTGGAAAACGCGGATGCGGCCATCATCATGATTTCCGCCACAGCGCCCCTGAGTCTGACCGAACGAGCCTTTGTCGATGTTTACATGAGGGACAGAGCCATCCCGTTGCTTGCGGTCGGCGTCTCGTTCCTTGATATGGTACCGGAGAAGGATCACGCAAAACAGCTGGCTTTTATTGCAGAAAAGGTGCACAGGCTCTACCCCGGCATGACGCTGCTGCTGCCGGATCAGACGGCCGCTGCCGGCCCGGACATCGTTTGCGGTCTTGATCGCATTCGCACGCTTTTTGCCGGCTGGCACGACTCGCCCTCCCTCGCCACACTGAAGCAAAGGATGATCCTCAAGCGCCTTGGCTCGATCATGGCCGGCGTGATGGCGCTGCTGGAGGACAGATATCAGGCGGCCGATCTGGCAACCGAGGAAGCACGGCGACAGCTTGATGAGGCCATTGCGGCCCTGGATGACGGACTTGTCGTCGGTGATGAACTTAGACTGAGCATACGGGAACAGAAAGACGCATTGCAAGATCTTATCAGAAAAAAGATCCGCTCGTTCGGGTCCGCGCTGGCCTCAGGCCCCGGAGACGGTCAGGCGATCGCCGATGCGTTTCAGCAGCTGCATGAAGAACTGCGCCATCATGTGGCAACGAGTCTGGAACAGAATATTGCCTTGCTGTCCCGCAAGTTGGAAACCCTGTACGGAACACCGCCGAACATTGATCTATCACTCAACCTGCCGCCGATGACGATTTCAGTTACCAAAAAGAACCTGGACGATATATGCGGCAACCCCTTGGTGGCAGACCTTCTGAGTCGCGGGGCAGACCTTGTCGAGGGAAAGATACGATCCCTTCCGGGCGGAAGCATCATCTGGGATATCATAAAGCCGTACAAGAGCCAGCTCACCCAGCTGGCCGTGGGCTGCCTGCGGGGGGCCGGGGCGCAGCAGACCGCCCAGATGAGGAAAATTTCGGAATGTTGTTCCCTCATGGCAATGACGTTCAGGAAGGAACTCGACGCTATATATCAGGAACTTGTTGAAATAATGAGAAAAAGCAGGATGCAGTGGCTGCAGGAACGCCGGGACAGGCTTGCCGTCAATGCCTCTCTGGCGGAAAGAGAGGCGCAAAAAGCAGAGCTGAATCGCGCCATTCAGACAGCCAAAACGCTCTACGATGCCGTCAGGACACAGGAGGAGAACAGTAATGGGCACATATAGCATGGATGATCTGCAACAGAGCCTCAAGCGCTACAAGCAAAAAAAGGAAAGCTTTCGTTCTTTCATGGATGCCGCCGCCGTTGCAGCCGAGGAGTTTGACGCGCAGTTCCCTCCGGTAAAGACAGCGGAGGAGGCATCTGCGGGCAGGGCAAAAGTGTTTCAGGAATTGAGCAGCAGAATCTCCAACTCCAAACTCAAGATCCTGGTGGCGGGCGAATTCAAGCGGGGAAAGAGCACGCTCATCAATGCGCTGCTTGGCGAGGAAATCCTTCCCGCCTATTCCACACCGTGCACGGCCGTCATTACGGAAATCGTCTATGGTACGGAAAAGCAGGCCATTCTGTCGTTCAAAAAGCAGATAGGCGCGCTGCCTGCCGGTCTGGCCCCTGAGGTTGTGCAGCATATCGGGAGCCGGCGGAGCAATATCCCCGACATGACCGTCAAAAGCGATGACCTCGGCAACGAACTGGAAAAGTACCTCGTCATTCCCGAAGATGAGGAAGACAAGGAGCAGAGCGAGGCCGTCGCCGAAAGCCCGTATGCCTGCTGTCGGCTCTCCTGGCCGCTGGAACTCTGCGAGAACGATGTGGAAATCATCGATTCGCCCGGCCTCAATGAGGCGACTGTCCGCGATGAAACGACCTATACCTATGTGCCGCAGGCGGATATGGTTCTGCATGTTCTCAATGCCACGCAGCTCTTCGGCAAGGCCGACAAGGAATTTGTGGACAAGCTGGACAAATTCAAGGCCCCGCTGTTTTTTCTTGTGAACCGTTTCGACCAGCTGAACACCGCGCGCGACCGGGAGCAGATCAGGGCGCGTGCCCTGAAGGAACTGCCCCCCCGGACGCCTTACGGACAGGAGGGCGTCTTCTTTCTCTCCGCCTATCAGGCTCTTGAGGGCAGGCTGGAAAGCAACAGCGACGCTTACGCGGCTTCGGGTTTTGCGGATTTTGAACGCAAGCTTGCCGAAGTCGTGGAGCGGGATCGCCTTCGGATAAAATTTTTCAACAACATGCAGACAGCATGCGGCGAACTCCGTGCCCTGATAGATGATTTTATCCCTGAATTGCGCAAAAAGCTCGACATGGACGTTGCCGATCTGGAAAGGAAATATGCTGACAAGCAAAAAGAGTTTGAAAAACTGGAAGAGAAAAAGAAGCGCATCCAGCAGGACATCCAGAAAAAGTTCGCTCTGGTTCACAAAAATTTTGAACTGGAGAGCAGGGCGTTCATAGAAAAATTCATTACGGAAGATATGGATGGCTGCATTTCCTCACAGCCTATCGAAATAAGCTTTTTTTCTCAAAAGAAGGATACGGAAAAAGCCGTACAAGTTCTGGCAAAGGCCGTCACAAGCCGCCTGAACGATGAATTTAACAGTTTCGACATTGCCCTAAAGGACAGAATCAGGCAGGAAATAGCCGAGTTGAAAGAGTCCATACAATATCAGATAGACGACTTTGACGAACAGCTGGCAGCCATCCGCGTCGATCTGGATATGAATATCCCCAACAGGAACCTGACCATCCCCACCGGCGGACAGGAGGTCGGACTGGAAGAATTCATGTCGGACATGATCGGCGGCGCCATTGTCGGCGGCGGCGCCGGCGCGGCTGCCGTTTTCGTGGCTTCGCGCTTCATAGCCCTCCTGGGAGGACCCGTCGGCTGGGGACTGGCAATTCTCTCAACGCTGGGAGCGGCGCTTTTGGCTCTTGCAAGCAACACGTCCGCGGCGGACAAGGTCAAAAACGAGTTTGCCGCTGCAGCCAAATCCAAAATGAGAGAAATGGTTCCCGCCTTTACCAGCGAAGTCTCAAAGAATCTTGCCGAAAAACTGCATGACTGCGAGAATTACTTTGTGACAGAGCTGGAGATGAAGATGAAAGCCACCAAGGAGCCCATCGAGGAGGCCATCCGCCTGCTCAAGGAAAATCAGGGTAATATTGACGCCCAAAAACAAACTCTGGATACGTTCAAGGCCAAGTTTGCCTCGATTCTTGAACAAGGGGAAAAACTGCTGTCCGAAATGTAATTCCGTCACGGCCCTTGCAGATGACATGTGTGTTTATGTCGCTTGCAAGGGCCGTGACGGACAAACCAGCCCGACATATCAGGCTGCCGCAAACTTGCTGTCCACCCTGCCCATTCCCCGCCTCGTGCTTATGCCTCGCGCCGCAGGAGGTAGACGGCGCGTTGCGGACGGCTCAGCACGAAGCAGGTGGAACGGACAAGGTGGAAGCCGTGCCGCTCCGCCAGCTCCCGTACTTCTTCGGGATCGAGGCGCAGCGTGTATTCCGAGGGGCGGCGCTGCGCTTCGGGCAGCTCCCTGTCCTGGGAATGCCACTGATTGCCCGGCACATGATCGTAATGGCGCGTTACCATGTCGCAGGCAAGATAGCCCCCCGGTTTGAGGGCAGGCCCGTAGCGTCGCAAAAAATCGCCGAAATCCGCGCCGGGGATATGGTACAACCAGTTGACGGAAAGGATGCCGTCCAGCTGCTGCGGCAATCGTGTCGGGTGCAGGGCGTCGTCATGCCAGACCTCGAGCGGCAGATGCAGGCTGCCCGCCAGCTGTACGCCCAGTTCCAGCGCTTCGGGCGAGATGTCCGAACCGGACAGCCTGCGAAAGCCCTTTTGCCCCAGCCAGAGAAGATTGGCGGCGCTGCCGCAGCCCGGTTCAAAGACGGCCGCGTCACGCGGCAGGACGCCGCAGAGCCAGGGGCAGGCCGTACAGGCATGACGGCGCCACTGCCGCTGCCGGATGGCGTATTCATGCCAGCGCGGCGCGTTCGTTCTGTGCATGAGGTCCTTCAGCATGGCGGGAGTGATGCCCTTCAGGGCATTGCCCAACGGCAAACGATCCAGCACGTAGGATAACAACGGAATGAGCATGGAGCTTCCTTCTTCTTTTTGAAAGTATCATTTTTTCTCTTCCGCAAAACATCTCTTTCCCGTAGCCTCATTGACGAAAAAAACAGCTTTCGGCATGCCGATTCAGCAGCGCAGGATACTTTTTCCGTCGTTCTCTACCGTCAAAGAAATGGGCTTTTGGCGGCTGGAATGCGTATGTGTCCGCTCCAGGGGGTAAAAATAAATTTTACAAATAATTTTAACTGATAATAAAAAAACAGCATGCGCTCCGCTTGCTTTCGGAGGAGGGAATCGCCTCGCGCCTCTGTCTCTTCCCCCGGTAAAAGCGCGCTGGGGAAGGGATGGGGCCAGCGCCGGCGGCGACCGAAAGGCGGCCCGCAGGGCCGTGCCCGTTAGGCGACGCAGGAGCCTTACGGGCATCGACAGCAGAGCGAGGGGTTCCCCTTCCCCCAAACAGACAGCGAAGAGCGTCAACAGGCCCTAAAAAAGCGTATAAATAAAGGGGGCGATGACCGACGTCTGGGCGAAGAACAGCAGCACGCCAAGGGACAGCAGCAAAATGAGCAGCGGCAGGAGGAACCATTGTCCATGACGGGCAAAGTGCTGCAACACCTGGACGAGCGTCGCCAGCAGGCCTCTTCCGTTCGCGCCATCCTGCACGAGGGTGCGGGTCCGCTTGGGCTGCCAGCCGCAGATCCGTCCCGCTCCGTCCTCCCAGCGGACGGCCGGAACGTCGCTCCCGGCATGCGTCAACCGGGCCAGCGGGGTCAGCAGAACAAGATAGATGCAGGCCAGCAGAGCCGAAAAGACAAGATGCCCGAACTTGCCCATGACGCGCTGAAACAGGGCCGCCGGTCCGGCAAGGCACAAGGGACAGGCAATGCCCGCCAGCAGGATGAGCGCCCCGCCGAAACAGAACGTCAGATAGAATCCGTCGGAGTGCGTTTCCCCGATGAAATAGCCGAACCAGCCGTACAGCCCGGCGGCCGTGCCGATGATCTGGCCGAAGGCCGCGCTGCGGCGGACATCTTCCCGGAACAGGCGCATCCTGAGCGCCTGCATGTAAGCGTTTGAGCTAGTCAAGGCGAAACCTCCTCATCCAGTCGGCCCGTTCTTCGGGGCTCATCTCGCCGCAGCGCTGTTCTTCCCTCAGCAGCAGGCGATTGCCCACCACCAGCGCATCCATTTCCGTGACCATGAAGCAGCGGTAGGCATCCTCGCAGGTGCAGACGATGGGCTCGCTGCGCACATTGAAGGAGGTGTTGATGATGACGGGGCAGCCGGTGCGCTCCATGAAGCGGGAAAGCACCCTGTGCATGAAGGGATTGCGCTCCGCGTCGATGGTTTGCAGCCGGGCCGAGTAGTCCACATGCGTCACGGCGGGGATCTCCGAACGGGGCACCTTGAGCAGGTCAATGCCCCAGAGCTGTCGTTCCTCTTCGCCCGGCTCTATCCGACGGTCTTCCCGTACCGGCGAGACCAGCAGCATATAGGGGCTCTCCTGCGTGGTCTCAAACCATTCGTCGCGGTATTCGTTCAGCACCATTGGCGCAAAGGGGCGAAAGCTTTCTCTGAACTTTATCTTCAGATTCATGTGCTCCTGCATTTTCGGGCTGCGGGCGTCGCCGAGAATGGAGCGGGCCCCCAGCGCTCTCGGGCCCCATTCCATGCGCCCGCGCGCCAGCCCCACGATGCGTCCTTCAGCGATCAGCTCCGCGATGCGTTCGGCCAGCGTTTCTTCATCCAGTTCGGTCCATACAGCGCCAAGCTGCCGCAAGAGGGCGTCATCCTCCGCATCGACGGGGTGGATGGCCGGGCCGAGGAAGGAACCCTGCATACTGTCGCCGGGCTGGGCCCGGCGGGGTTGCCCCTGCACCATGTGCCAGTGCCAGCAGGCCGCCCCCAGCGCGCCCCCGGCATCCCCGGAGGCCGGCTGCACCCAGATGCGGTCAAAGATCTTTCGCCGGGCCAGCAGACCGCAGGCCACCACGTTGAGCGCAACGCCACCCGCCATGACCAGATGCCGCATGCCGGAAATGTCGCGGGCATGAGCGGCGGCCGCCAGTACGGCTTCCTCCGTCACTGCCTGGATGCTGGCGGCAATGTCCATCTCCCGCTGGGTGATCAGGCTTTCGGGCTTGCGGGGCGGGCCGTCGAACAACTCCTCAAAAGCGGGCGAGGTCATGGTCAGCCCACCGATGAAGTTGAAATATTTTTGATTCAGCGTAAGGGCTCCCTTCTCGTCGATGTGCGCTATCTCGTCGAGGATGCGCTGCCTGTAGAGAGGTTTGCCGTAAGGAGCCAGGCCCATGAGCTTGTATTCCCCGCTGTTGATCTTGAATCCCGTGAAATAGGTGAAGGCAGAGTAGAGCAGGCCCAGCGAATTGGGGAAGCGCTGCTCTTCCCGCAGCTCGATATGATTGCCCTGTCCCACGCCGATGGTGGATGTGGCCCATTCCCCAACCCCGTCAAGGGTCAGGATGGCGGCCTCCTCGAAAGGCGAGGGAAAAAAGGCGCTGGCCGCGTGCGACAGATGGTGCTCGCAGAACTGGATGGGGCGCTCGATCCCCATTTCACGGCACATTTCCCGTTCCAGCCAGAGATTGCGCGACAGCCATTTGGGCATGGCCCGGAGAAAGAACGGCAGCCCGCGGGGCGCGGCATACAGCTGGCTCTGCATCAGCCGGTCGAACTTCTCGAGGACATTCTCGTAAAAAACGATGTTGTCGACGTCGTCAAGGCGAATGCCGGCCTCGGCAAGGCAGTAGGCAATGGCGTGATGGGGAAAGGAAGCGTCCCCCTTGATGCGCGTGAACCGTTCTTCCTGCGCGGCGGCAACGATCCGCCCATCCCGGAGCAGCGCGGCGGCGGCGTCATGATAGTAGGCGGAAATACCCAGGACCGTGGAACTCATGGGGCAGCACTCCCGGCAATTTCAAGTGTGGCCGTCATTTCGACATCTTCATCCGCAGGGACGATGCGAAGGGTGTTGATCCGTGCCCCCTGCGGCAGTTCAGGGACCCGGAAGCCGTCATCCTGCCGGCGGCAGGGGTACAGCGTGCCGTCGTCCAGCCCCTCGTCGTCCGCCACGGACACCCAGACTTCCTCCGCCCGCGCATCGGGTGAGGTGATCGTCATCCCCGCGAGCGCCACCGGACGCTCAAAGGAAACGAGCACGTGCGGCTTGCCCACGGGCTGCACGCCCATTTCGCGAAAGGGCGGCAGCTTCAGGCGCAGCGTATCCCCCTCCAGCCGGGCCTGGATCTTCCAGGGATACCAGTCATTGATGCGCGGCCCGGTCTTGCGGAGCACG
>DXFI01000292.1 GCA_019114565.1 Candidatus Desulfovibrio intestinigallinarum | reverse complement strand
GAAATGCTGTGCATTTCAAACCATACGGCCTGTCGTTTCGCGGAAAAAACGCGGTTTTTCCGCTCACTTTGGGCCGGGCGGCGCTGTGCTGCCGCCTTCGCGTTTCACCTTTTTCAAAGTTGAAACGCTCTGATGCGTTGACGGGGCAGAGGCGCGGGCGCGGCCGCGCGCGGGGAAGGCCGCGCGCCTGCCGAAAAAAAAGAGGAAAGCCCGGAGCACGAGAAGGCGAACGCCTTCGTGCCCCTGTAAAGGGCTTTCCTCTCCTCCCTGGCGCGCATGCAAGCGGCGCTCTGTGGCAAGAGCAACTATGTCCGCTTGATCTCCATCGCCTTGCGCAGCATTTCGTCCGCAGTGGTGATGACCTTGCTGTTGGACTGGAAGCCGCGCTGCGTGACAATCAGATTAACCATTTCCGTCGCCATGTCCACATTGGACATTTCAAGGCTGTAGGAATTGATGGTGCCGAAGTTTTCCGTGCCGGCAACGCCCATTGTCATATTGCCGCTGGCTTCGGTGGCGCTGTAAAGGTTGCCGCCCTGACGATAAAGTCCGTCTTCGCTGGTGAAGCGGCATACCGGAATCTGCCAGAGCTTCTGGTTCTGGCCGTTGCTGTAGTAACCGATGATATCGCCGTTTTCGTCGATATCGTAATAGCTCATCTGGCCTTCGGCGTAGCCGTCCTGAGAAATCTTGCCGGTGGGGTCGCCGGCAAAGGCCGTGGAAGAGGAGGGCAGCGCCTCTCCGGTAAGGCCGCCGAGCAGCGTCGCATCGGTGCCCACTTCGGCGGCTGTGGCCGCGCCGCCCGCGGCGGTGGCATTGCCGAGGCCGAAATCAATCGTCACCGGCGAGCCGTTAATCTCGCACTGGAAGCCGCCGCCGACTGCCGTGGCCGCCTGCCACTGGGAAAGATCCTGGCTTCCGGCTTCGCCGGGCACAAAGGCCGACATGCCCTGCAGCTTGCCCGCGGAGTCGAAGGTAAGGACGCCGCTCATCACCAGACCGTCGCCGGGGTTTTCGCTTGCGGTTTCCTGATCCAGTGCAAGCAGGAACTCCACCTGACGCTTGGAATTGTCGGAAGAGGGCGCGCCGTCGAAGTAGGCCGTCAGAGTGTGCTTGTTGCCTTCGGCATCATAGACGGTCACGCTCTGCTGATAGCTGGTGGCGTTGCCGGCCAGGGGCGGCTTGGCCGTGGCATTATACGTGGTCAACAGGGAAAAATAGGGATTGTCGCCGTCAACGGTATTATCTTCGACGCTGCCGAGGTTCATCTGGAAGTTGACGGAGGACGTGGCCTTTGCCGGGATCGTGCCGAAGCGATCCAGCTGAATCTTTGCCAGTCCGCCGAGATTGCCGTTTTCGTCGTACTGGTAGCCCATGAGATTCATACCCGTGGGCGTGGTCATGAAGCCTTCCTGATCCAGAATGAAGTCGCCGGTACGCGTATAAAACTCTTCGCCGTACTCATCCGTGACCTGGAAAAAGCCCTTGCCGTTGAGCGCCAGGTCCGACACCGTATTGGTGCTTTCAATGCTTCCCTGAAGGAAGAAGCTCCGCACCGAGTCGACGGCCATGCCGTGGCCGATTTCGCCGGTGGTTACGAAGGAGTCTTCCTGCGAGCCCCAGCCGCTGCCGAGATTGCCCTGGGAAGAATAAATCAGGTCCGAATACTGAATATTCTGCTGCTTGAAGCCGTAGGTGCTCACGTTCGCAAGGTTGTTGCCGATGACGCCCATCCCCTGCGAAAGACCCTTCAGGCCCGTAGCGCCGATAAAAAGAGAAGAATTCATATATGCTCCTCGCCGAAAAGAATGTCGCCCTCCCCACGAAGGCGAAAAGCCCCGGCAAGTTCTGCCAGGCCTGCCCTTAACAAGCACAAGCCGTGCCAGAGGGGGTGAGGCTTTGTCTTTTATTTTAACATAAGGTAGTTATTGCTTTTTTTAAAAATGTTTCGTGCGAGAACGCTTCCCCTGCCGGCAGGACAAATTTTCCCGGTCGGGCACAAAAAAGCCCTCCTTCCGGGGAAGGAGGGCTTTTTTGTGCCCGAAGGGTTTTCGGTCTTCCAGAGCATTTTCAATTTTCAAAGTTGAAACGCTCCAGTAAAAGCGCGCTGGGGAAGGGATGGGGACCAGGGGGAAGGGAAACACCTCTCGCGCGAGCAGAGGGGGTTCCCTTCCCCCTAAATAAGCTGTGATAGCGTTGACGCGCTCTAGCGGGCGCCCTTGGGGAAGAGAACCACGCCCACGGTCTTGAAGATGATGTGGATATCCAGCAGGATGGACATATTCTTGATGTAATAGAGATCGTACTCCAGCTTGCGGCGGGCGTCGTCTTCCGAAGCCCCGTAGGGGTAGCAGACCTGCGCCCAGCCGGTGAGGCCGGGCTTCACCATGTGGCGCATGCCGTAGTAGGGGATGCTTTCCTTGAGCTGACGCACAAAGGTCATGCGCTCGGGACGGGGCCCGATGAAGCTCATATCGCCCTTGAGGATGTTCCAGATCTGGGGCAGTTCGTCGATGCGCACCTTGCGGATGATGCGGCCCACGCGCGTTACGCGGTCGTCATGCGCCTTAGCCCAGACGGCTCCGTTCTTTTCCGCATCGGTACGCATGGAGCGGAATTTGTAGACCGTGAATTCCTTTTCAAACAGGCCGACGCGGCTCTGGGTGTAGATGACGGGGCCGGGGGATTCCAGCCGGATCAGCAGCGCTGTAATCAGCATGACCGGCCCGGCGGGAATGAGCAGCAGCAGGGAGATCATCACGTCCAGCGCGCGCTTGAGGCGGCGCAGGGAGCCTCGCGTATTGAGGGAGAAGCCCTCGGACTGCAACAGCCACTCGTCGGTGATGAGGCCGATGGGCAGGCGGTGCGCCACATGTTCGTAAAAGGCGCGGATGTCCACAATCATGGCGCCGCGCAGCTTGGCGTCAAGGAGATCGCGGGCAATGTCGTCGTCAATGGGCGCGTCGGGGAGCAGCACGATGATGGTCGCGCCCTTTTCCCGCGCAATGGACAGGGCCTGAAAGGGAGCGCCGAGGCAGGGGCCGGCGTCAGGGGCCTGGCCGGGCTCGCCCACATAGCCGAGAATTGTTGCCTTGGGCAGACTTTCCGCCAGCATCTGACGCACCTTGCCTGCCCTGTCCACGCCGATGAACAGAACGCGCAGCGGATGCGTCACCTTGTCGGCATTGAGGTAGTAGAGGAAGCGCCAGCCCAGACAGAAGAGCATGGACAGGCAGAAGAGCAGCAGGGCCGTTTCCCTGTCGAAGCGCCAGTGATCAAAGGAATAGGAGGCCGTTGCGGAACTGATGATGGCCAGAACGCAGGCCACCAGCACACGGCCGCAGGTTTCCTTGAAGTCTTCCATGCCGACGCTGTAGGCATCGAGAATGTAGAAGAACAGCAGGTAGAAGAAAACGGTGAACAGCGAAGCGCCGGTGTAGTCGTCAAAGACGTTCAGGCCGGGTTCGATGGTGGTCAGGCCCGAAATGGTCAGGGCGACCACCAGACAGAGAATGTCCAGCACCTGCAACAGGGCCATGCGGTAGAAACTGATCATACAAGCTCCTTGGAGCGGGACGAAGGATCAGCGACGGGGTTTCAGCCCCATATCGCGCACAATGCCGGAGGCCACCACATCGGCGTCGAACTCTTCCAGCGCCAGACGTCGCCCGGCCGCGCCCATGCGGGCGACTTCCGAAGGTCGGTTCAGGAAATGTTCCAGCGCATCGGCCAGAGAGCGGGGATCGCGCACGCGGCACAGCAGGCCGTTGTCACCGTCGCGCACCACTTCGCGGCAGCCCGGTACGTCGGTAACAACGGCGGGGCGTCCCATGCTCATGCCTTCCATAATGGCCGTCGGCGTGCCTTCCCGCCATGACGGCAGCACGAGCACATGGGCCTCGGCCACATGAGGGCGCACATCGCGGGTTTCGCCGAGGTACTCAATCAGCCCCTGCTCCTGCCAGCGCGTCACGGTTTCCAGGGGGACGCCGCCCAGTCCGGTTTCCGCGGGGCCCAGCAGACGAAAGACGGCCGCGGGATACCGTTCCCGCAGCAGACGGGCGGCCTCGGCGTATTCTTCAAGGCCCTTGGCTTCCAGCAGGCGCGCCACCAGCAGGAATACGATGCGTTTTTCTCCCGGAGCGGCGTCGTCGGCAGGCAGCGGCGGCAGGGGGCGGGGAGCAAAGCGGCTCACGTCCACGCCGGTGCCGCGCGCCATCAGGACGCGGGCGTCGGAGGCCAGAATGCCGCATTGCCGGAACAGGTTTGCGTCGTCGTGATTCTGAAAAAAGACGCCCTCCACCTTTGCCAGAGCCCGGGAATAAAGAAACACGCTCAGTTTATTGATGCAGCGTTTGAACAGGGAGTCGGTTTCAAAGGCGTAGCCCAGCCCGGTAATGGTGGCGTACGCATGGGGGACGCGGGCGATGCGCGCGGCCAGACAGCCGTAAATGACAGGCTTGATGGTGGTCGCAAACAGATAGTCGGGGCGTTCCGTACGCAGCAGCCGTACCAGGGCGAGCAGGCTGCGGGCATCCTGCAGGGGATTCAGCCCCTTGCGTTCCAGAGGATAATGCACGACGCGCGGCGCGCCGGTGACCTTATGGTCATGGCTTATGCCGCGCAGGGCGGCGTCCGCCTGCGGATCGCCGGGCGGTATGGCAAAGACGACGTCATGTCCGTCCTGCAGCATCCGACGTGCCAGCACTGTCCAGAAATTAGCCGTGGAGCGGCCCTGATTGCCGAGAACAAGGACTTTCACAGTGACAAAGCCTCCTTCCGGGAAACGTACTGCGCCCCGGAACGGGTTCCTTCATGTTGGGATGCAGGATTGCGGGAGAGAACAGCCGCTTTCGGCGCGGGACAGGAACGGCGCGACAGCGGCGGCGCTCTTCCTGTCTTGTCATCGCTATAGCAGGTAGGCGCACGCCTGAAAAGTCCCTTTTTCCACCGGGCGCACCGGCTTTTGACAGACGCCCCTCCCTGACGTAAAAAACGCGGAACACGGTTCCCGTGTCATCCAACAGCAAACTTTGACGGAGAACGCTATGAGCGCCTATTCCGATCTCTGCGCCACCATGCAGGCCAGACCTTCCCGCTGGCTTGTGACGGGCGTTGCCGGCTTCATCGGCTCCAACCTGCTGGAGCATCTGCTGACCCTCGGGCAGACGGTGGTCGGCCTCGACAACTTCCTGACCGGTTATCAGAAAAACCTTGATATGGTGCGGGCCATCGTGGGCGAAGAGGCGTGGCAGCGCTTTACCTTCATTGAAGGCGATATCCGCGATCTGGATACCTGCCATAAGGCGTGCGACGGCGTGCAGCATGTGCTGCATGAGGCCGCGCTGGGCTCGGTCCCCCGTTCCATCGACGACCCGCTGCTTACCAACGGCTGCAACATCGACGGTTTCGTCAACATGCTGGTCGCCGCCCGCGACGCCGGAGTCGAGAGCTTCGTCTACGCGGCCTCTTCCTCCACCTACGGCGATTCGCCCGAGCTGCCCAAGGTGGAAGACAAGATCGGCAGCCCGCTTTCGCCCTATGCCGTCACCAAGTACGTCAATGAACTGTATGCCGACGTCTTTGCCCGCTGCTACGGCATTACCACCGTCGGCCTGCGTTATTTCAACGTGTTCGGGCAGCGCCAGGACCCCTACGGCGCGTATGCCGCCGTCATCCCCCAGTGGTTTGCCAGTCTGATCAAGGGCGAAACAGTCTTTGTCAACGGCGACGGCGAAACCAGCCGGGACTTCTGCTATATTGACAACGTGGTGCAGGCCAATCTGCTGGCCAGCTTTGCCGCTGGCGATGCCCGCAATAAAGTTTACAATGTGGCTTTCGGCCAGCGCACCACGCTGAACGAGCTCTTTGAGCTGATCAAGGAAGAAGTCGTCCGGCACAAGCCGGAGGTCGCGTCGGCCACGGCCACGCACCGCGACTTCCGCGCCGGGGACGTGCGTCATTCGCTGGCGGACATCACCCGCGCCCGTACCCTGCTGGGCTATGAGCCCGCCTTTGACGTGCGTCAGGGGCTGAGACTGGCCGGCGACTGGTACGCGGCCAACCTGTAATTCTTTTCTGACAGGGGAGCGCCCGTGCGCTCCCCTGTTTCCCGGAGCCGCCATGAAAAAACTGTCCCTTCTCCTTCTGACCGCCGCCCTGCTGCTGTCCGCTTCCGTCCCTGCCGCCGCCGTCGATTTCAAGGCCAGGGGACAGTGGCTGATGAATTTTGATTACGGGCAGCACGGCGCTTTTACCGGCGGTTCCGGTTCCTATGGTTACGGCGTGCAGCAGGAAGACAACTTCGAGGCGCGTCAGCGTCTGCGCCTGCAGCTGGAGGCTGTGGCTTCCGAGGCTCTTTCCGGTACGCTGGCGCTGGAAATCGGCGATCAGATCTGGGGACGCGGCGTCGACGGTGCGGCTATGGGCGCGGACGGCACTGTCGTCGAAGTCAAGCATGCCTATCTCGACTGGATGATTCCCGGGGCGGACATTCAGGTTCGCATGGGGATTCAGCCGCTGGAGTTGCCGGGCATGACCGCCGGTTCGCAGGTGCTGGCCGATGACGTGGCGGCGATCAGCCTGACGGCGCATCTTGCCGAGTCTGCCGATCTCACCGCCTTCTGGGCCCGCCCCTACAACGACAACTTTGCCGGAGTCACAGAGGGGAGCCGTAACGGCGTCAGGGCCTCTCTGCTGGACAACATGGATTTGTTCGGTCTGGTGCTGCCCCTGCGTCTTGAGGGTGTAAACCTCACGCCGTGGGCCGTGTACGGCATGATCGGCCCCAATACCTTCCGCAGCGAGAGCGGCTCCGGCCGTTACGGCGCTTCCTTCGACATGTATCGGGGCGGCATGCTGCCCGTAGGCGGCGCGTCGCACCGCGAGCGTCTTTCGTCCTGGGGGAATGTCTGGTGGGCCGGTCTGACTGGCGAGCTTGTTCTCTGGGACCCCTTCCGTCTGGCGTGGGATGCCGTGTACGGCAGCGTGCGGCATGACGATGCCTCTGCCGCCCGTCGCGGCTGGATAGCTTCGCTGCTGGCCGAGTACAAGCTGGACTGGGTGACCCCCGGCATTTACGGCTGGTACGCTTCCGGCGACAACGGCAACCGGGGCGACGGCTCGGAGCGCCTGCCCGTGCTTTCTCTGAGCGGCAGCGACAACGACTTTTCTCATTTTGCCTTTTCCGGAAATCCGAATATCGGCCGGGAATGCGCCGTGGGCTGGAGCATGGCCGGAACGTGGGGCGTGGGGCTGCGCCTCAAGGATATTTCCGTCATCGAGGACGTGAAGCAGAGTCTGCGTGTCAATGTCATCGGCGGCACCAACAGCCCCGGCATGGCGCGCTGGCTGAGCAGCGAGGGGCTGGGAGCCAACAGCGGTTCGTTCGGCGTCTCCGGTATGGAAGGCCTGTACCTCACCACCCGGGACGTGGCTCTGGAAGTGGGCCTGTCCAGCTACACAAAGATTTACGAAAATATGACCGTCGGTATCGAGGCCGCCTATATGGCCCTGTGGCTGGACAAGAGCAGCAGCGTCTGGGGGAACAGCCGCATGAACGGCTATCGCGACGATGTGCGCGATGCCTGGAATATCAATTTCTTCTATGCCTATAATTTTTAGAGCTGTTCAACGTTGAAAAAGGTGAAACGCGAGGCGGCGGTCCAGCGCCGCCCGGCCCGAAGCGAGCGGAACGACACTTTTTTCGCGAAACGACAGGCCGTATGGTTTGAAATGCAACGCGGCTCAAACTGAAAATGCTCCGGGAGCGGAAGGCATCGCTTTTTTTGAGGGGGAAGATACTCCGGTCATATTCGTGCGCCGCCGCCGGGGCGGGAGGCGTATCCCGGCGTTAAGCCAGATGAAAACGCTTCAACCATCTTCAGGAGGCATCATGCAGCGTTCTGTTCTTCTTACTCTTGCCGGTCTTCTCGTTCTTATGCCTGCCGCCGGCGCGGAAGCCGCCTCCGGCTGCGCGTCCAAGGAAGCGCATATTCAGGCTAAGATAGCCGCCGCCAAACAGCAGGGTAACGACGCGGCCCTTGCGGGGCTGGAAACGGCTCTGAGCGAGGTTCGGCGCTGGTGCCGGGATGACTCGCTGCTCGGCAAGGCGGAAATGCGCGTGCAGGAAAAGCGGGCCGAAGTGGCCGAGCAGGAGCTGGAACTCCGGGAAGCGCAGGCGACCGGCAAGGCGGACAAGATCGCCAAGCGGGAACGCAAGCTCCGGGAAGCCCGGGAAGAACTGCAGGAGGCCATTGCCGAGCGCGACGCCCTCAGGAAGTAGCATGGAACGCCCGGAGCCTTCCTCCATTCCTCTTTCGCCGGGAGTCTATCTTTACAAGGATGCCCGCGGACAGGTCATCTACGTGGGCAAGGCCCGCATCCTTCGCCGCCGTGTTCTCTCCTATTTTCGTCCCGAGGGCCTGCCTGCCAAGACCCGCGCCATGCTGGCGCATGCCGTGTCGCTGGAGTATCTGACCACGACCACGGAAAAGGAAGCCCTGCTGCTGGAAGCCGGGCTGATCAAGCGCTACCGTCCGCACTACAATATCGTGCTGCGCGACGACAAGCAGTATGCGCTGTTCCGCATCAATATCCGGCATTCCTTCCCGCGTCTGGAAGTGGTGCGGCAGGCCCGCAAGGACGGCGCGCGCTACTTCGGCCCCTTTACTTCGGCGCTTTCCGCCCGGGAAACGTGGAAGCTGCTGCATCGTGCCTTTGCCCTGCGGCGCTGTTCCGACAAGGCCATGCGCAACCGTGTGCGTCCCTGCCTGTATCATCACATGGGGCAATGTCCCGCGCCCTGCATGGGGCTGATCACGCCCGAAGCCTATCACGAATCCGTCAAAAAAATTATCGAGCTGCTGGAAGGCAAATCCGACGCTCTGACAGAGCGTCTGCATGCCGAGATGGAGCAGGCCGCGGAAGCGCTGGAGTTTGAAAACGCCGCCCGGCTGCGCGATCAGATTCGCGCCGTGGAGCGCACGGTGGAGCGGCAGGCGGCAGTCCTGCCCGGCGGCGGCGACATGGATGCTCTCGGTATTTTCCCTGCCGAACGGGGGCTTGCTCTGGGCATCATCTTCGTACGCGGCGGTGCGGTTACGGACGGGCGCGCCTTTTACTGGCCGGGGCTGGCTTTTGAAGATGCGCCGGAGCTGCTCTGGTCGTTTCTGGGGCAGTATTACGCGCAGGCCATGCCGCCGCCGCGTATTCTGCTGCCGTGGCTGCCGCCGGATGGCAGCGACGAGGAAGCGGCGGAAGACGGCGCGTCCGAACCGGGGGAACGTCTTCTGCTGGAGCAGACCCTGAGCGAGCGCCGCA
The DNA here is from genome assembly GCA_019114565.1 of Candidatus Desulfovibrio intestinigallinarum. GTDB lineage: Bacteria > Desulfobacterota > Desulfovibrionia > Desulfovibrionales > Desulfovibrionaceae > Desulfovibrio > Desulfovibrio intestinigallinarum. Next base: position 2,148 of record DXFI01000292.1, on the reverse strand, counting down.
ACGGCTCTGTGCGTATTGTCGCGCCGCAGCATGCCGCCGACAATCAGCTGGTGGACGTGGCCCAGTCCAACGCCCGGGAAGAAGCCCGGCGTCGGGAAAGTCGGGAAGAGGCCCCCCTGCTGGAACGTCTCGCCCGGGCCCTGCATCTGTCCGGGCCGCCGCGCCGTATCGAATGCGTGGACATTTCTCATACCGGCGGCAGGCAGACGCGAGCGGGCGTGGTTGTCTTTGAGGATGCCCGTCCCCTGCCCCCTGCCTATCGCAGCTATGCCATGCCCGACGGCGGCGACGACTACGGAACTCTGCATGACTGGATGCTGCGGCGTCTGGAAAGCGGCCCGCCGTGGCCGGATCTGCTGCTGGTGGACGGCGGGCGCGGTCAGCTGGCCGCCATCGGCAGGGCGCTGGAAGAGGCAGGGCAGAAGGATTTGTTCGCCATTGCCGGTATTGCCAAGGCGCGCGATGAGCAGGGGCATGCCGACCGTCGCGCCGGTAACGTGGCGGACCGCATTTTTCTCCCCAATCGCAGCAATCCGCTGCCGTTGCGGGAAGGCTGCCCGGAACTGCTCTTTCTACAGCATGTACGCGATACCACGCATCGTTTTGCCATCGGACGGCATCGTAAGGCGCGCGGCGGCGCGGCCCTTTCCGGCGAGCTTATGCGTCTGCCGGGCATCGGCCCCGCAACGGCGCGCATGCTCTGGGAGCACTTCGGCAGCATCGAGGCCATGCGCGCCGCGGATGAAAAGGAATTGCAGTCCCTGCCGGGCATCGGTAAGGCAAAGGCGGCGCTGCTGCGCGCCCGGCTTCAGGCCTTGTAGCGTAATTTTTCTGGGGGAAGGGGAACCCCTTTGGCTCGCGCGCAAAGGGGTGCCCTTCCCCCGGTCATTTCGTCATCATCCGACCGCCCCTAGGCGATCATATCCAGAAAGTAGCGATGCAGGCGCGTGTCCGGCGTCAGTTCGGGATGGAAGGACGTGGCCAGAATCCGGCCCTGCCGGACGGCCACGATTTCTTCACCTGTGCCGCCGTGGGGAGCCATGTCCACACGGGCCAGCACATCGACGTCGGCGCCCACGCGCGTGATCAGCGGGGCACGGATGAACACGCCCTGAACGGGTTCGTTCAGCCCCTTGACCGGCAGGGAAGTCTCGAAGCTGTCCACCTGACGGCCGAAGGCATTACGGCGCACGGTGGCATCCAGAACGCCCAGACGCGGCTGTTCAGAGTCTTCAATATCCTTGCAGAGCAGGATCAGCCCGGCGCAGCTGCCGTAGACCGGCATGCCGTCGAGAATACGCTGCCGCAGAGGTTCCATCATGCCGAGATCCACCAGCAGCTTGCCGATGGTGGTGCTTTCGCCCCCGGGAATGACAAGCCCGTCGATACCGTCAAGGTGCGGCAGCTGGCGCAGTTCGCGCACGTCCGCCCCCAGAGAGGTCAGGGCTCGCGCATGTTCGCGGAAGGCCCCCTGCAATGCCAGAACGCCGATGAGCGCCATTTCTACCAGCCCCGTTCCTGCATGCGTTCGGCAGCCGGAATGGTGGAAATGTCGATGCCGACCATGGGCTCGCCCAGATCCTTGGAGATTTCGGCCAGCAGCTTGTAGTCATTGTAGTTGGTCACGGCCTGCACGATGGCCTTGGCGCGCTTGGCGGGATCGCCGGACTTGAAGATGCCCGAGCCCACAAATACACCGTCGCAGCCGAGCTGCATCATCATGGCGGCGTCGGCGGGGGTCGCAATGCCGCCCGCGGCGAAGTTCACCACCGGCAGACGACCTTCCTTGCGCACCAGCATGCAGACTTCCAGCGGCGCACCGATTTCCTTGGCGTAGTTGGCCACTTCGTCTTCGGGCAGGCAGCACAGGCGGCGGATGTCGTCCAGCACCTGACGGCAATGGCGCACGGCTTCGATGACGTTGCCGGTGCCGGGTTCGCCCTTGGTGCGGATCATGGCCGCGCCTTCGGCAATGCGGCGCAGGGCTTCACCTAGATTGCGGCAGCCGCACACGAAGGGCACCGTAAATTCGCGCTTATTGATGTGATACTTGTCGTCGGCGGGCGTCAGCACTTCGCTTTCGTCAATGTAGTCCACGCCCATGGCTTCAAGAATGCGGGCTTCCACAAAGTGCCCGATGCGGGCCTT
>DXFI01000291.1 GCA_019114565.1 Candidatus Desulfovibrio intestinigallinarum | reverse complement strand
AAGGGATGGGGGCTTGGGGGGGAAGGGAAACCCGCTCTCGCGCCGGCGGCGACCGAAAGGCGGCCCGCAGGGCCGTGCCTGTTAGGCCATAAGGCCTTACGGGCATCGACAACAAAGCAAAGAGGTTTCTTCCCCCTCAAAAAACATAATGCGTCCTGAGTCTGGAGCATTTTCCGTGTTAAGCGTTTCGCGTTGCACACCATACGACCCGGCGTTTCACGAAAAAAAACGCGGTTTTCCGCGTGGTTTTGGCCGGGCGGCGCTGTGCCGCCGCCTCACGTTTTGCCTTTTTCAATGACAAGACGCTCTCGCCCGTCTCACGCTCCACGCCCGCACCATCAGGGAAGCTCTCCCCCCTGCCCACCCCGCACCGGCACACGCTCCTCCGGCTCTTTGGCGTGCCGCTATGCATTCTCTGAAGTCTCTATGGACAAACTCAAGTTTTTTTCTAGAGATAACCTATTGAAATTTTTCTTGAAAATTCATTTTTATCAGATAGACTGAAAGTGCTCGCCGGAGCAGGCGGGCAAATGCGCAAACAGCCGTTGTCCCCACAATGGCGTCCATACGTATCGCAGGTGTCTTATGTACAGATGGTGGCGAACATCCTCCCTTACGGTCCTGAGCCTCTATTCGGCGTTACTGCTTTCGGGATGCGCCTTTTTCGGGGCGTCCAGCTCGCCGAAAGATGATATAACGCCGGCCCAGGCACAACGCGTGCTCAAGACAGCCTACTCGCAAGTAGGCAAGAAATACCGATCCGGCGGGGCATCCCCCGCCAAGGGCTTTGACTGTTCCGGCCTCATTTACTGGGCCTACCGGCAAAACGGCCTGGAAATGCCGCGCATCACGGTGGATCAGGCCCGCATCGGGCGTGCCGTGACGCGCAATCAGGCCCGCCCCGGCGACATCGTCGTCTTTCGCACCGGCAACAGCCCCCGAGGTCTGCATACCGGCATCTATGCCGGCGGCGACAAGTTCATCCACAGCCCGCGGCGAGGCGAACGCGTAAGGGAAGAAAGCATCAAGATCGACTACTGGCGCAAGAAGCTCGTATCCGTGCGGCGTGTGGCCCGTTAGCCATGCCCGACGCCCATACGGCTCGAACGACAGCCGGGCCGGATACTCCCTGAGGATCATCCGGCCCCGGTCGAGACTGCGGCCGCAGCGCCGCACCGTCTGTTTCCATCGCATGCAACAGGCAGGACAGATCCTTGCCCTTGCCGACAGGAGACCCCATGACCACACCCACCCAGCAGGAAACGCTGCTCAGCATTGCCGATATCGCCCGGCACTTTGACCTGCCGGAATCCACGGCGCGTTACTACTGTAAACGCTTTGCCGAACATATCCCCAGCGTCGGCGAAGGCCGCCGCAGGCGCTACCGGCCCGAAACGCTGGAAGTCATCGCCCTTGTGCTGGAAGAGATGCAAAAATCCCGCACGGCCGCCAGCGTGGAAGAACTGCTGGCGACCCAGTTCCCGCGCAATGTGGAGATACGCCCCCTGAGCATCTTGCCGCCCGCTCACGAAAGCAGCGAGCTCCAGGTCGTGAGCGCCAGCCCTGTCGCGCCGGCAGCGCCGCAGGAAGCGCTCCCCCTGCCGGAGTCTCCGGCCGTCCTGCAATTGCTGGAACGGCAGACCTCCGCACTGGAAGGCATGCTGCACGTGCTGCGCCTGATGGTGGAGCGCATGCCGCCTGTCACGGGCGATCCCGCGACGGAGAACGCGGCTGCCACGGAACTACGCAAAGAAGTGCAGACCCTGCGGACGCTGCTGGAAGCCTGCGAAAAAAACCATCAATCCGATCTGGATCAGATCCGGAAATGGGTGGGCAAGCTCATCCAGCGGCAGCCTTCCGCCTGATCCGCCGTCATTTGCCGCCTGAGGGCAAAAACGGCCGCGACTTCACCCCGGCAGCCTGAAGCAGCCGGCGTTCCGTCGTAGCCGGCGTATCCCAACGTATCCGCCGTCCTGACGGATACGCACCCTCTGTCGCGCGCTGCTTACGGCATACCCTGCGGCGGCAGTCAGGTCCCCTCGACCACATCCGCAGGAGCGGGCACTTCCCGGTATAGACCGGCAGTCCGTTCTTCCACTGCTGGCCCAGCGGGCAGTCCTTGTTCTGCCCTGGAAACAAGGGGGGATTCGCCTCCACCCCACAGCCGGTTTCCCGGTCCCGGCGCTGCCGGGGCCTGTCTCACACTCAGGCCCGACAGATATTTTCCGCCACCCGCACGCGTCCCCTGTCCTCGTCTGGACCTCCCCAAAGAAGCCCGCCTTCGCATGACAGCCTCGTGCACGGCTGCTCACAAAGGGGGGCCACTGCTCTGCCCTCCGGCACATTACGTGCCGCCCTCCACTCTCCTGTGAAAGTCCCTAGGGGTGATCCGCTGCGGAGTCCTTCCTGCCCCAACCTGCCGGAAGGAGAAGACTGTTTATCGGGGAGAAGGAAAGAGCTCGCGTTGCTGTCGGTGCCTGTAAGGCTCCGACGCCTAATGCCTTGTAAGACAAACTGTACAAATCATTTCACTAGATACAGCAAATTAGCTGCATGTCTTGAAGGACGGTTCGCCCCACATTCCTGCCTCTTCTCCTGGCAAAAGCGCGCTGGGGAGGGGAGGCTTGGGGGGAAAGAGGACAAAAACGCCCTTTCGCGCTTCGCTGCGAAGAGCTGGGCCCTCCCCCGCCGGAGCGACCGAAAGGCGGCCGCAGGCCGTGCCCGTTGGGCGACGCAGGAGCCTTACGGGCATCGACAGCAGAGCGCGACCGAAAGGCGGCCGCAGGCCGTGCCCGTTGGGCGACGCAGGAGCCTTACGGGCATCGACAGCAGAGCGCGACCGAAAGGCGGCCCACAGGGCCGTGCCCGTTAGGCGACGAAGGAGCCTTACGGGCATCGACAGCAACGCGAGGGATCCCCCTTCCCCCAACCAAGTAGCGAATAGTGTTGACGGTCGCCCGGGATCAATCAAACAAAGACAATTGGACAGGCCTGCCCTTCTCTTCGAAACGGGACAGATAGGCAAAGAGTTTTGCGTTATCGTGGATGAGACCGCTGGCCTCGCAGATATGATGGAACGTTCTCATAAGTTCGTCGTTCCGGGGACTGATCAGGTGGTAGCGCGTACCAAACGTGCGCAGATATTTTTCTTTCATCTGCGGAAACAGCCTGTCGAGCTGGGCATAAAAGTATTCGCGGCTCCCCTCGCGGAGCGTCAGCCCCATCCCAAAGCATATCACGCCATACACGCCGACTTCGCTGCAACCGCGCACGATCCCGCGTATATTGGCTTCGGTGTCATTGATGAACGGCAGTATGGGACAAAGCCAGACGACCGTGGGGATACCTGCCTGATGCAGAACCTTCAGCGCTTCAAGCCGCTCTTTCGTCGTGCTCACATGGGGTTCGATCTTTTTGCACAGCTCATCGTCACAGGTCGTCAGCGTCATCTGCACGACGCATTTCGTCTTCTGATTGACGGCCTCCAACAGATCCACGTCCCGCAGCACACGTGCGGATTTGGTCATAAGGGTAAAACCGAAGCCATACCGATGTGCGAGCGACAGAGCTTTACGAACATGCCCCATACGGCTTTCCAGCGGGATATACGGATCCGTCATAGCGCCCGTGCCCAGCATGCATTTTACGCGTTTCCGCCGAAGGGCTTCTTCCAGCAGCTCGATGGCATTGGTCTTGACCTCGATATCCTCAAACTCCATGCCGTAGCGCGAGCTGCGTGAATCGCAATATATACAGCCATGCGAGCAGCCACGATAGAGGTTCATCCCGTTCCTGGGCGACAAGATATGCTTCACGTCCACAAAGTGCATCGCTCTCCTCCGGCCTCACGAGCATTTCCCCAAACATGACAAGATGCACCCACCGGCTCCGGCATGGCGGTTCCGTCCGGCCTGCGTCCCGAACGTGCCTCCCTTGCTGTATGGTGAGCCGGTACGCGTTCTTTGGAGCCGTTTACGCTTGAAATGCTTCGTGCGTCAAACCATGCGACCTGTCGTTTCGCAGCCCCCCGGTCTATCCGCTCACATGTTGTCGGGGTGCTGTGCCGCTGCCGCGCGTTTTGTCGTTTTCAATGGCAAAACGCCGCAGCAGGGACAGCCGGTAAAGCCCGTGCGGCAGAGCAGCCTGCGCCCAGGGCGTATGATATTGTTCCACAGGATGCCACAGGCGTGTCTCTCAACAAAAAAGGCCTCCGTTCCCGAAGGGGGAACAGAGGCCTGTCCTGCTTGTATCGGCGGTGCTTACTTATCGGAGGAAAGCGCCATTTCGATGGCGGACTTGAACAGATCCTGCGGCAGCGCACCACGAACGACCAAATTGTTCACGAGGAAATACGGCGTACCTTCCACCGCCAGTTTTTCGGCATCTTCCAGATCGCCCTTGATGATGTCCTTGACTTTCCGGCTGTTGCGGTCCCGGTCCAGGCGGCGCATATCCGCGCCCAGATCTTTAGCCGTACGGCGCAGGAACTCTTCCCCCTCGCTGATGACCTTGTCCCGGTTGGCAAAGAGCGCGTTGTGGAACTTCCAGGCCTTGGCCTGATCCTGCTGGGCAAGAGCCACAAAATACGTCACGGCCAGAGCGCTGGGGCCGTCCGCATCTTGCGGCAGGCTCTTGAAGACGAGGCTGACCTTGCTACCGTATTCATCCATCAGCTTTTCCAGCGTACGCGAGGCCTGCTGACAAAAATGGCAGGTAAAATCCGAGAACGCCACGATGCGCACAGGAGCCTTGGCGGAGCCCAAAAGCGGACGATCTTCGAGAGCGACGGTCTTGGGCTTTTTGAGATCATTTTTCCACTGCTCGCGCAAGGCATTCTTGCGGCGCAGATTTGAGCCCTGCTGTGCGATGTCCAGGACTGTTTCACTGTTATCCCGCAGCACGTCCAGAACGAGTTCGGGATTTTCCCGCAAGATCGTCTGAAGCATTTCCCGAAGGTTTTCATCCGTCACGGGCGTAGCTGCCCGCGCAGGCGATACGGTTCCCAGCATGACGACAGCCGCACAGGCACAGAGCATCTTTTTATACGAGAGCATGGCACCTTCCTTTTTTTCCAGTACTTTTTCCTGACCTTGACGAGAATGTCAATGCTCATACAGATGAAAAGATTTTAGCAGAAATTCCTGGCCATATCCTTGCGCTTTCCATGTTCTTTGCCTATTTTGAAGAACGCGTTTCACATGAAACCTTACCTTTCCCTTCCTGAACCGTCTGTTTCATGTGAAACACGAGAGATCGGAGGAAATTCGATGAGCAGAATAATTGCGATTGCCAACCAGAAAGGTGGTGTCGGTAAAACTACCACAGCCATCAATCTCGCGGCGGCACTGGCCATTATGGAGAAAAAAGTGCTGCTGGTGGATTGCGACCCTCAGGCGAACTCCACCAGCGGCTGCGGCATCGAGCAGGAAACTCTGGAGCGGGACCTCTACTCCACCTTTTATACTCCGGAGAATACGTACCAGAGCATCACCAAGACCCGTACGCCCTTTCTGGACATCCTTCCCGCCAGCACGAACCTGGTCGCGGTGGAACTGGAACTGGTCGACCGTATGGCCAGAGAATATTATCTGGATGACTGCATCAAGACGGTCTCTGACGACTACGACTATGTGATCATTGACTGTCCCCCCTCGCTGGGTCTGCTGACCCTCAATGCCCTCTGCGCCGCCAGGGAACTCCTTGTCCCCCTGCAGTGCGAATTTTTTGCGCTGGAAGGCATCGTAAAACTCCTGCAAACCTATGAGCAGGTGAAAAAACGACTGAATCCGGATCTGCAGCTCCTTGGCGTTGTCCTGACCATGTATGATGCGCGTAACCGCCTGACCCGGGACGTCAAGGACGAGGTGCACCGCTGCTTCCCTGAGCACCTCTTCGAAGTAGTCATCCCGCGCAATGTCCGCCTTTCCGAGGCCCCCAGCCACGGTAAGTCCATCATCCATTACGACGTCAAATCCAAGGGCGCGGAAGCCTACCTTGGACTGGCCAAGGAAGTGGTCTTGCGCAATCCGGGCAAGAAAAACCTGCAGTAGCCGCTACGCCGGATAAAAGAGGATACATATGAGCCTGAACAAAGGACTTGGCAAAGGCCTGGGCGCCCTTTTCTCCGACGCTCCGGCCGGACGGCCCGGCAACAGCGGTACGGAGGAAGCCCCGCGCACCCTCCCCCTTGCCGACATCAAACCCAATGCGGAACAGCCGCGCAAGAATTTCAATGATGAAAGCTTGCAGGAGCTGGCTGAATCCATCCGGCGGCAGGGCATCCTCCAACCCCTGCTCGTTCGCCCTATGGGCAACGGCTATCAACTGGTCGCCGGTGAACGGCGCTGGCGTGCCGCCAAGCTTGCCGGTCTGGGCAAGGTCCCTGTCGTCATCCGCGTCATGGATGACCGGGACGTCATGGTGGCGGCGCTTATCGAAAACCTCCAGCGCGAAGATCTCAACCCTGTGGAAGAGGCGCGGGCCCTGGCCAAACTTCAGGAGACGCTGGACCTCACGCAAGATGCGCTGGCAAGCCGCCTCGGCAAAAGCCGCCCGGCCATTGCCAATGCCCTGCGTCTTCTGCGCCTGAGCACGGCTGCACAGGACGATGTGGAACAGGGCCGCATGAGCGCCGGTCATGCCCGTTGCCTGCTGACGCTGGAAGCCGACGATCCTGTCGCGGCGGAAGAACTGCGGCAGCGTATCCTGTCCGCCAATCTTACGGTGCGGCAGACCGAAGATGCCGCGGCGCACTGGCGGCAGGAACGGCAATTCCCGTGGAAGGAACAGGAGCCCGCCGCCCCGGTGGGCGAAACGCCGCTTGCGGACGCTCCTGCCGGGAAGCGCCGTAAAGATCCCCTGCTGGCCACGCTCCAGGACTTTCTTTGCAAGGAACTCCCCTGCAAGGCACGTTTCAGCGGCAACCGGGAAAGCGGACGCCTTACCCTCACCTACTCCAGCCCGGAAGAGCTGCGCCAGATCCTGCAACGCATGAGCTGCCCGTGGGATGACGTGGAACTTTCCGCTGAGACGCCCGACAACACCACAGCAGAGACTGAGGCCGCCGATATGTCCGGCGTGATGTCCGACAACGCGCCTGAGACTGTGGCCCCCCCCCTGACTGAGGCGGCGGAAGCGGCCTCGCTATCCGAACCTGCCAGTCAGGAGCCTCCCGCGACACACTGAGCCGAAGCGCTGTTTGTCGCCTTATGTTTCCGCATCTGCGCCACGCCGCCTTATGGATGCCGTCAGAAGCGAAACACCGGCAGCATATAGCCTCTGCCGTAAATCCCCCGCATCTCTGCCCGCCTGTTGCGCGCTGCCGCAGCAGGCGGTTTTTTCATGCGCGGCGGCAGGCATACAACCTCTGCGACGTTCGGCCTGTCGCACGGTCAGAGGCTTTTATAATACGCTCCGCCGCATGGTCGATCCGCCATCAAAGGCCCTTGTCTGCGCCTGCCCCGCTCGCTTCTGCCGGGCGGCACGCTGCTGCCGCATCTCGCCACTCCTTTTAGGTCCTCTTAACACTATTCGTTGCCAGCTTGAGGAGAAGGGAAATCCCTCGCGCTGCTGTCGATGCCCGTAAGGCTCCTTCCTCGCCTAACGGGCACGGCCTCCGGCCGCCTTTCGGTCGCGCTCTGCTGTCGATGCCCGTAAGGCTCCTTCCTCGCCCAACGGGCACGGCCTCCGGCCGCCTTTCGGTCGCGCTCTGCTGTCGATGCCCGTAAGGCTCCTGCGTCGCCCAACGGGCACGGCCTGCGGCCGCCTTTCGGTCGCTCCAGCGCGGGCGAACCCAGCCTTTTCGCAGCGGAGCGAGAAAAGGTGTTCTTGTCATCCTTCCCCTCAAGCCCCCCAGATGCGCGGCGCAAACCCGGAGCTTCGGGAACTTGTCCAGAATGGCGGCCATCTTGTAGGCTCAGGACTCATTAAAGGTAAAAAATAACGATAGCCGCAAGGTGAATTGCTGAAAGGAATGT
>DXFI01000290.1 GCA_019114565.1 Candidatus Desulfovibrio intestinigallinarum | reverse complement strand
CTACCCCCACGCATCCCCGGCAAAGGGGTTGTAGCGGCCGGGGCGGGGCGGGGAACTGCGACGCGGGCGGCGTGGGGATTCGGGGTGAACGGGCACGGCGAAGGTCAGGGCGAGGGCGTCGGCAAGGTCGGTGGAGCGCCGCAGGCGTTCCTTGATAAGGTCCTTGGCTTCGAGACGCAGACGCCCCGAGGCGTCGTAATCGTAGGTGGGCGCGGTGAGATCGGCGCGCAGGGCGTCGCCGGGAGGCAGCCGACCTCCGGCGCGCAGCCAGTCGCGGATGGCGACCCACATTTCAGCGCGGCGATTGAAAAACCGCTCTGGCTTCAGGGCGCGGGAACCGAAGGGGACTTCCACGATGGAGGTTTCCGGGGTACGGATGAGGTCGCGCACCAGATCGATGACGCCGGTTCCCTGCCCCTGATCGATGCAGACAAGGGCGGGCCGGTGCTCGTCGATACAGGCCATGAGCCGATGCGCCACGTCCACATTGGAGAGCTTGCGCAAGACATCGGGCATGAAGGCGATGTGCCCGCGCCGCCGGAAAAAGACCGTGGCGTCGTCGCCGAAACGGGCCACGTCCACGCCGATGACCAGCGGCCACGCGGCGGCGGTTTCGGGCACGGCGGGACGACGCATGGCGGCGTCCACCTCGTCAAGAGTGATGAGCACGTTGTCGGTGCTGGCGGAAAAATCGCAGAGAAATTCCTGCCGGAAAATGTTGTCGGACTGCTCCCGGCGCAGACGATCCACCTCGGCGGGCGGCAGCGCATTGGTGGCCGTGACGGGAAAGGACAGCGCGGCCCAGTCGGGATCGGCGGCGGCCTGAAGGTCCACGGCCCGGAAATAGAGCTGCGAAAAGAGATTGATGCCCTTGGGCGTGCCGATGAACAGCGCCCAGCCGCCCCGGTCGGCCAGCGCGGGCTGGATGATGCTTTCCCAGACATCGGGCTTCATGTCCGCCACCTCGTCCAGCACGATGCCGTCAAAATAGAGACCGCGCAGGGCGTCGGGATTGTCCGCGCCGAAAATGCGCACCCGCGCGCCGCTGGGCAGGAGCACGGAAAGCTCGCTCTCGTTGACCTGCATGCCGGGCAGCGGGGCCGAATACGCCTTGAGATAATCCCAGGCCACGGCCTTGGCCTGATTGCGGAACGGCCCCACATAGGCAAAGGAACCCCGCTCACGGCGGCAGAGCAGCGCCATTTTCAGCAGGTGATTGACGGCAAGCACCGTCTTGCCGAAACGGCGATGTGCCACCAGCACCACAAAGCGCGTGCGCTCCAGCGTCTCGTGCACCTCCGGGTAACGGGGCGTGTAGGGAATTTCTACGCCTTCCATCGTATTTCCATGCCCTCGCTGCGTTCCGGCTCGGGCCTGTCGGCAAGGCCCCAGGTGCGGCGCTCGCCGTCCTGCCGGATTTTCAGGGTTTCGGCGATGGTCTTCACCAGCCGCGCCTGTTCGTAATCCCCGCCCGCCATGACCTCATCGAGCAGCACTCGATGCCGCAGCCATTCGTCCTTGTGCCGGGCGAGCACTTCCGCCCGTTCCTTTTCAATGCCGGAAAGCCCCTTGCGCGTGCGCGGGCTTCGTGCCTCTCCGCTCACCGGCCGCCTCCCGTGCCGCCGGGGCCGAACAGGGCCGCAATCCAGTCCCCGCCCCGGCTCAGCAGCCAGCCCGCGGCCGCCCCGACCATGCCGAGAGCCGACGCGCTCCAGCCGAACGCCCGGCGCATGCCGCGCCCCTCGGCCTCCTGCGCGGCCAGACGGGCCTCCAGCGCATCCAGCCGCTGATCCTGCCGTTCCAGCAGACGGCGCACCTCGTCCGTCAGAGATTCCACGGCACGGCGGGCGGCGCGGCCCTCCTCCCGCAGGGCGTCCACCCGCGCGGCCAGCTCCCCGACCTTGTGCCCCACTTCGTACAAACGCTCTTCCATAATCTGCTCCAGAGCGTTCCAACTTTGAAAAAAGATGAAACGCGAGGCGGCGGCACAGCGCCGCCCGGCCCAAAGTGAGCGGAAAAACCGCGTTTTTTCCGCGAAACGACAGGCCGTATGGTTTGAAATGCGAAGCAGTTCAAACTGAAAATGCTCCAAAGAGCGAAAGGAGAACGCCGCGCGCACGCTGTCACCTGTGGCGGGCCGTTCCCCTTTCGCAAATCCCCCTACATGCTCCCCACGGCGGCAAGCGTCGCGCTCAGGGCCGCGAGGTCCAGCGGGGGAAAGTCGTATTCGGGAAAGTGATGGTTGAGTACGGGCCACACAAGAAAATGATAGAGCGCCAGAAAGGCCAGCAGGGCCGCCAGCAGCGCGGACAGAGAACGCGCCTTGCGGGGACGGTCGCCCTCCTCCCCGCCGTCATGCCCGCCGTCCCTGTCGGACGCGCCCGCGCGCCGGAACAGCAGACCGGACACCGCCGCCACCAGCGCAGGCAGAAACGGCACGGCCATCAGCACAGCTCCCGCAGCAGTTCGCCCTCCAGGGCGCGACGCTGCCGGTAGCCCGTCCAGAAATGCCCGGTGCAGAGACGCCGGGCCGCGTCGGCCCAGTCACGCCGCACCAGCGCGGCCCAGGTGTTGGGATACCTGCCCGGGCTGTTGACGCCCCGCTGATACTGAATGGACACAATGACGGCCTGCGCCTGCCACGGCAGCCGCGCAAAGGCCCCGACGCCCGCGTCGCGGTCGTAGCGGCCGGCAATCTTATGGACATGATGCCGCAGCATGGCGGCGTCGAGGCCGTCGGCATCCCCGGCGGCCAGCGTCAGCGGCGCGGCATGCAGCGCCAGTACGGCCGCCTCCTGCCGCAGGCCCAGATACGGGCGCAGGCGCACAATGACGCCGTCCGCAATAGCCATGCCCCGCAGCGTGTCCGCGTCCGTCTGCCCGAGGTCCACGCCCGTGCCGACCGTCACCCCGGAAATGCCCATAGGCTCGTAACGCTCCGGATTCGGGCCGCCGTAGTAATTGGCCGTGCCGCCGCCGACCAGATTGCAGGGAATGTAGCCGCGCAACTGCTGCGGCCCCTCAAATCCCGGCAGATGCAGCACATGCGCTATCTTGTCCATATGCAACGCCATGCTTCCTTCCTCCTCGTTATGGAGAAAGTATAGTGGCGCCTTTTTGCATGGAACGCCCGGCAACAGGCTTGGGACAGGCTGCGTACAGGCTCAGGATGGCTTGACGCTTTTTTGATGGAGGGGAGAAAAGAAAGTTGGGGGAAGGAAGGGGGTTTCCTTCCCCCCATCCCCCCATTCCCCGCTCCCTCTCATTCCGCGCAGGGCATGCTGAAGGCGTCGCAGCGGGCGGAGGCGTGGACGCGCCAGCGCTGGAGGTCGTTGATTTCGGCGCTGTAGCGGGTGCGTGCGCCGTGGCCTTCCACGGCGATGGGCGCGCCGCGACGGGCCCAGGCGCGCACGGTCTTGCGGCCGACGCCGAAGGTTTCGCAGATTTCGTCAAGGGTTCGCAGAATGCGCGGCGCGCAGGCCGTCGGCTGAAACATGAGGGATGCTCCTTTGTGTTTGCTGTCGTAGGTAGGGGCCGGGCGGCGCTGTGCCGCCGCCTCGCATGTTGCCTTTGTAAAGGTGAAACGCTCCGGGGCAGAACTCAGTATCAGAAGTTGATTTCCCGGCATATTCACCCATCAATGACATAAAAAATCGTTGTCTGTTACAGAAAATGTCCACTTTACCCGTCAGACACAGCGCGCGGGTTTTGGGGAAGATGGGGGAGTTTGAGGGGGAACTGCGGGAACGCCTTTCCTCGCTTTGCTGCGGAAAGGCTGGGCCCTTTTTGCCGCGAGCAGCGACCCAACGGGCGGCCGCAGGCCGTGTCCGTTAGGCGACGCAGGAGCCTTACGGACATCGACAGCAGAGCAAAGGGGTTCCTTCCCCCTCAA
>DXFI01000289.1 GCA_019114565.1 Candidatus Desulfovibrio intestinigallinarum | reverse complement strand
TCGACGGAAAAAAGCTTCACAAGTTGCCGAATTTTGGCCTCAGAAATTCTTGAACGGTATGCGTATTTGTTTTTCATTGCCATGCCTAGCTAGATAACCTTTTTAGGTCCTCTCAGCTAGTCAAGAGCCTTCAAAAAAAGGAAGACTGCATGCTCCTGCCCGCCTTCGGAAAACTCCTGCCGCTGCTGCTTGCCGGCATTCTGTGCCTGACCTCCGACAACGTCCCGGCAGGGGAGGCTTCCCGCCAGACCCCCGCCCGGGCAGGGAGCGCCGTCAGCCTGCGGGATACGGTGCAGGGCGTACTGCGGCATCACCGCGCGCTCAAAAGCGCCAGAGAAGAGCAGCGGGCGCTCCGGCAGGATCTGCGGCAGGCGCAGGCCGGTTTCGGTCCGCGCGTGGACGTTGCGGGCGAAACCGGCGCAGGCGTCATGAACGACGCCACAGCCCGCGCCGCGCAGATGGAACGGGACTGGCTGAGCGTGAACACGCTTTCCGCCCAGCTGGTGCAGCCCATCTGGGACGGCTTCGCCACGCGCAGCCGGGTACGCATGGCGCAGTCCGCGCTGGACGCCGCCTCCGCCCGCGTGCTTGACACGTCAACGAATCTTGCTCTCAACGCCATTGCCGCCCATATAGATTTGCTGCGCAGCATGCGGCTCTGCGAGCTGGCGCGCGCCAATGTGCGGCGTCATGAAGAAATTCTCGGACAGGCTCATGAGCGCCTTGCTCTGGGCGCGGATTCTCAGGCGGATGTGACGCAGGCCCAGTCGCGCCTGAGCCGGGCGCAATCCTCGCTTGCCGAAGCGGAAGCCGGTCTGCGCACGGCACAGGCCACCTATACCCGCCTCACGGGCCTGCGCGCCTCCCGGCTGGAAGAAGCCGCACTCCCCGCCGGCATGCCCGATTCCGTGGCGGCCCTGCTCGCTCTTGCGGAAAAGCACAACCCGGCGCTTGCCGCCTGCCTGCACGACATCCGCCGGGCCAGAGGAGAAAAAGAACTGCAGGAATCCGGCATGTACCCTTCCTTTCAGCTGGAGGCAGGACCGGCTTACAGCGATCGCGGCGGCAGAAATGAACGCTGGGTTTCCAGTTTTGACGTGCTGGCCACCATGCGCTGGAATCTTTTCAACAGCGGCGCCGACGCGGCCGCGGTACGCGCCGCCTCGGCACGGGAGCGCGCGGCCCGACAGAATTTTTATGACTATATGGACAGCCTGCGGCTGGACATGGAGTCCACCTGGAACAGCTATCAGGCGGCCCGCGAACAGTACGCGCGCTATTCCGATGCCGTCGCCTTCAACCGGCAGACCTGTCAGGCCTACCATCAGCAGTTCCTGCTCGGCACCCGCAGCCTGCTGGATGTTCTGGATTCGGAAACGGAGCTGTATACCTCGTCCAGTCAGGCCGAAACCGCCCGCGGCAATATTCTTATAGGAGCCTACCGCCTTGTTGCCCTTGCCGGGGATTTGCTGCCGCGCCTGAAAATTCCTGAAGACATGCTGCTGTCCGATCCCGCGCCCGCGCCGCAGGTTCCCGGCGAGGAACATGATCTCGGCTGGTTCAAATAACAACAGCGGACAGCTCAGGCTGCCCGCCGCACGGTTATTTCTTCGTTTTTAAGCATTTTCAGTTTGAAACGCTCTAAAAATAATTTCAATAGATAAAATAAATAGGCTGTACACGCGCCACTTGTCTTTGGTGGCGGGGTCGCCTCGTATTCCTGACTTTTCCCCGATAAAAGCGCGCTGGGGAAAGGATGGGGGGCTTGGGGGGAAGGGAAACACCTCTCGCGCCAGCAGAGGGGTTTCCCTTCCCCCCAAACAACTTACGAATAGTGTTAACAGGCCCTAAAACGCGCCCGCCCCTTCCGGCCGGGCATGCGGACGGACAATCTTTTCAAAGGAATGTCCCGTCCAGTGCCAGCCGATGTCCCGGGCCACGGGCAGATGCACCATGCCGGTGGGGCCCCAGAACAGCACCTGCGCCTTGAGGCCGCCAAGCCCCAGGCAGGGCAGCACCGATGCCGTCACATCCTTTGGCTGCGGAACTGCCGCATCAAAAAATTCGCTGATATCCGGGTCCTCGGGCGTATCCGCGGGCACGATGCGGCCGGAAGCGTCGCGCTTCCAGAGTTCCAGCGCGCAGATGGGCACACCCAGCGTGCCGATGGCCGCAAGGATTTCTCCGTTCTCCTCATTACGGAACAGACGCAGGGCAACGGCGCTGTCGCGGAACGGCAGCGCCCGGAAGGCTATCACGTCGTCCGTTTCGCCCACTATCTCCCAGAACTCGCACTGTCCGGTTTCCAGCAGGCGATCCTTTTCCTCGTCGGGCAACCCCTCGGCGGTATTGTCAAAAATGCTTGACGGCAGCTGCTCGAAAATCTCGCGGGCCGTCACTACCGGCAGCGGCGCGGTCTTCGCCGGACCGGAAGGAGTTCCGGCGGCCGGGCCTTCGGCGGCGGAAACCGGAACAGGGCGCGTCGTCGCCGCAAGCAGCAGCATCCCCACAACAAGCATCAGGCGGACGGCGTTCGTCATCATACGGATTCCTCTCTCACTAGAGCATTTTCAGTTTGAAATGCTTTGCATTTCAAACCATACGGCCTGTCGTTTCGCGGAAAAAGCGCGGTTTTTTCCACTCACTCTGGGCCGGGCGGCGCTGTGCCGCCGCCTCGCGTTTCCCCTTTTGCAAAGTTGAAACGCTCTAAAAACTGTTCGGTACAAAAATTACTACGACCAAGCAGCGCCCTTGTCCATGCCTCCGTCGTCCAGCCCCCCGGAGAACACAAAAAAGGCCGCCGCTTTCCCTGACATGTTTCCAACCACACGCCCTGTCGTTTCACGGAAAAACGCGCTTTTTCCGCTCTCTTCGGGCCGGGCGGCGCTGTGCCGCCGCCTTCGCGTTTCACCTTTTTCAGATGAGGGTTCTCCGGCATCCGCACCTATCAACAACATAAAAAATAAAATATTTTTGCATGTTATATAAAAATTAATTTTTACTTGCCATCCGGCAATGCGCGGGTTTTGGGGAGGATGGGGGAGTTTGAGGGGGAAGGAACACCTTTTTGCCGCAAGCAAAAGGGGTTCCTTCCCCCTCAA
>DXFI01000288.1 GCA_019114565.1 Candidatus Desulfovibrio intestinigallinarum | reverse complement strand
GTTCGGGCCTGGGCGTGACGGGCTTCGGCTTAGGTTCGGGTTTTGGCTCGGGTTTGGGTTCCGGCTCCGGCGGCGTTTCGCCGAAGAAGGGTTCCACCATCTGCGGCTCGGCTTTGGGTTCCGGCTTTGGTTCGGGCTGCTTTTCAACAGGCGCAGGGGGAGGCGTGGGCGCGGGTTTGCAGAGCTGTGCCCGGAGGCCGAGCTGTTCCCGGAGGCGCGCCAGTTCGTCTTCCAGCGCGGCGCGTCTGGCTTCGGCGGCTTCCACGGCCTGCCGCGCCTGATCGTCCCTGAAGCAGCCGGAAGGCAGCGGCGAGGGCAGCAGCCCCAGCATGGCCGCCAGCAGCCAGAGCAGCAGAAGGAGCAGGAAGAGCGGCAGCAGCCAGCCCGGTGACAGCAGACAGCCGCGCGCCGCAGGCGGGGCAGCCGCCGCAACGGGCGCGGCGACGGCGGCCGCCGGGGCCGCTGCCGGAGCAGGCGCGGGAGCAAAAGCGCCGAGGCGGGTCAGATCCTGAGGCTGCGCGCCCACCGCGCCCGGAGCAAAGCCCCAGTTGGTCAGGACTGGCTGCCCGTTGACGGACCAGAGGTCGTCGTCGGCGGGGTGGCGCAGGGCCAGTGCCAGAAGCTGGCCGCTCAGGGCGGCGTTATGCCCTTCGGCATCCAGCTGATTTGCCAGCGTCTGTATGTCGCGGGCCAGCGCTCCGGCTTTGCTCCGGAGGGCTTCGGCCTCATCCGGCGGCAGTTGCGAGACGGGGACGGCGGGACCGTCGGCGTCCGTGTACCAGTCCACGGAGCGGCGCTCGGGATCATGCTGGGGTTCCGCCAGAAGAGCGGCATGTTCCGGGCCGAGCCGTTGCAGCAGCAGGGCCCGCAGCTGCGCATGGCATTCCACGGCAAAGATGCCCTGTCCGGCAAGGGCGCGCAGCGCGCCGCGCTGTGAGGTATGGAGAAAGGTGCTCATCCTGCGGCCTCAAAAGCTGTCGGTTGAAGACGGAGGGAAGGGGCCCGATCAGCGGGCGCTCTTTGCCGTGTCGTCGGCCACGGCAAAGGGCGCTCCCGCCTCGCGCAGAAAGTCCATGGCGCTGGAGGCGACAATGGCCAGGCTGGACTGGCGATAGGATTCCTCGTCCAGCTTGATGAAGGTATTGATGCCGACCACATGACCGGCGGCATTGACCAGAGGCCCGCCGCTGTTGCCCTGAGAGACTGTGGCCGAGTGGACGATGAGACGGGGCGTGCGATCCAGCACGACGTTGACGACGCCGTCGCTGTAGACCACTTCAGGCGCGGTCTGGCTCTTTCCCGCCAGCAGGGCGCGGAATTTGGGATCGTCGCCGGAAACGGCCCCGGGAAAGCCCCAGGCACTGACGCGTTCGGTGCGCTGCGGGTCCGGCGCAAAGCGCAGGGCCTGAACGGCCGCAGGCTTGTCCAGCGAGAGCAGGGCAAAGTCGCGTCCCTTGTCCACGGCGAGGCGCAGCGGCCGGGCGCGGCGGATGCCGCCGGTTTTGCCGTTAATCAGAAAGACGTCGCGGGCGTCGCCGATGACGTGCGCATTGGTGAGCACGTGGGACGGGGAAATGAAAAAGCCGGACCCCAGCGCAAGGCCGCCGCTCTGACGCGCCAGAATAAGCACTGTGGCATCCTCAAGCCGCTGCGCCTGCGTGGAGGCTGGAGCGGGCGTCACGGCAGGAGCGGCCTGCGGCGCGGGCGTGGCTTCAGGGCTTGCGGCGGGCGGGGGCGTCGCGGGCATATCCGTCGGCGCTGCGGGCAGAGTGGAGAGACGTTCCTTGACAAGGCAGGGATCTTCCCGCAGCAGAGCAAGCCATTGTTCCCTCTGCTGCACAAGCAGGCGCTCCTGCTCTTCCAGAACGCGCAGCGTGGCCTGCGCGGCCTGTTTTTCCAGCTCGGCCTCCTGCCACTGTCGCCACATGTGCCACGCCAGCAGGCCCAGCAGGGCAATCAGGACAAGAGCCGCCCAGAACCAGGGCGTCGCGTACCACGCCGGGCGGGGGGCGTCGGCCTGCGGCGCAGGTTCCGTTGCGGGAGCGCCGGAGGGCGCGGGACGTTCTTCACTCATGGCAAACCTCGTGCGAATCCGCATGAAAGGGCCGGGACACAAAACAGCCCGGGGCCGGGAGCATCCTGGAGCATTTTCAGTCTGAAACGCTTCGCATTTCAAACCATACGGCCTGTCATTTCACAGAAAAAACGCTTTAAGGGCGTGTTAACATAAATAAAACGGATGGCCCTGCATTCGTCTGAAAAGCGCGCCGGGGAAGAGATGGATGCTCGGGGTGAAGAATTACGGGAACGCCTTTCCGCTGGAAAGGCCGGGCCCCTCTCGCGCCGGCAGAGGGGTTGCTCTTCCCCCCGACATTCTAGAGCAATTCAACTTTGAAATGAGAGGAAACTCTCGATTCATATGCCACAATCGTTGCCGTTCGTATTTCTCCGCGCGTCATTTCATGAGACGGTAGATAAGGACACTCTTTTTTACATCTCAAAGTTGAATTGCTCTATGGTAACAGGTTTTAGCCGAGCAGGGCCGCAACCGAATTTTCGTAGCTGTTGATGCGCTTGTCCACATCCTGCCGCGCGGAATCAAGATCGCGTTGCGCGGCCTTGAATTCATTGCTCTTGCGCTGAACTTCCGGCGTGGTGCGGGGGGCGGGCGTCGCCGCCTTCTGCGTCCGGGGCTTCCTGGTCTTCGGCGTCGTGGCGCGCGGCGCGGGCGCGGGCGTCGGCGCGGATGCCTGGGCGCGTTGTTCCTCCTGTCGTTGCAGGGTCGCCTGATATTCCCTGTCCCGTTCCTGCATGGTCGTGGCCGTGCTGCCGAGAATGGCGGAGGTTTCCTGAAGGCCGCTGCGGATTTCCTGATAGCGCGCTTCAAATTCCGTGCGGGAAATGGAGCCCGCGCGGTACTGATTGGCAGCCAGATGGAACTGCTGATCGTAGCAGCGCAGGGATACCCTGGCGGCGGCTGTGGCGCGGTTCATGCTGGCGGCATCTTCGCCGAGGCTGCGGGCGTACTGCTGCAGATAGTCGGCATCGCGTTCGGCGGTCTTCTGTTTGCCGTAGATATTGCCGCCTATGGCGCCGGCCGCGCCGCCGGCGGCCGCGCCCACAAGAGCGCCTTCCACCTTGCCTGTGCTCAGGCCGCCGATGAGAGCGCCCAGCAGAGCGCCGCCCACAGCGCCGCCCACGGTGGTATTATTGGTAAGTTGTTCGTCCTGACGCAGGCGGTCAATGGGCTGATAGCATTGGGGATAATAGGTGACCTCTGTCTGCCGGGCGGGGTAGCGGCTGCCGGAGCAGGCGGAAAGGGGCAGCGTTGCGGCAAGCAGGGCTGTCAGGGCAAGAGTGGCCGTGCGGGATTTCATGGCAGACTCCTTGTGGCAAGGACGTGTTACGGAGCAGGCCGTGCTGGACTGTGCCGATCTTCAGAATAAACCACGGGAGGCCCGGCGGCAAGCGCCGCGGAGCGGCCGCCCGTGCCGTGCCGCCTGTTTGCCAATGGGGCATGATTCCTTTATACTGGGGCAATGCGCGGGCTTTCCGCATCCGATCCGGAAGTTCCGGAGACTTTTTTTGCAGGAGAGAGTCATGAAAAAACTTCTCAGCCTTCTTCTTGCGGCCGGTCTTGTGCTGTCCGCCGCGTCCGCTTTTGCCGACGCCAAACGCCTTACCTTTGCCACGGGCGGCACCTCCGGCGTGTATTTCCCCCTGGGCGGCGCCATTGGTCAGGTGATTTCCTCCAAGAGCGACGGCAAGTTCTCCGTGACGCCGCAGGCGACGGGCGCGTCCGGCGAAAACATGCGCCTTGTGGAAATGGGCGAAGTGGACTTCGCCATCGTGCAGAATGACGTGGCCGACGCCGCCTATAAGGGTTCCGCGCCCTTCCGCTCCAAGCTGGCCAACGTGCGCGCCATCGGCCGCCTGTATCCTGAATACCTGCACCTTGTGGCCAGCGAAGAAAGCGGCATCAAGAGCATTGAGCAGTTCAAGGGCAAGCAGGTTTCCGTGGGCGCCCGCGGCAGCGGCAATGAAGTGAACTGCCGCCAGATTTTCGGTTTCTTCGGTCTTGATTACAAGAACGTGGAACCCATCTTCCTGCCCTATGGCGAAACGGCCGATCAGTTCAAGGACCGTCATATCGACGCCTTCGTCTTCACCATCGGCACCCCCAACCCCGCCATTCAGGACATCACCACGGCCCAGAAGGTGGTCTTCGTGCCTCTGGAAGGTCCCAAGGTTGACGATATCGTGAAGAAGTTCCCCTTCCTCGTGAAGGACGCCATCCCCGCCAAGACCTACAGCGGTCAGGACAA
Organism: Candidatus Desulfovibrio intestinigallinarum; assembly: GCA_019114565.1. Classification (GTDB taxonomy): domain Bacteria; phylum Desulfobacterota; class Desulfovibrionia; order Desulfovibrionales; family Desulfovibrionaceae; genus Desulfovibrio; species Desulfovibrio intestinigallinarum. The sequence continues at coordinate 28,222 of DXFI01000288.1, read as the reverse complement.
GCCCGTGCCGACCCTGTCCGTGCAGGCCATTCTGGTGGTCAACAAGGACATGCCCGACGACATGGCCTACAATCTGACCAAGCTGCTGTATGAAAATGTGGACGACATCGCCAAGGCCCACAACAAGGGCAGCGAAATTTCCCTCGAAAAGGCGCGTCAGGGCGTGACCATTCCCTTCCACCCCGGCGCTGAAAAGTATCTCCAGGAAAAGGGCGTGAAGTAACGCATTTTTCCGGCGGGGCGGGCGACGCTGCGTCGCCCGCCTTCTTTTTTTGTTGCGAACAAGGCGGTGCCTTTATGGAATCAGTTGCTCGCGGTTGCGGGCTTGCCCTTGGGGGCCGAATACGGCATTATGCCCGCCTGTTCATGGTACTTGCGCTGATATTGCCGAATTTTTTCGGCGGGGTCATGGCCGCTCCGGCGGAAAACGTCCGGCAGCGGCTGGAACTGCGCGATGCCCGCGGCGATCTGCTGTGGAGCACCCCCGCATGGAACGGCATGACCTTTGCCATCCGCTACAAGCATTCGGTTGCGCTGACGCCGGTGGAAGACTGGTTCGCCGTGGTCGACGGTGTTATCGAACTGCAGCGATCGGAATATCAGGATTTCGGCGCGGGCCTGCCGCATGCTCCGGAGCAGGGACAAAGCATGCGGGTCGAGGGGGGCCGCGTTATCATGGACGGCTATCGCAGACCGCTGCCCAGCTTTGACGTGCGCGTCGGGCGGGTGGCGCAGCATACGCTTCTGCTGGACGATGCTTCCGGCAGAAGAAAGGCTGTACCTTTGGACTCTCTGGCCCGTCCGGGTCAGGTTATTACTTTTGGTCTCGGTCGGGACGATGCCGACGGAGGCCCCATACGCCCGCCCGAAGGCGGCGCAGCTCAATAGGGGGATCGTGAATGAGCCACAAGGAGCGCATGGAGCTCATTGAAAAACAGGGATCAGGCGGCTTCGCCCTGGAAGGCGTGGGAACGCTGAATTCCGAAGCCGTCGAAAAAGTTCAGGAAACCGTTGACGTCTCCGAAATCGTCGCCAAGTACGACAAGGAATCCGTCTACAGAAATTTCAAGGGCTGGATGGATCTGGCCATCCGCTGCATCTGCATCATTTTTTCGGCCTTCCATCTCTATACCGCGGCCATGGGGCCGTTCCCGCCCCAGATTCAGCGCGCCGTCCACCTCGGTTTCGTGCTGACGCTGATCTATCTGCTCTATCCCGCCCGCGCCACGGGCAGGCTTGACCGTCTGGCCTGGTACGATGTGCTTCTGGCCGCTGCCGGCGCGGCCGTCTGCGGCTATATTGTCTGGAACTACGACGTGATCGTGCTGGACGCCGGGCCGCCGACCGATCTGGACTTCTATTTCGGCTGTGCCGCCGTCGTGCTGGTGCTTGAAGCCACGCGCCGCATCGTGGGCCTGCCCATTACGCTTGTCGCCATTGCCTTCCTGCTCTATGCGCTGCTGGGCGAATACATCCCCGGCATTCTCGGGCATCCGGGCTTCTCGCTGCGCCGCATCATCGGCCACATGTATCTGACGACGGAAGGCCTGTTCGGCTCGCCGCTGGCCGTGTCCGCCTCCTTCGTGTTCCTCTTTGTTCTGTTCGGCGCTTTCCTGCACAGCACCGGTCTGGGCAAGTTCTTCATCGATTTGGCGCTGGCGGCCGCCGGGCGCTATGTGGGCGGCCCGGCCAAGGTGGCCGTTCTTGCCAGTGGCTTCTTCGGCACCATTTCCGGTTCCTCGGTTGCCAACACCGTCTCCACGGGGACCTTTACCATCCCGCTCATGAAGAGCGTGGGCTATCGCGGTTCCTTCGCCGGGGCCGTGGAAGCGGCCTCTTCCACCGGCGGCCAGATCATGCCGCCCATCATGGGGGCCGCCGCCTTCATCATGGCCCAGTTCCTGGGCGTGGGCTATCTGGAAATCGCCAAGGCGGCGCTGATTCCCGCGCTGCTGTACTATCTTGCCGTGGGCTTTATGGTGCACATGGAAGCCAAGCGCCTCGGCCTCAAGGGCATTCCCCGCGAGCGTCTGCCGCGCGTCTGGGTCGTGCTGCGCGAGGGCGGCTATCTGCTGATTCCCATTGTGGCGCTGGTCTATCTGCTGGTGGAAGGCTATACGCCCCTGAAGGCCGCCTACTACTGCATTGTGACGACGGTGGTCATCTCCATTCTGGCCAATAACTGGAAGGCCTGGCGCGGCGCGTCCTTCTCGGGCATCAGCGTGGGCCGCGCCGTGGTGGAAGCGAATCAGCTTTCCCTGCAGAGCGTTCTGCAGGCTATGGAAAACGGCGGACGCCTGGCTCTCGGCGTGGCGGCCGCCTGCGCCTGCACCGGCTTCGTCATCGGCGTGGTGACGCTGACCGGCCTCGGCATGAAGCTGGCTTCGGCCATCGTGGAATTCTCGGGCGGCATCTTCCCGCTGACCCTGCTCTTCACCATGCTGGCCTCCATCGTGCTGGGCATGGGCCTGCCCACGACGGCCAAGTATATCGTGCTGGCCTCCATTGCCGCGCCCGCCATTACGGAATTCGGCGTGCCGCAGCTGGCTGCCCACCTCTTCATCATGTACTTCGGCATTCTGGCCGACCTGACGCCGCCGGTGGCTCTGGCGGCCTACGCCGCGGCGGGCATTGCCCGTTCCGAACCCAACGCCACGGGCTTCATGGCCGTCAAGCTGGCGCTGGCAGGCTTCCTCATCCCGTATATCTTCTGCTACAATCCGGCCCTGCTCATGATCAATGCCTCGGCGGGCGAAGTGGCTCTTATCGTGGTGACCGCCGCCACCGGTATCGCCTCGCTGTCCTTTGCCAGCGTGGGCTACTGGGTGCGCGATCTGCACTGGTATGAGCGGATTGCGCTGCTTGCGGGCGCCATCACGCTTATCACGCCCGGCGTGGTGACGGACCTTGTGGGGCTCGGCATCATGGTGGCCGTCTACATCCTGCAAAAGGCGCATCCTGTCGGCCCGGCCGGCAGAACGCCGGTGCAGGCATGACGCGTTCCGGTCTGATCCGGTGTAACGATGTCCTGCTGTCTGCCGCATGACGAACAGGGGGAAAAAGGTTTCGGCCTTTTTCCCCTTTTCCGTTTTTTTGTGGAGAGAAAAGAGAGGGGAAGAGGGATGGATCGGCCCGCGCCGCCGCTCCCGCCCTTGAAGAGGGGGGACGCTTGATCTATAAAGAACAAGAGTGTTTTGCCTTTGACAAAGGTAAAACGCGAGGCGGCGGCACAGCGCCGCCCGGCCAAAAGTGAGCGGAAAAACCGCGCTTTTTCCGCGAAACGACAGGCCGTATGGTTTGAAACGCGCAGCGTTTCAAACTGAAAATGCTCTAGAATGCGCATCGGATGGTTTTTCGTGCTGTTCCGGCGCGCAAACGGCCACTCTTGCGGAGGGAGCATGCTTTTTTCCCGCCTGAAACAATTGTTTTCCCGTTCGGAGACGCCGAAACGCGCTGTCGGTTCCTCCGAGCAGGACTTTGCGCTGCTGCACCATCGTTTCAAGCTCTTTCTTACGGCATGGAATAAGTTTCAGGAAACCATGACCGAGCTTGAATACACGCTGTGCTGTGATCATCCCTTCGGCTCCTACCGTGTGCGCGCGCTCTGTACCCGCGTGGCGACGCAGGTTTTTCAGTGCATACAGCAGCTGGAAAAGCTGAGTCCCGCATCGACGCCCGAACTGTACAAACGCTTTGGCGAATTGCAGGCCATCGTCGCCGCCGAGGTCTACGAAGACGAAGAAGCGCAGCCCGGCCCGCTGATGCTGCCGCTGGGCCATCCCGATCTTGAGGCCATGCCGCATCTGGCGGACCCGAGCACCATCCGCCTTGGCCAGCTGGGCAGAACGCTGGCCGCTCATGTGCCCCCGGGCTTCGTCATGACGGCCCCCGGCTGTATGCGCGTCTTCAAGCGCAAGGAACTACAGGAAGAATTCAGCCGGAGAGTGCAGGCTTCGGGCGGCTACGCCACGGAGCATCTGGCCGAACTTTCGGAAAGTCTGCGCGAACTGGTGGAAAGCATGCCCTTGCCGGAAGACGTGGCCGGAGCCTTCCTGGAGGGTGTGCGTCAACTGCGCGCCCAGTGTCCGCAGGAGGGCATGCAGCTTTTGCTGCGCGGGCGTCTCTGGCCTGGACCGGAAGTCGGCGGCGAAGGCGATCCCGGTCTGCTCATCTGGGGGCCGCCCGTGAGCCTGCACGCCTCGGACGATGAAGTGCTGGCCGCCTTCCATACGACGCTGGCGCGCAAACAGCAGGCCCAGTCTCTCATTTACCGCCGCGCGCGCGGTCTGACCGACAGCGGCGCGGGCGTCTGCGTGGCCTGCATGGCGGTGGAGGAAGGCGGCGTGGGCGGTATCGCTCATTCCGCGAACCCGCTGGCCGTCAGCGGCAATCTGCATATTTATGCCTGTCCGGGGCTGCCGCAGGATATGGAATATTCTCTGCTGCCCGTGGATTCCGTGCACGTCTCCCGCGCCGAACCGCACGAGATCACGTCCCGGCGTCTCTACGATCCCGCGCACCCTGTTCTGGATGACAACGCGTTGCGTCAGCTGGCGGATCTGTCCGTGAAGCTGGAACGGCTGCTGGAAAAACCGCAGGCCTTTACCTGGCTGCGCACGCCGAAAGGCGATTTCTATTTGTTGCAGCTGCGCGACATTATTTATGTGCCTGCGTCGCCTCTGCATGACGTGCTGCATGAGGAGCGCGATCAGCTCCCCGCGCCGCTGCTGAGCGGCGGCGAAACCGCAAGCCGGGGCTGCGTCTACGGCCGTGTGCTGGTGGCCGATTCGTGGGAAGATGCCCGCCATATCCGCAAGGGGGACATCCTTGTGGTGCGGCGCGACATTTACCGCTGGGTTTCGCTCATTGACGTGGCAGCGGGCATTGTGGCGGAAGAAGGGCTTATGGGGTCCCGTCTGGCCTCGCTGGCCCGCGAATTCGGGCGGCCCATGATCATCAACGTCGGCAAGGCCAGCCGCATGCTTCATACCGGCGACATGGTGACGCTGTGCGCGGATGGCGGGGTGGTCTTCCCCGGTCAGGTGGAATGCCTGCTCGACAAGGCGCCGCCGCCGCATGACTATATGCCGGGGAGTCCCGTCATGCACAGTCTGCAAAAGGCTGCGGAGCATATTCTGCCTCTGACGCACGATGTGGACAGCATCGAATTCCGGGCCGCCAACTGCCAGACCTATCACGATATTGCCCGTTACTGCCACGAGAAGGCCGTGAGCGCGATGTTCTCGCTCGGCTCGGACAAAAAGCATGCGGCCGTGCGGGTCAAACAGCTGCGCGACAAGGTGCTCAAGCAGTTCTGGGTCGTCAATCTGAACGACGGCTTCCGTGTGCAGCGGAACGAGCCCTATATCGACATTGAGGAGATAGCGTCCCTGCCCATGCTCTTTGTCTGGTACGGCATGAACGCCTATCCGTGGCAGGGGCCGCCGCCGGTGGACGGCAAGGGCTTTCTTTCGGTTCTGTTTGAGGCCACGGCCAATCCCAATCTCGATCCGGCGACACAGACAAGTTATTTTTCCGAAAAGAACTACTTTCTTGTGTCCCGCGACTATTGCAGTCTGCATTCCCGCTTCGGCTTCCATTTTGTTTCCGTGGAGGCCCGTCTGGGCGAGCGGCGCAGCGAAAATTATCTTGTCTTTCAGTTGCGCGGCGGCGCTGCCAATATCGAGCGCCGTATTCTGCGCGTGCGTTTTGTGGCCGATATTCTCTGGGAATTCGGTCTTTCGCCTGTTGTGCGCAACGATGCGCTGGTGGCCCGCGTGGACGGCATGGACATGGAGGAGGGCCGCTGCCTGCTGGCCGTGGCCGGGTATCTGACCATCCATACCCGGCAGCTGGACATGATCATGCAGGAGCCTGCCAAGGTGGAGGCGACCCGGGCTTCCATTCTCGCGGACTGCCGCGCCCTCTATACGGGCAGGGGACTGCCGGAGGGGCTTGAAGCGCCCGCCTGTGCCGTGTCCTTTGCGCCCGCCGCCGGAGATACTGAAAACGGGGAGACGAAGAAGGAGTCCGCGTCATGAGCGAACCCAAGAGCTATGTGGCCAAGCGCGGGTATGCGGGAATACGGCGTCGCCTGTTGTTTCTTCTGCTGCTGCTGGCCATGACGCCGCTGCTGGCGCTGGGGCTGTTCTGCTATGATCGCCTGGGCGCGCTGTACGATGAAAAGCTTGCCATTGGTCTGGAGTCCGTCACCAACAGCAAGCACCGGGCGCTGGACACCTTTCTGACGGAGCGTGTTTCCCAGATTCGGACGCTGGCGTTCACGCATTCCTATGAGGAATTGAGCGATCCCGAGCGGTTGAGTTCCATCTTTTCCGTCATGCAGGCGCACAGCCGTTCTTTTGCGGATGTGGGCATCATCGGCATGGACGGCAAACATGTTGCCTACGTGGGCCCCTTTGATCTGCGCACCGCCGACTATACCTCGGCGGAATGGTTCCAGGCCGTGCTGCGGCGGGGAGTCTATGTCAGCGATGTGTTCATGGGCTATCGCAACGTGCCGCACTTCATTATTGCCGTGCTGCGTCACGAGGGCTCGCGCAGCTTCATCCTGCGTGCCACCATCGACATGGAAGCCATCGGCGCGCTGTTGCAGCGCCTTTATTCCGCAGGCAGCAGCGACGCTTTTCTGGTCAACGAGGATGGTATCCTTCAGACGCCGTCGCGGCATTACGGTTCCAGCATGGGGCATTTTGCCCTGCCGCTGAAGATGGAGCAGCTGCGCAAAGGCGGCATTGTGGTGGAAAAGCTGGCGACGCCGTCGTCGCTCCAGCCTACGACGTCATCCAGTGCCAGGGCTGCCGTGGCCATGATGCGCCTTGAGACCATGCCCTGGATTCTGGTCGTGGTGGACGACATGACCGACAGCCTTCAGCCGCTGCGGCAGCTGCGGCTCTCGGTGGCGCTGCTGGTGCTGCTGGGGCTGGTGATTACCGGTTTCGGGGCGCTGGTCGCCACGCGGCGGCTGGTGTCTTCGCTGGCCGCCTCCGACCGCAAGCAGGCGCATATTGACGCCCGCATGCTTCAGTCCAGCAAGATGGCGGCTCTGGGCAAGATGGCCGCCGGTGTGGCCCACGAGATCAACAATCCCCTGATGCTGATTCAGGAAAACGCGGGCTGGATGCGCGATCTTCTGGAAGAGGAAGATGCCGCGAAGATGCAGAATTACAAGGAACTGCTGGAGAGCACCGGCAAGATCGAACAGCATGTGCAGCGCGCCAAGGGCATTACGCAGCGCATGCTGGGCTTCGGGCGGCGCATGAACCCCGGCCGCACGGAGATCATGCCCAATCAGCTGTTGGATCAGGCCGCGGACTTTCTGGCGACGGAAGCCCGGGGACGGCATATCGAGCTGGTGCGCGAGCTGGGGGCGGACGTGCCGGTGATTCTGTCCGATCCGGCGCAGCTGCAGCAGGTTTTCATCAACATTATCGACAATGCCATTGACGCCGTGGGCAAGGACGGCACCATCACTCTGCGCAGCGAGGCGCACGGCAAGGGGGCCCGCCTGTCCATCACGGATACCGGCCCGGGCATTTCCCCGGAAAATATGAAGCGCATTTTCGATCCCTTCTTTACCACCAAGGCTGTGGGTGAAGGGACGGGGCTCGGTCTGGCCATCTGCTTTTCCATTCTGGAAAAGCTCGGCGGGCGCATCGAGGTGGAAAGCACGCCCGGACAGGGCACGACATTCCGCATCGACTTGCCGCCGGAACCGCCGGAGGCCGCGGCAACCGCCGAACCGGAGGACGAGGAAGCATAAGGCAGAGTTCTGTTCGGGAGAATGGCCCCGAAACACCACCCCCCAACTAAATAAGGAGAGCGTATGCGGGCCCTTTTCGTGGATGATGAGCGGGAATTTCTGGAGCTGATGGAAAAACGCCTTTCCCGGCGCGGTATTGAAGTGTCCACGGCGCACGACGGGCTGGAAGGCGTCAGGGCCGTGGAGGAGGCAGCTGCGGCGGGCACGCTTCCCGATGTGGTGGTCATGGACGTGCGCATGCCCGGCATGGACGGGCTGGAAGCCCTGCGGCGCATGAAGGCCGTGGCGGCGACGCTGCCGGTGGTGCTGCTGACCGGGCATGCCTCGCTGGGGGTTGCCGTGGAAGGCATGGATCTCGGGGCCTTTGACTACATGCTCAAGCCTGTGGCCATCAATGAGCTCATCCTGAAAATGGAGGAGGCGGCGCGCGCCGCCGGCTAGGATTATGGGCGTACTCGACAGTTTACGCAATCTGCTGAGGCGCGGCCCGGCGCAGCCGGACCCCGAGGCGCTGGCCCGCGAGGAGGAGCTCAAGGCTCGTCTGCGGGAGCGGTGCGCGCGTTTCCGTCGGCTGCTTTCCGCCAACAAGGCGGCGCTGGAGGGCATGAGCGAAGCGGAAGCCCTGCTCTCCGGGGGGCATCCTTTCGGCATGGATGCCGTGCGGGCGCTTGGAACGCGCGTGGGCGCGTCCGTCTATCAGATGGTGCGTGAGCTGAACGCCCTTTCCGGCAATGCCTATCCCGAACTGAACGACGCTTTCAGGCGCGTGCATGCGTCCATGGAGGCCTGTCTTCCCCGGCGCGAGCACGAGGAGGATGTGCCTCTTATCCTGCCGCTGGCGGACATTCGCCTCCAGCATATGCCGCTGGTGGGCGGCAAAATGGCCAATCTTGGCGAAGTGGCCGCCAATGTGGGCATGGATGTGCCCGAAGGCTTTGCCGTGACCGTGGCGGCCTATGAGCGTTTCATGCTGCACAACGGGTTGCGCGATGCCATCAATCAACGCATTCAGAGTACCGATCTGGAAAGTCTGGACGCGGTATTCAGCCTGTCGGCCTCGCTGCAGCAGCTGGTGCAGGGCGCTTCGCTGCCGCCGGAGCTGGAGTCGGCTCTGGAAGAGGCCGTTGCCGATATGCAGCGCCGCCTGGGGCCGGATCTGCGCCTTGCTCTGCGCAGCAGCGCCGTGGGCGAGGACGGGCTGGGGGTGACTTTTGCCGGGCAGTATCGTTCCGAACTGGACGTGCTGCCGGAAGAAGCCTGCGACGTCTGGAAGGAAATCATCGCCAGCAAGTATTCCGTGACGGCCATGAGCTACCGTTTTCAGCGCGGTATCCCCGACGAGGCCGCGCCCATGTGCGTGGGCGTGCTGAGCATGGTGCGGGCCGAGGCGGGCGGCGTGGCCTACAGCCGGGACCCCGTGGCTGCGCGGCAGGGCCGGGAGCAGGTGACGCTCAACGCCGTTCCGGGCTTGCCGCAGGCGGTCGTGGACGGCGGCATGACGCCGGATGTCTTTACCTTCAGCCGCACCAACCCGCCGGAACTGCTGGAACGGCAGATTGCCGTCAAGCCGTTTCGGCTGGATTGCGCGCCGGGCTGCGCGCAGGGCGTGCGGCGTACGCCTCTGAGCCCGGAGGAGGGCGCGCGCGCCTGCATCAATGACGGGCAGGCGCTGCATCTGGCCCGTCTGGCTCTGGCGCTGGAAGAGTTTTACAATGAGCCGCAGGATGTGGAGTGGGCGCTGGAAATGCGCGACGGCGCTTCCTGCCTTGTGGTGCTGCAGAGCCGTCCTCTGTCCGAGTCCGGGGATACGGCGGAGGCGGGGAGAGCCGAACCCCTGCCGGATTCCATTCCTGCGTCGGCCATCCTGGCGCAGGGCGGCATGACCGTCAGCGGCGGCGCTGCCGCCGGGCCTCTGTTTGTGGCGCGCAAGGATGCGGACATGCTTTCGTTCCCCAGGGGGGGGATTCTGGTCGTGGAGCGGGCGCATCCGCGCTGGGCTCCGCTGTTGCCGCAGGCCGCCGCCATGATCAGCGAAACAGGCGGCATGGCCGGACATCTGGCGTCGGTTGCGCGGGAATATGGCCTGCCCGCATTGTTCAGTCTGCCTGACGCCTGCTCTCTGCTGGCCGATGGCGGCATGGCGACGCTGGATGCGGACAGGGCTGTGGTTCTGCGCGGCGAGTATCCCGAGCTGCTCGCCGGTCACGAGAAGCCGCGCAATCTGATGCAGGGCAGTCCCGTGCAGGAGACGCTGCGCAGCATGGCCGAGTATATGACGCCGCTGCATCTGCTGGACCCGGAATCGCCGGAGTTCGCTCCGGCTTCCTGCCGCAGTTTTCATGATATTACGCGCTTTTGTCATGAAAAGGCCGTGGAGCTCATGTTCGGTGAAAACGCCGATGTGGATCAGCGCGCGGGCAAGCAGCTCAAGGCGGGCGTCAAGCTCCAGTACTGGGTCGTCGATATGGACGACGGTTTTTCCCGGCCTGTTACCGGGCCGGTCGTGGATTTGCGCGATATTGCCTGCGAGCCCATGCAGGCGCTCTGGGCCGGGATGACCGCCGTTCCCTGGGCCGGGCCGCCGTCCTCCGGGGCGGCGGGCTTCATGAGCGTCGTCTTTGAAAGCGCCATGAACAAGGATTTGGAAAGTACCGCGCCCGCCGTCATGGCCGAGAAGAATTTCTTTATTATTTCCTCGAAATACATGATTCTTCAGGCCCGTTACGGGTATCATTTCTGCACGGTCGAGTGTCTTGCCGGAGATAATCGGCACGAGAACTTCGTCAGCTTCCAGTTCAAGGGCGGCGCGGCCGATGCCCAGCGCCGGGAGCGGCGCGCCCGGCTGATTGCCGAACTGCTGGAGGCGGAAGGTTTTCGGGTCGATGTACGCAAGGATGCCCTTTTTGCCGTGGCCGAAGGCTACGACAAGGAGGAGACGTTGCTGCGCGTGCGTATTCTCGGCTATCTGCTCATACATACGCGGCAAATCGACATGATTATGCTTGAGGAGGCCCGCGTGGCGGCTTATCGCACCAAGTTTGAACAGGATATTGCAGGCCTGAAGGCAAAGTGAGGATTCCGGCCTGTTTCTGGCTTTTTGCTGCGGGCGATGGTGTGCAAGGGCCATCGCCCGCGTTTTGTTTTTATCGCTTCACTGGGCTGGGGCGCGGTAACTCGGAATTATTCTTTAGAGCATTTTCAGTTTGAAATGCTTCGCATTTCAAACCATACGGCCTGTCGTTTCGCGGAAAAAACGCGGTTTTTCCGCTCACTTCGGGCCGGGCGGCGCTGTGCCGCCGCCTCGCGTTTCATCTTTTTTCAAAGTTGAAACGCTCTATGAGTTCTGAGCCTGAGACGAAGCGGGCCGTGCGGCAGGACGGGGGAGACGCCTTGCCAGAGGCGCATGCTCTCGCGTACACTGCGCGCGTGTTTCGGCTGCCGGTCGGACAGCCTGTTTTTTACCGGGATGTTTTTCCGCAGGGCTGGGGCCTTCTGCGCGACAACAGGAAAAAGTATGGGTTTTGCCAATAATACATGCAGCTTTACGCGCTTTCGCATCGTTGATCCCGTGCCTGCCGAACTCTGGACGAGCATTGAGGACAAGCTGAAACAGTTTGCCTTTATGGATATTGACGAGTTGCCGGAAATGCAGTCCAAGGGCTGGGTCTGCTTTGAGGACATGCTGGATACCCGCTGGCGCACCGCGCCGCCGCAGAAGGGCGCGTACATTGTCTTTTCCCTGCGGCTTGATACGCGGCGCATCCCCGCCGCGGTGGTCAAAAAGCATCTGACCATTGCGCTCAAGGAAGAAAAGGCCCGCATCAGCGAACAGGGAAAGACCTTTATTGCCCGGGAACGCAAAAAGGAAATCAAGGAGCAGGTCATGCTGCGCCTGCGCGCGCGTTTCCTGCCCATTCCCGCGGAATTCAATGTCCTCTGGGCAACGGATCGCAATGAAATCTGGTTTGCCTCGACGCAGAATTCCATGATTGATCTCTTCATGGAACTTTTCCTGCAAACCTTTGAACTGCGCCTTGAACAGATTACTCCCTACACGCTGGCTCTGACTCTGCTGGATGAAAAGCGGCAGGAGCAGGTCGATCGCATCGAAGCGACGCAATTTGCCGTGTAGCCCGTCTTTTCTGATTCCGGGAGGCGGCCGCAGCGCGTCGTCTCCCCTGATACCGCGCGCCGGGAAAAGCCGGAGCGTTTCACCTTTGAAAAAGGTAAGACGCGAGGCTGCGCTGTGCTTCTTAGACTGCCGGACGTTTGAAGGATATACGCATGAGTCAGACTTCCTCGCTGGATTCGTTGGACAATATTCTTGGACAGGAGTTTTTGACGTGGCTCTGGTATCAGAGCGACGTTGCGCCCGGGGCCTTTGTGGATGCGCAGGGGCAGCCCTTCAGCGTTTCCATGGAACAGCGCATCGTGGTGCAGGGCGGCGAGGGCGATGCCCGGGAAACCGCCTCGGTTTCCGGTTCCCTGTCGCCGCTGCGCGAGGCCCGTTTCGGACTGGGCACGGGCAAGAAGGTAACGCGGGCGCTCATCCGGCTGGAAAAGGAGGAACTGGCCTTTCAGCTGACTCTCAAGGCCGAGGATTTCAGCATGGGCAGCCTTAAAACGCCCAAGCTGGACAAGGGCGACGACGATGCTGATCCTGATGCGCTGCTTCTGGAAAAATTCTATCTGATGGAAACCTGCGTCGGCCTGCTGGACAGCCTGTATGCCCGCTTTCTCGGGTTGCGCCTGTCGCCGGCCTGGGAAGAGGAAGTGGCCGCCATGCGGCAGTGGATGACCCGGACGGAGTAGCCATGTCGCAGGACAGCCTGTTTTTGTCCGCTGTGCGCGGCGGCTCCTGGGAAGCGCGCTTGCGGCGTATCGGCCGCAAGGTTCTCTGGACCGTCCTTGTGCTGCTGGGTATTACCGTCATCAGCTTTGGCGTCATCCATCTTGCGCCGGGTTCGCCCACGGATATGGAAACGACGCTCAATCCGCTGGCGGGCGAAGCCGCACGAAAACAGCTTGAAAGCCTGTACGGCCTCGACAAGCCCCTGTATGTGCAATACTGGGACTGGCTGACGCGCATTGTGCAGCTGGACTTTGGCCGATCCATGTCGGCGGACAGCCGCCCCGTGCTGGACAAGATTCTGGAGCGTCTGCCTCTGACGGTGGGCATGAATCTGGTGTCCCTGATGCTGACGCTGCTGATCGCCATACCCATAGGCGTTCTTTCGGCCTGCCGCCGCAACTCCCTGCTGGACAAGACGGTGACGATACTGGTCTTTCTGGGCTTTGCCATGCCGTCCTTCTGGCTGGCGCTGCTGCTGATGCTCTTTTTCGGCATTGAGCTGCAATGGCTGCCGCTTTCAGGGCTGACCTCGCTGGATTTTGCGCAGCGCGATTTCTGGGGCAAGGCGGCGGATCTGGCGTCACATCTGGCGCTGCCCATTCTGGTATACACCGTGGGCAGTCTGGCGGGCATGTCGCGTTATATGCGCGCCTGCATGCTGGAAGTTCTGCGGCAGGACTACATCCTGACGGCCCGTGCCAAGGGCCTGTCTTCGGCGGTTGTCATCTGGCGTCACGCCCTGCGCAATGCTCTTTTGCCCGTCATTACTCTGCTGGGCCTGTCCGTGCCGGGCCTGATCGGCGGCAGTGTGATTCTTGAATCCATCTTTGCCCTGCCCGGACTGGGACAGCTTTTTTATGCCGCCGTCATGGCGCGGGACTATACCATGATTATGGGGAATCTGGTGATCGGGGCCGTGCTGACGCTGGCGGGCAATATTCTGGCCGACGTGTGCTATGGTCTTGCCGATCCGCGCATCCGGGCCGCGGGGGAGGAACGCTGACATGATGCCGCGTTGTCTGCGCCGTTTTCTGGGACGGCACTCCATGCTGGCGCTCGGTCTGGGCCTTGTGCTGATTATGTCGCTGGCCGCCATGGCCGCGCCGCTGCTTGCGCCCTACGATCCCAATATGCCGCATAATGCCATCTTTGCGCCTCCCTCGTCCGAGTTCTGGCTGGGGACGGACCGGCTGGGGCGGGATATTTTTTCCCGTCTGCTCTATGGCGGGCGCGTTTCCCTCTGGGTCGGCTTTGTTGCCGTGGGCATCTCCACCCTGATAGGCGTGGTGCTGGGGCTGGTAAGCGGCTATTTTCGCGGCTGGGTGGATGAGCTCATCATGCGCGTGGTGGACGTGATGCTGTGCTTCCCCTCCTTTTTCCTCATCCTTTCCGTCATTGCCTTTCTGGAGCCCAGTCTGACCAATATCATGATTGTCATTGGCCTGACGTCCTGGATGGGGGTGGCGCGGCTGGTGCGCGCGGAAACCCTGAGCCTGCGGGAACGGGAATTTGTGGATGCCGCGCGTCTGGCGGGCTGTTCCACGCCGTATATCCTCTGGCGTCACATTCTGAGCAACGCCCTTGCGCCGGTGCTCATTTCCGCCACGCTGGGCGTGGCCGGGGCCATTCTGGTGGAATCGAGCCTGAGCTTTCTCGGGCTTGGCGTTCAGCCGCCCGACGCCAGCTGGGGAAACATGCTGCTGGAGGGCAAGAGCGCGCTGGAGATTGCGCCGTGGCTTTCCGTGTATCCCGGCATGGCCATTCTGCTGACGGTGCTTGGGTATAACCTGCTGGGCGAAAGCCTGCGCGATATGGCTGATCCGCGTCTGAGACGGTGACTGGCATGCTTGAATATCTGCATATCCGCAATCTTGCGCTTATTGAGGACATGGAGCTGGAATTTGCGCCCGGCATGAATGTGCTGACCGGCGAAACCGGCGCGGGCAAAAGTTTCATCCTCAAGGCGCTCGGCTTTGTGCTTGGCGACAGATTGTCCGCGGACATGGTGCGCAGCGGCGCCGACAAGGCGCGGGTGGAGGCGCTTTTTACGCTTGACGGCGAGGAGCTTGTCATCCGGCGTGAACTGCTGGCCGAAAGCGGGCGCAGCCGCCTTTATGTCAACGACAGCCTGCGCTCGCAGGAGGCCGTACGCGAACTGCGGACGCAACTGCTCATCCATACCAGCCAGCACGGGCAGCAGCAGTTGCTGCAACCGGCCTTTCAGGCGCGTTTTATGGAAAGCGTGGTTCCCTGCCGGGACCTGCTGGAAGCGCGGGACGAACTGATGCGCCGCCTGCGCGCGGAAGCCGATGCCCTGGAAGAACTCAAGGAAAAGCGGGCGGAACTGGCCGACAAGCGGGATTTGCTGGAGATGCGCCAGCAGGAAATTGATCGCGTGGCCCCGGAAGAAGGGGAGGAAGAGCGGCTGGAAGAGCAGCGGGCGCGCCTGCGGGA
The DNA here is from genome assembly GCA_019114565.1 of Candidatus Desulfovibrio intestinigallinarum. Classification (GTDB taxonomy): domain Bacteria; phylum Desulfobacterota; class Desulfovibrionia; order Desulfovibrionales; family Desulfovibrionaceae; genus Desulfovibrio; species Desulfovibrio intestinigallinarum. Next base: position 13,133 of record DXFI01000288.1, on the reverse strand, counting down.
AACGGCCGGTCTGCGGGATCTGTACGAAAAGGCGCAGGCATTCCTCTATGGTTCCGAGGACATGGGCCTGCTGGATGCGCTGGGGCAGTTTGAGTCGCTGCTGCGGCGCATAGGCGCTGTGGAAGAGGACTTTACGGAAGAGGCCGACGCCGTGGCCGAGACGCGGCAGCGGCTGTCTCAGTTGCGGTCCCGGCTGCGGCGGCCCCCGGTGCAGGATGACGATATTGATGTGGATGCGCTGGAAGAACGCCTGTACGAGCTGGCCCAGCTCAAGCGCAAACTGCATCGCAGCATGCCGGAGATTCTGGCCATGCGCGAGGAAATTGCCGAGAACCTGTCCTTTCTGGATGCCTGCGCGCTGGATATTTCCGCTGCCAATCGGCGCATTGCCGCGCTGGTGGAGGAATTGAAAGGGGTTGTGGAACGTATTCTGCCGCAGCGCCGGGAGGCGGCCCTGCAGTTTACCGGGCGGCTGGAGCAGGAACTGCGCGGCCTGGGCTTTTCCGAAGAGGTGCGCGTCATTCCCGAATTTCTGCCGCAGGAACTGTGGCCCGGCGTGGCTGATGAAAAGGTGCGTCTGCTCTGGGCTCCCAATCCCGGGCAGCCGCCGCATCCGCTGGATCGAATTGCGTCCGGCGGCGAACTGTCCCGCTTTCTGCTGGCGCTGATTGCCGTGCAGCCGCATGCGGAAAGCGCTACCTGCATCTTTGACGAAGTGGACGCGGGCGTGGGCGGTCTGACGCTGAACAAGCTGGCCGCCAAGCTGGATGACTTTTCCCGCACGCGGCAGACCCTGCTGATTACGCACTGGCCGCAGCTGGCCGCCCGCGGGCAGAAGCATTTCCATGTCTGCAAGGTGGTGCGTCAGGGCCAGACCTATACGCTCTGCGCGCCCCTGGATGCGGAGGGGCGCAGCGCCGAGCTTGCCCGCATGGAAGGCAGGGAAGCGTAGGGGCGAGGACTCCGCAAAAAACGGGTCCCGTCGCCTGATGGAGCATTTTGGCGAGGCGGCGCTGTGTCGCAGCCTCGCGTTTCACCTTTTTCAAAGTTGAAATGCTCTGGAGAAAAAATGAGCCGGGAGCGAAAGAGGGGGAATCTTTCGCTCCCGGCGCTGTTTTGGGCGACAGCGGGCGGGAGAAGCCCGCTGCCGCAGTTATGCCCGGTGCCGGACGGCAAAAACAGGGGATGCTTTTGCGGAAAGGGGAATCACACGCGTCGGGAAACGCCTGCGAATTTCCGTTAAAGCTCCCGGTATGAACCATCCTGAGCGACCGACGTCACCGCGCGGCAGGCAGGAACAGGCCGTCGCGTATCCCCTGCGGGGCGTCGTCGGGTATGTCCTGCGTCGTCGCGGCATCTGCTCCCGCGCTCGTCGGGACAATCGCACGGCGCGATTGTCTATTCCGGCTTGCGTCCTCGGGCATCCTTGGGTGCGGACGAGCAGGGTGAAGAAAGGCTCTGCTTTCTTTCGCGATCTTCCGCATCCTTGGCGTACATGCCGAGGATGAAGGCGATCTCCTGCCGTGTCAGGATGCTGCCATAGCCGGTCGCCGGCGTGCCGGGCGTACCGTATGCGCTCATAACACCTCCTTTGGTTCCGAGAACCCCTTTTTGTTGTCGGAGGGGACTCCGATTCCCCGAAAGGGGAAATCTTTGTGCCGTACAGCCGACGGGCTGCAGGCACGGAAAAATGCCGGAGCGGAGGAGATGCGCGGGCGCATCGGAAAGTCCCGGGCGGCCGCGCGTTTCACCGCGGCCGGAAACGGGACTTGTTCCAAAAGGAACCGTTCGAAAGAATATAGAAAATGTATTTTTTTTCTAGAAAAATATAGCTAGTAATTTCAGTCTGTTTCATGTATCTAGGTAAAACGCTTACTTTTTGCTGTCCGCAGAAAAGACGGACTGAGAGCCTGCGGCAAATAAATTACCTAATAATAATTATTATTATTGACAAATAGCAGTCTTTGTGAAAAAAATTTCGCCATAGCTTTTTAGCCGTTCGCGCAGGAAATTCTCTTTATGCCGGGGCAGCATCGACGGTTCCCGCCGCAGCGGAATTCGCACGCGCCTTGCGCGGGCGCTTTCCCGGTTTCTTTCCGGTATCCGGCCACCAATCGTCTCCATTGTGGGGGCGTTGTATCCATCCGACGAGGAGGACTATATGAGGAAGGTTTTTGCGGCAGTAACGGGTGTGGGCTTTCTTCTGGCCTGCGCTCCGGTCATGGCGCAGGACCTGGGCGATGTGAAGAGCAAATTCGCCAGCGTTTCCGGCATCGTGCAGGAAAAGTGCATGGCCTGTCATACCAAGGGGTATGATTTGCCTTTCTACGCCAAGGTTCCCGGTATCCGCAGCATCATTGAAAAGGATTACAATGACGGTCTGCGCGCCATGAACCTCAATCAGGAACTGGTGCAGAGCAAGGACAAGCCCGTGGGCGAAACCGTGCTGGCCAAGATGGAATGGGTCATCAACAATGACACCATGCCGCCTGCCAAGTTCGCCGTGGTGCACTGGGGCAGCCGTCTTTCCGACAAGGAAAAGAAGCAGATTCTTGACTGGGTGGCGACCACCCGCAAGGCGCACTATGCGACGGACGCCGCGCCCGCTCACGCCAACGAACCCCTGCAGCCCCTGCCGCGCAAGCTGGCGGTCAACAAGGCGAAGGTGGATCTTGGCAAGACCCTGTTCAACGACAAGCGCCTGTCCGCCGACAGCAGCCTCGCCTGCTCCGGCTGCCATGCGCTGGACAAGGGCGGCACGGACAACTCCCGTTTCTCCGAAGGCATCCGCAAGCAGTTCGGCGATGTGAACGCGCCGACGGTCTTCAATGCCGCGTTCAACTTTGTCCAGTTCTGGGACGGCCGTGCGGCCGACCTTCAGGAACAGGCCGGTGGTCCGCCGCTGAATCCCATCGAAATGGGCAGCAAGGACTGGGATGAAATCGTCGCCCGTCTGGCTCAGGACGAAGCGCTGACGGCCCAGTTCAAGGCCGTGTACCCTGACGGCTGGTCCGGCAAGAACATCACGGATGCCATTGCCGAATACGAAAAGACCCTTCTTTCTCCCAACAGCCGCTTTGACAAGTGGCTGCGCGGCGACAAGACGGCCCTGAGCAGCGAAGAAGTCAAGGGCTACGAACGCTTCAAGGCGTATCGCTGCTCTTCCTGCCATGTGGGCAAGAGCGTGGGCGGCCAGTCCTACGAATACATGGACCTGAAGAAGGACTACTTTGCGGATCGCGGCGGCGAAGCGCTGGGTTCCGACAAGGGCCGCTTCAATGCCACCAAGCAGGCCGACGACATGCACCGCTTCAAGGTGCCGAACCTGCGCAACGTGGAGCTGACGCACCCCTATCTGCATGACGGCACCGTCACCACCCTGGATGACGCCGTGCGCATCATGGGTACCTACTGCTCCGGTCTTGATGTGCCTGAAAGCGACCGCGCCCTGATTGTGGCGTTCCTGCGTACGCTGACGGGCGAGCATGAAGGCAAGCCTGTGCAGGGAACGGCTGTGGCGCGTTAGTCACAGTGAATTTTCCTGAATGACGAGAGGGCCCGGCAATACTGCCGGGCCCTCTTTTGTCTGAAGGTTTCACTTTTGAAAAAGGAGAAACGCGAGGCGGCGGCACAGCACCGCCCGGCCCAAAGTAAGCGGAAAAACAGCGCTTTTTCCGCGAAACGACAGGCCGTATGGTTTGAAATGCGAAGCATTTCAAACTGAAATTGCTCTAAAGACAGAGGGGCTGCCGCCTTCTTTTTGAAGGCGGCAGCCCCTCGTGTTTTGTTGCGCTTTTACGTTCGCGGCGGGGCGGTTGCCGCAGGCAAGGCGGCAGCGTCCCGATTCAGGCAAAGGTCCGACGTCTAGCTCTGCTTCATCTTTGTAATCAGCTCGCTGAGGGCTGCCGTCTGCGATGTCAGGCTGCTCAATGCCTGAACCGCCTGATGCATGGCATTGACGGTCTGTGCGGACATGGCGCTGACCTGATCAATGGAGCGGTTGATCTGTTCGCTGGCGGCGGACTGCTCCTCGGAGGCAGTGGCAATGGCGCTGACCTGCAAGGCCGCGCCTTCCGTATCGCTGACGATGCGCTGCAGGGCCGTGCCGGACTGATTGGCAAAGTTTGTGGCCTGTTCAATCTGCGTCACGGTTTCTTCCACGGCGGCAATGCTCTTGCGCGCGCTGTCCTGGATGGCGCGGATGGCATTATCCACATCGGTGGTGGAGGCCATGGTTTTTTCGGCCAGTTTGCGCACCTCGTCGGCCACCACGGCGAAACCGCGTCCGGCTTCTCCGGCACGCGCCGCTTCAATGGCGGCGTTGAGGGCCAGCAGATTGGTCTGATCCGCGATATCGGAGATGACGCCCATGATCTGATTGATGTTGTGGGTATGCTGATCCAGCATGGTCATGTGTTCCTTGAGGGTCAGCGAACCTTCATGCACGTGACGGATGCTTTCCAGCGCCTGATTGACGATATCGGCCCCTTCCAGCGCCTGAGCCTTGGTGGTGGAAGACATGGAAGATGCCTCGGCGGCGTTATGGGCCACCTCCTGAACCGTGGCGTTCATCTGGTTCATGGCGGTGGCGGCTTCTTCCAGTCTGTCCGCCGAGGCCTTGGCGGATTGGGTGGATTCCTCGACCGTGCCGGAGAGTTCGTCAGCCGAGGTCGAAATAATATTGACGGCCTGTTCCAGCTGCTGGGCGGCATAGAGCATGCCTTCGCGTTTGGCGTCCTCGGCCTGCCGGCGCGCCTTGTTGGCTTCTTCGGTGGCCTTGCGCGCGGCCTCGGCCTGCTTCTGGGCTTCGGCGCTTTCGGAGGCGGCCTTTTCCTGTGCCTTCAGGAGTTCGGCGACCATGTCGCGCAGATTGCGGTGCAGGGCCAGCAATTCGCCGGAAAAGGCGCTGTCCGGCGGAATGTGCGACATGTCGCCGCGCGCCACATGGCCGGTAGCCTTCATGATGAGGCTCAGGGGATCGCAGATGGAGCGGGCCAGCAGCCACGCCAGAAGCTGCAGGATGACAATGATGGCGACGCTGCATCCCAGCACAATCTTGATGGCGGTATAGGCGGAGTCGAAGATTTCTTCATCATCCACCAGAGAAACGATGTGCCAGCCGGCAACGGTGGGCATGGTTCCGGTCATTCGTTCAACGCCGTCATAGGGAATCACGGCGACGTTCATCTTCTGACCGAGCATGGCCTTGAGCGCCGGCGCAAAGGATTCGACCTGCTGCATCAGATGGGCGGAATTGCGCGGCGAACAGAGCATGCGACCGGTGTTGTCCACAATGGAGAAATACCCGGTCTGGCCGAAATTCATGCTCTTGAACATGGCGTCGATATTCTTGATGCTGATATCCGCGCCGATGACGCCCAGCACTTCTCCTTTCGGGGAAAGCAGGCGCAGAGAAATGGGAACGACCACTTCCCCGGTCAGAGACTGATAGGCATTGCCGATGCAGGCCCCCGCGGGTGTCGCCAGATTCTGCTTGTACCAGGGGCGCTGCGAGGTGTTGAACCCTGCGGGGACGCTGCCCGGCAGACTGGTTGCATAGCTGCCGTCAGGGAAGCCGATATAGACTTCGGCAAAGTCCGGCGAGGTCTTTTGCAGTTCCTGCAGCAACTGGAAGATTTCACGCCCCCTGGGCGTAAGCGCTGCGGTATCGTAATTGGTTGCGCTTGTGGTGGCGGCAAAGTTGGGGAACTGCCCGGGGCTTTCCTGCAGGGCAGGCAGTGCGGCAAGATAACGCAGTTTTTCCATGCGGGAGGCAAAGAAATCCCGCAGATAGATGTCGGCAAGGCGGAGCTGATTGGAGGCATCCTGATTGTAGAGCGTCAGATTTGTGTCGCTCATCTTCCAGAAGGAGATGCCTGATACGGCTCCGACGGAAATGACGATGCAGAGCAGGAAGCCTAGCATGAATTTTACTTTGATGGACATGAACACCTCTCTTTGCTGCCCCGCAGGCTCGAAAAAGGACGCCTTTCGGACGCCGGCCGTCGGTATTGTGCGGGTCTTGCGTATATTTTTATAACTATGCAAGAGATATGCCGTTTTTTGTGTCGAGAGGTGTTCGGCCTCTGTCTGCGGCCTTCCCGGCTATGCCGAATCCGGGGGCGTCATGGCACAGTTGGGAGTTATCCCGCGTTCCCGGAGGTAGTCGCTGCCCCAGCGGTACATGGATTCCAGAAGGGGGCGGAGGGAGTGCCCCAGAGGCGTCAGCGAATATTCCACGCGCGGCGGTACGACGGGGTAGACCTCCCGATGCACGAGACCGTCCTTCTCAAGCTCGCGCAGCTGCTGCGTCAGCATCTTGGGGGTTGCGCCGGAAACGAGACGTTGCAGCTGCGAGAAGCGCAGTACGCCGGGCGTCAGTTGCCAGAGAATCAGTGCCTTGTACTTGCCTCCGATAAGACGCAGGGTGGTTGCCACAGGGCAATGGCAGCCGCCCTGCGGTGTTGTTACGGTGTCGCGCGGGCGTTGCGGGCAGCATGAGGTCATGAGCCCCTCCTTTCATACTTTCTTTTATGATACTTTCTATTTATATGGTACATTCTTGCCAATAGGATAATTATGCCTAAAATGAACTCTGAAGGCAACCGGGGTTCCCGCGTATCGGGCTGCTGCGGCGGAGCGGGAGCCTTCGTGCAGTGTTATTCAGCCGCTCTTGCAAAGAGGTGTGGATATGCGGAAGGCGATGTTTGCCGTTACGGGCATGACGTGTGCCGCCTGCTCGGCCCGTGTGGAAAAGGCCGTGCGGCAGGTGGCGGGGGTGTCGGAGGTCTCCGTCAACCTGTTGAAAAACAGCATGAAGGTGGCCTTTGACGAAGCCGCTGTTTCTCCGGCGCAGATTGCGGACGCCGTGCGTCAGGCCGGCTACGGGGCGCAGTCCTGCGACGGCGCGGCAGGGCAGGGGAGCGGCAAGGCCGACAGAGGGGCTGATACACTGGCGGACGAATTGCGCGCCATGCGCCGGCGTCTGCTGGTGTCTTTCTGTTTTCTTGTGCCGCTGATGTATATTTCCATGGGGCACATGCTTGGCCTGCCTCTGCCCGAGGCTCTGCGCCCGGCCGCGCATCCGCTGACATCCGCCTTTGCGCAGTTTCTGCTGACGCTGCCGATTATGATCGTGAACGGGAAATATTACCGCGTCGGTTTCAAAACGCTTTTTTCCGGCGCCCCCAATATGGATTCTCTCATTGCCATTGGTTCCGGCGCGGCCGCGCTTTCCGGTGTCTGGTCCATTTTGTCCGTGGGCATGGCGCTGGAACAGGGCGACACGGCAGCGGCCGGCGTCGCGGGCGGGCATCTCTATTTTGAGTCTGCGGCCATGATCCTTGCCCTGATTACGCTCGGCAAGTTCTTTGAAGCCCGCGCCAAAGGAAAAACGTCGGAAGCCATCGCCAAACTGGTAAGCCTTGCCCCCAGGACGGCCACCGTCGTGCGTGACGGCAAGGAAATGAGCGTTGCCGCAGAAGATGTGCGCGTGGACGACGTGCTTGTGGTGAAGTCCGGCGAGAGCTTTCCCGTGGACGGCGTTGTTCTGGACGGCGGCGGCTTTGTGGACGAATCTGCCATTACCGGCGAGAGCATGCCGGCGGAGAAAGGGCCGGGAGCGCAGGTAACGGGCGCTACCATCGCCCTGTCCGGACATTTCCGTATTCGTGCCCTGCGGGTGGGCGACGATACCACGCTGGCCCGTATTGTGCGGCTGGTGGATGAAGCCACCTCGTCAAAGGCGCCCATTGCCCGCCTGGCAGACAGAGTAAGCGGCGTTTTTGTACCGGTAGTCATCGCCATTGCCGTTTTTGCCGCCTGCGTCTGGCTGCTGCTTGGCAAGGATCTGGAATTTGCGCTTTCCATTGCCATTGCCGTGCTGGTCATTTCCTGCCCCTGCGCGCTGGGGCTGGCGACGCCCACGGCCATCATGGTGGGGACAGGACGGGGCGCCGCCGGCGGGATTCTCTTCAAATCCGCGGAAGCCGTGGAGGCCATGCAGGGCATCACGGCCGTGGTGCTGGACAAGACCGGGACCGTCACCTGCGGTACGCCGGAAATAAGCGACGTTCTTCCGGCAGACGGCGTGGATGCGACGGAACTGCTTCACGTGGCCGCGTCGCTGGAGCGCTTGTCGGAGCATCCGCTGGGCAAGGCCATTGTCAAAGAGGCGGAACGGCGCTCGCTTGCGACGGCGGACGTGACGGCATTTTCCCAGACGCCTGGACAGGGGATTTGCGGCAGTCTGGACGGACGGCTGTGTCTGGCAGGCAATAGCCGCCTGCTGGAGGCGCGCGGCCTTGTCCTGCCGGACGCTCTGCGCGACAGAGCGCAGGGGCTTGCGGCCGAAGGCAGGACGCCGTTGTTCTTTGCGGCCGATGACAGGGTGCTCGGTATCATTGCCGTGGCGGATATGATCAAGCCCGGCAGCGCGCAGGCCGTGGCCGATCTGGAAGCCCTCGGCATCCGGGTGACCATGCTCACGGGCGACAATGCGGTGACGGCCGCGGCCGTGCAGCGGCAGGCGGGCATCCGGCATGTCGCGGCACAGCTCCTGCCGCAGGACAAGGAGCGGGAAATCCGGGCTCTTCAGGCGCAGGGATACAAGGTCGCCATGGTGGGGGACGGCATCAACGATGCCCCCGCCCTGGCGCGGGCCGATGTGGGCATCGCCATAGGAGCGGGAACGGACATCGCCGTGGAGTCCGCCGACGTCGTGCTGATGAAGAGCGATCTGCGGGACGTGGTGACGGCCGTGGAGCTCGGACGCGCCGTCATGCGCACCATCCGGCAGAATCTCTTCTGGGCCTTCTTTTACAATATCGTCGGCATTCCGGTGGCAGCAGGCGCGCTTTACGGCATTTGCGGCCTGACGCTCAATCCCATGATCGCGGCCGCGGCCATGAGCTGCAGTTCCGTGAGCGTTGTCAGCAATGCCCTGCGGCTGCGTTTCTTCAAACCCCGCCATGCCGCCGGAGCTGTCCCCGCAGCGGCAGATACTTCTCTTGAACCTCAGCAACACAGGAGTCACAGCATGCAGACCATCATTGACATCAACGGCATGAATTGCGGCCATTGCACCGCCTCCGCCGAAAAGGCCCTGCGGGCCGTCAGCGGCGTCAGCGACGTATCCGTGAGCCTTGAAAACAAGAACGCTGTCGTGACGCATGACAATGCCGACGTGGAGGCCATGAAGGCGGCCATTGTTGAAGCCGGTTTTACTGTTGTCGGCGTGAAATAGAGCGTTTTGCCCTTGAAAATGCAGAACGCGAGGCGCGCACAGCGTTGCCCGGCCCAAAGTGAGCGAAAAAACGCGTTTTTTCCGCGAAACGACAGGCCGTATATTTTGAAATGCAAAACGTTTCAAACTGAAAATGCCTGGGCAACGGCACGGCCCTGAATCAGGCGCGAAAACGAGGAGAGAAAGCCCCCGGGCTTTTCTCTCCTTTTTTCGGTTTGTGCGGCGTCGGGGCTCTCGACAGGCTTTCTCCGGGCGTATACCGTCATAAACAGGCATAGGGCAACGTTCGATGGCGGCGCGTTCGCCGGTATACTTCGTTATTGCAGGAGCCGTTATGGTAAACGACAGGCAGGTTTCTCTGCGTCCTCTTGAAAGGGAGGATCTGTTCTTTGTGCATCAGCTCAACAACAATGCCACAGTGATGCGCTACTGGTTCGAGGAACCCTACGAAACCTTTGTGGAACTGAGCGCACTGTATGACGAGCACATTCATGATCAGACGGAACGCCGCTTCGTTGTGGTCTGCGACGAGCGCAAAGCCGGGCTCGTGGAGCTGGTGGAAATAGATCTCATTCATCGGCGGGCGGAATTTCAGATTATCATTTCGCCGGAGTATCAGGGCAAGGGGCTTGCTGCCCGGGCCATGTGGCTGGCGCTGGAATACGGCTTCGGCGTCCTTAATCTGCACAAGATTTATCTCATTGTGGACAACGACAACGCCAAGGCCATTTCCGTCTACAAAAAGCTGGGCTTCCGGGTGGAAGGAGAACTGATTCAGGAGTTTTTCGTCAACGGACGCTATCATGACGCAACGCGGATGTGTCTTTTTCAGGAGGAATATCTGGCGGCCTGCGAGCGCGGGGACGGAGAACGCCTTGTCTGCTCTTCCGCCGTTGCACCGGAAAAATAGAGCGTTTCAATTTTGAAAAAGGTGAAACGCGAGGCGGCAGCACAGCGATGTCCGGCCCGAAGAGAGCGGAAAAAACGCGTTTTTTCTGCGAAACGACAGGCCGTATGGTTTGAAATGCGAAGCAATTCAAACTGAAAATGCTCTAATAAAAAAGGCCCTTGGTGGAGGGCCTTTTTTATTGCCTTACTGCAAAGGCGTTGCGTTTACGAGCGGCTTATTCAGGAACGATTTCCTTAAATTCGTCACCGTAGCTGTCCTTGACGACAGTATTTTCCTTCAGGAGCACACGCCAGCGACGGAGAGTTCCGAAGATGACGAAGAGCATCATGATCATGACCAACAGGCTGAGGAAGACCAGCAGATACTTGCCGTTAGGCATGTATTGGTAGAGAATCAGCCATATACCTGCCCAGAAGGTAATGACGGTCATGAAGATTCCGGGGATACCGGTCATGAAGGCATACTTTGTCTTATTCATGCGCAGCAATACAGTGGTGCCGATGAGCAGGGTTACGGAAGCCAGCAGCTGGTTGCTGATCCCAAACAGCGGCCAAATGTTGCTGATGTCGCCGCTATAGACGAGATACCCCCACGCGCCGGTAAAGATGAAGCTGGTGACAATGACGCTCGGCCACCAGTTCTTGTCGCCCCATCGGGGGGAAATCTTGCCCAGCATTTCCTGCAGGAAGAAGCGGCCCACGCGGGTACCCGCATCCACAGCGGACAGGATGAACACGGCTTCAAACATGATGGCGAAGTGATACCAGTAGGCCATCAGATGCTGCATAAAGGGAATCTGCGAGAAAATATGGGCCATGCCCACGGCAAGGGAGACCGAACCGCCGGGACGGTGCATCAGGCTTTCCTGAACTTCCTGCTCCAGGCGGGGCAGTTCCTGAACCTGCATGCCAAGAGCACTGAAGGCTTGCTCAGGCGAGTTGATGGCAAAGTAGTCTGCGGGAATGAGTACGCAGGCGGCGATCAGTGCCATAATGGCCACAAAACCTTCGAGCAGCATGGCGCCGTAGCCCACAAAGAGGACATCGTGTTCCCGGCCAACCATCTTGGGCGTAGTTCCGGTGCCGATGGTAGCATGGAAACCGGAGAGCGCGCCGCAGGCGATGGTAATGAAAATAAAGGGAACGACAGGTCCGCCGACAATGGGGCCGCCGCCTTCAACAAACTTTGTGAAAGGAGGCATGTTGAAGTGCGGCATAACAAAGATGATGCCGATGGCCAGCGCCAGAATGGTGCCTACCTTCAGGAAGGTAGAGAGATAGTCTCGCGGCAGCAGCAGCAGCCAGACAGGGAGAACGGAGGCGATGAAGCCATAAACCGGAATCAGAACGGACATGGATTTCTTGTCGATATCCAGCCAGCCGAAGATTTCGGGGTGGGCGGCGACCATGGGGCCGGAGAGCAGGCACAGGGCAAGCAGAATAACGCCGATGATGGATGCGCCCAGCACGTCGCCCTTACGCCAGATCTGCATGTACAGGCCCATAATAATGGCGATGGGGATCGTTGCCGCCACGGTGTAGGTGGACCAGAGACTGTTGTGCATGGCGTTGACAACGGCGATGGACAGACCTGCCAACGTCAGGATCAGGATGGCGAGAACCGCCCATGCGGCCACGGTGCCCGTGGTTTTGTCGATTTCCTGCGTGGCGATATAGGCCAGGCTCTGGCCGCGGTGGCGTACGGAGCAGAACAGCACAACCATGTCGTGGACGCCGCCAGCGAGGACGCAGCCAATCAGGATCCAGAGCATGCCGGGCATATAGCCGAATTGGGCCGCCAGCACAGGGCCCAACAGCGGGCCGGCTGCGGCAATGGCAGCAAAGTGATGCCCGAACAGCACATATTTGTTGGTTTTGATGTAGTCGTGCCCGTCTGCGTATTTGACCGCCGGGGTGGGACGGGCGTCATTCAGGTTCAGAACCTTACGGGCAATGAAGAGCCCGTAGAACCTGTAGCCGATGGCGAAGACGCACAGCGAGGCAAAGATGACCGTGACGGCATTAATGCCTAGTGAACCTTCCATAAAAAGCACTACCTCCTCTCAGGTCTAAGCCAAGATTCAGGAGTCTTTTCAGAACGCCAGATCCGCTGTTTCTTATGAGTTCAAAGGCAGGAGTGCATTGAATTCAAAACAGAAAGGCCGGTGGAGAAGTTTCTCAACCGGCCTTTTTTTCAGCGTTTTTCTGGTCGTGATGAAAAGGCTTGAATCTTTAGCCTTTTGAACTTCATTCAAGAGCCATCTCAGATGTTGCTACATCCCTGAGGTAATTTTGCTTAGACGATACAAGGCGCACTGTCAATAAAAAGGTTTATCGGGGGGCGATGCTGTAAGGAAGTCTGACGAAGTTCCTTGCGCACTGTTTAGCGGGGCGATGCAGGCCGGGTGGGCTGCAGTGCGGTTCCTGATGCGCATGATTCTACATGGTAGCTATGCGGATAAACTCCAGCATGAGGCGCAGCTTGTCGGGAGGCAGCTGCCTGAGCTCCTTGACGAGAGTAGAGGAAATTTTTGCAGAGTCTTTCAACTCATTATTGAAATCAAGGAGTTCTGCGATGCTTATATCGAAGGCATCGGCAATTTTGGCAAGGCTGGAAAGCGTGGGGTTGGCCGCCTTGCGTTCGATATCGCGAATGAGCGTCAACGAAATACCCGTCTGCCGGGCGAGTTCCTCCTGTGAGATACCGGCCTGTTTTCTTCTGGTTTTCAAATGAGTTGCCAGATTCTCAAATACGTTGGGCATGGAGCACTCCTCGCCCCCTTCTAGCAGACCCGGCAGTGGATTAAAACCGTCATTAAAACAACTTTTTTAAAGGAAAAAATTTCCTATAATGGATGTTATTGTTATAAATAGTTAATTATTTAAATTAGTTAAATAAGTATGGCATGTTTCTAGCATGGGATGGGCAGCATCAAACCATCTCAAGGGAAGGGGAAAAACATGTCGCTTGTCATCAATC
>DXFI01000287.1 GCA_019114565.1 Candidatus Desulfovibrio intestinigallinarum | reverse complement strand
GAAAAAAGTTCTCTAATGATACTCGCCGTTGAGGAATTTGGCGGCGTAACCCGCGACGGCGGCTTCATCGACCATGAGCATATCCATCTGGCGGGTCATGATGAGCAGCCTGCCGATCTGATCCAGGCGGGAGCAGAGTTCCAGACGCGGATACTTCTGATAGCGGGCGCGGATGCGGTCGCCTACGACATCTACGGTAAAGCCGAGTTCGGAAAGGATGAGGCCGATGCAGCGCACGCGGCGCTCGCGCTGTACGCTGCCGGCGGCGCCTCCGGCGAACTCAAAGCGGATATAGTTCTTGCTGATGGTGTCGCCGCACCAGGAGTCAAGAATGGCGTAATGGTAGCCCACCCGCGAGGAAAAGTTGAGGTATTTGTCGGAGACAATGGCATAGCTGCGGTCGCCGAAGCGCTGCCCGCCTTCCTGATGCCCGCCCGCCATGCTCCGTCCCATGACGGACATGAAGCCGCGCATGTTGATGGGCCGGGGGCCGCGTGCCTGCACGGCGGGATTGCGGATACCGTCGAGAACGTGGCGGAAGGGCTCGCTGAGAACATCCTCGGGGTGCACGCTGCGGGCTTCGGGATTCCGCAGGCCGCCGCCCAGATCAATAATATAGAGATCCAGCGGTATGGGGCAGATGAGGTGGCTGGCCGCGCCCATGCTTCCTTCGCTCATGATGTCCGAAAGAAGGAACATTTCGCTGTAGCTCTTTTCGTGGGCAAAGCGCATGATATCGTGCAGCGAGGTGCAGTTCTCCGGCGCAAAGACGGCGGCATGCGGGTCCACGAGATGCAGAGGCATGATGTGGGGGGCCACCCGGCGCAGCAGGGCAAGGGTGGGCGTGTCGGCCTTGATGGGGCGCGGCGCAAGACGCAGAGCCAGCAGTTCGGGAACTTCCCCGGCAAAAATGCGGCCGGTAAGCGCGTCTACTGTCACAATCTGTCCGGGCTCCAGCAGACTGGTGATGCCCGGAATATTGAGCAGGGTCGGCATGCCGAATTCCCGGCAGACAGAGGCCATGTGGCCTGTCATGCTGCCTGTTTCTGCAATGATGGCCGAGGCGCGGCGCATGACGACAACGGCGTCGGACGAGGAGTGCGGCAGGACCAGAACGCCCCCTTCGGGGAAATGGGTCAGATCCTCGCCGGGCTGGGGCAGCATGACCGGGCCGCAGCCCACGCCCTTGGCCGCCACTTCGGCGCCGCTGATCAGCGGGCGCATGTGGGCCAGGGCCGGCGCCGCCGATTCTTCCGTGGCGGCATTGATATGGATGGGCCGGGTCTGGAGCAGAATGACCTGATCGTCTTCATCGACGGCCCATTCTATATCCTGCGGGTACTGGTAATGGCGCTCCAGTTCCAGCGCCATGGAGGCTATTTGCCGTACCTGATCATGCGTCAGACACGGGACGTCCTGCCAGACTTCGGGCACGTCCTCCACCACGCTTTCCACATGCCCGTCGGCGTCGCTGTGCAGGACCATGCGGCTGACCTTGCGGACAATGGTTTCCTGCATGATGCGGTTGTTGGCGCGGGAAACCTGCCACTGATCCGGCGGCGCGGCCCCGTCCACCACCATTTCACCAAGGCCCCAGAGCCCCTGAACCAGCACATTGTTGGAACGCAGATCCACGGGATGGCGTGAAAAGGCCACGCCGGCGGCGTGAGCGTTGACCATGCGCAGACAGCACATGGCCATGCCGCCGCCGTCCAGCGGATAGCCGTTTTCGGCCCGGTAACTGACGGCCCGGGCGGAGTAGAGACTGCTCAGCACCCGTTTGAAGGCTTCCAGCAGGGTGGAGCGCGTCACCCCCAGAATGCTGCGATACTGCCCGGCAAAGGACTGCACGCCGTCTTCCGCGAGGGCGCTGGAGCGCAGGGCCGCCAGCGCGTTTTCGTCATTGCCGAAAGCCTGATCCCACGCTGTATACAGCGCCCCGGAGACTTCGTCGGGCACAGGGGCTGCCATGATGAGCGCTTCGACATCGTGCCCGGCCTGGCGCAGGCTGGCTGGGTCTTCCACATCGGCGGCATAAAGAAGATCATGAATCTGTCTGGCCAGTGCGCCGTTGTTCTGGAGCAGCATGCTGGAAGCGGCCCGGGTGGTGACGGCAAAGCCTTCGGGAACGGGCATGTCGAGCATGTTGCGCAATTCCCCCAGGTTGGCGTTTTTGCCGCCCACGCTGTAGGCCATGCTGGCATCCACCTCGGAAAGAGACAGCGTCAGGGCGTTAACGTCGCCGCGGCTGTGTTTGGTCAGCTCGTTTTCAATGCGGGCGCTGATGGCCTCTACGGCTGTCGTCAACTCTGCGTAGCGCTGTTTGGACATGTCGTTGAGGCAGGCGGCCATGCGCGCGCAGTGATAGCAGGCGCGCCGGGCCTCCTTGCGCAGTTGCACGATTTCCAGAGGCCGTTCGCCGCGCTGGGTGGCATCCAAGGTCGCAAGAATGCCGGCCAGATCCGCGTTGGACTGAAGCAGCTCCTTGAACGAGGCATAACGGCGGGTAAAGGCCGCCATGGCCTCCTCACGGCTGGTCTTGGGAATCAGACCCAGCAGGCGTTTCAGATTTGTAAAGGCGTTCATGTTCCTGTCCTTGGGATAGCTGTTCCCCGGGAATCACGCGGCTGAAGGTGGCGAACAGGCCCGGAAGACGTTTTCGGGCGCGGGCGTGACACCGGGAGCCGAAAAGTAATACCGCTTTCGTGGCAAAAATCTTGCCAGAAGACATTGCGCGTTCTTGCGCGATATAAAGCGGCCGCCTACTCCTCTTTATTCTGGCAGCGCCGGGCGCGCGCCTCGCCCTCGGGCGTAAGCACATAGCGCTGGGCCGGTCCCCGGCCCTGCTTTTCGACGAGTCCGAGCTTCTGGAGCAGCTGTAGATCGTATTGCGCGGTACGCATGGAGATATTCTTGCCGGCCAGCTCCTGATATTCCTGCCGGCTGACACGTCCGGCCGCGGCCATGCGCGGCAGGATGGCCGCAATGCGCGGCGGGATGGCCGCAATGCGCGGCGGGAGATCGCCGTCGGCAGGTACTTCGGTATTTTCGTCGTCCTGGAGCGGCGACGATGCGGGATTTTCCGAGGGGGGTGTCAGGGAGCCTCCGTTAGCGGCCGGAGCGGCAGGGAGTTCGTCGTTTTGCAGGGGAAGGATTTCCAGCTGAATATTTTCGGCCTGAATGATGCCGTTTTCGCAGAAGGCCAGGGCGCGGATAAGACAGTTGCGCAACTGGCGCACATTGCCCGGCCAGCTGCATTCCATGAGCAGGTTGAGCGCCCCGCGTGAAACGGCCGGCACGGGCACATTGCGCGCAGTGGCCTCATGGGCCAGAAAGTAGGAGGCCAGCGCCGGCAGATCTTCCCGGCGATCCCGCAAGGGGGGCGTCTGTATGGTAATGACGGCCAGGCGGTAGAAAAGATCCTCGCGGAAGTTTTCATCCCGCGGGAGCAGGGCGTTGGTTGCGGCAATGATGCGGGTATTGAAGGGCACTTCCTCGTCGCTGCCCAGGGGACGCATGGCCCGCGTGGAAAGGGCGCGCAGCAGGGCCTGCTGGACCTTGGGAGAGGCGTTGCCCACTTCATCCAGCATGAGCGTGCCGCCCTCGGCTGCGAGAAAGGCCCCCTTGCGCGGCTGGCGGGCTTCGGTGAAGGCCCCCTTGACGTGTCCGAACAGGGTGTCCATGAGCAGGTTTTCGTCGAGCGCGCCGCAGTTAATGGTAATGAACGGACCGTCGCGGCGGGGGCTGGCTTCATGAATGGCGCGCGAAACCAGTTCCTTGCCGGTGCCGGTTTCGCCGATGACGAGAATGTCGGCATCAGACGGCGCGGCTCGCGCAATATGTTCGCGCAATTCGTTCATGACGGGAGATTCGCCTACCAGCCCAAAGGGCGCGGTAACATTGTCGGGCATGAGATCGCAGGGTTCGCGTTCCCAGAGCGTCTGCTGCTGATCGTGCCATGAGTTATGCACGTCCTCGGCGCGGCGCAGGCGCTGCAGCAGCCGGTTGACGCTGTCCCGGGCTCTGTTGAGTGTGTGCGGCGCGTTGGGGAGCTCCGGTATGGCCGCGGCGGACGTTTCCGCCGTGGCGTCAATTTCATCGGCAAAACGCGCAAGCGCTCTGTCGGTGACGCGTCCGGTGCGCCAGAGCAGAAGGCCCATAAAGAGGATGCAGAGGCCCGCGCCGGTGCACAGCGTCCAGAAGAGATAGATTCCTCCCACGTCGGAAGGCATGCCGTCCAGCACGGCAATGCCGCCGATGACATCCGGCACGGCGTCCGGGGCTGAACTGAAAAATATGGGAGCATAGCTGGTATGCACATCGCTGAAAGCGGTGTCGCTCCAGCCTTCGTCGCGGGAGGATATGCTGATGCGCCCGCTCTTGCCCTTTTGTACGGCTTCAACCATTTCCCACCAGCGCAGATGCCGGGGATAGGGGCGGAAGGCCGTGCTGAAGCCCGGGCGGCCGAAATCGCCGCCGAATCCCTTGCGAATTTCGTTGAGACTGAGAGGGACGGTCCCCTGCCGGTTCTTTTCGGACTGGAAGATCATCCAGCCCTGAACATCAAAGAAGACGCTGCGCACATGGCTGAGATTGCTGTTCTGCCAGAAGGAACTTTCAGAAGAGGAAAACATGGAAATGGCATCGCGCAGGACGGAGAGATCCAGCGACAGGATGAGCAGTCCCTGATACTGATCCTGCTCGTCAAAGATGGGGGTGCTGAAACGCAGCACCTGAAGACGCGGGCTCTGCATGGCCCCCTTGAACGGCAGCGGCGGATAGATGACTTCCAGCGGCTGTCCCATATGCACATGATTGGCCGTGTGCCGGATTTCGCCCATGTTGAAGGGGCTGCCGATGGCCTGCCGGGCCATGTCGATGGGGACGGTCACAATTTCGCCGTCATGGTTGATGAGAAGAAAACTGTCGTCGCTGTTGCGCGCCATGAAGGCGACTTCGCGATAATGGACGCCGCCGGCCTTTGCGCGAAAGCGCAGCCTGTCGTCCATGGTCTGTCTGGAGACCGGGCCCGCAGCCAGAATGAGCAGCTGATTGCGCGTTTCTGTGAAAATTTGCTCAAGGATAAGCGAAACGGAACCGGCCCGCAGTTGCGCGTTCCGCTCCAGAGCCGCGGTAATGGCCGTTCCGGTGTTGCGCGATACAAAGGCAATCAGGCAGAGGAGCAGAAGGGCAACGCCGGGGAGGCCCACGGCCAGAAGTCGGGTCGTAACGCTGCGTCTTAGGAATAACAGAACGGTATCATAGGAATTTCCTGTAAGAGGGCTGAACTGGAAACGCATGACTCCTCCTTCACTGACCTGCCTGACTACATATTATGTCAAAGCGGGCATGCAGGCAAGCCGGAAAGGCGTAAATCCGGGTCTTCCGGCGGTGCGGGGAGCCCGCAATCGTGCAATGGCATGGCGCTTGCTATACTCAGGGCGTGAATTTTGGCACGAATCGCCGGAACCCCTCCGGCGGAAACAGGAATGGAGGAGACTTATGCGTAAGCTTTGGACATGCATTACGGGCTTTGCCCTGATGTTCCTGCTCATGGCGCCTTCTCTCGCAATGGCCGCCAAAAAGGCAGCGGCCAATGTGGTCATCGTGGCCGATACGCGCCGCCTTGATGGCATCATGCTGTGGTGGGCCCAGATGTACAACGACAGTCATGCCTACTTCACGTTGCTGACAATTCTCATCATCCCGGTGACGGGATGTATCTTCGGCGTTCTGGCCGACATCGTGATGTCGCACATCGGTATTGACCTCAAGCATCGCGAGCTGGCGGAACACTAGGCCGGAAGGAGGCGCTTTATGGATTGGTTGTATGTTTTGATGCCCATTTCCGGCGTGAATATTTTCTGGCCCGGTCTGATCATTCTGGGTCTCGGCGTCGGTATCATCGGCGGTTTCTTCGGTATGGGCGGCGCCTGGATGGTGACCCCCGGTCTGAACATCCTGGGCTTCCCCATGGCTTTCGCCATCGGCACCGACGTGGCGCACATGGCCGGGAAATCCCTCATTTCCACCATGCGTCACGGCAAGTTCGGTAACGTTGACTACAAGCTCGGCATCACCATGCTGGCCGGTACCGTGGTAGGCGTCGAAATCGGCGCGCAGATGATCATGTGGCTGGAGCGTCTCGGCTCCGTTGACAAGGTCGTGCGCTGGCTGTACGTCGTGCTGCTGGTCTGCATCGCCTGGATGGTCTTCCATGACGTGGCCCTGCGCCGCAAGAAGGAACGTGAAGCGGCTGCCCGCGGCGAAGAACTGTCCGCCACCGCCACCGGTCTTGACTGGTCGTCCAAGCTGCATGCCATCCGCATTCCCCCCATGGTGCATTTCCATGTGGCCGGTATCTACTGCTCTGCCTGGCTGCCCATCTTCGTGTCGCTGGCCACCGGCTGGCTGGCCGGTATCCTCGGCATCGGCGGCGGTCTGATCCGCATGCCCGCCCTGGTGTACCTCGTCGGCTGCCCGACCCACGTGGCCGTTGGTACCGACCTCTTTGAAGTGGCCATTTCCGGCCTGTACGGCGCGGCCTCCTATACCTTCAAGGGTCGTACCGAACTCGTGGCCGCCCTCATCATGCTCGTCGGCGCGGCTATCGGTGCCCAGATTGGCGCCGTTGCCACCAAGTACATCAAGGGTTACGGCATCCGTATCGCCTTCGGTACCGCCGTCCTGGGCTGCCTCGCTTCCGTGGTCCTGAAGCTCATCCAGCCCATGTTCCCCGCGTACTCCGACGTCATCAACGGCATCGCTACCGTGGCCGTGCTGGGCTTCGTCAGCGGTATCTCCCTCTACATTACCGTGCGTATGGTACAGGGTGCCAAGCTTGAACTCGCTGCCAAGAAGCGCCAGGGCTAAGGAGAAACAACATGAGAATGTGTAAGCTGATACTGTCCTTTGTGCTGGTCTCCTGCCTCGGATTGACGGCCTGCGAATTCGGTCAGGTGGAACAGGGTCGCTGCGTAGCCTATAACCCCGAAACGAAAACCATGCTGGTGGTGCTGGACGTGAAGCACGATCAGCGTAACCCCGAATATTCCGGCGGTATCCACGAGTACATGATGCCGTCCGACCCTGCGGAAATCGGTCCGTTGCCCAAGCCCGGCGGCCGTGTGATGTTCGACATCGACAAGTCTACCGTCACTCTGTACAACGCCGAAACCAAGTCTCTTGAAGTGCTGAACGTCAAGTTCACCGATGTGGAAAAGAACATCAAGCGTACGCATCCCAAGGTGCGCGGCAAGAAGTTCCCCATCATCGACAAGGAAAAGATGACGGTTACCGAATACTCCGCCCGCCTGCAGGCTCTGGTTACCTTCCAGATTCCCGCCGACAAGCTGGATGTGGATCCCGATACCTGGGAAGCCGGTGACGAAGTCCGCGTCTACTACAAGGAAAATGCCAAGCATCAGGCGCTGCGCTTCATGAACATCTCCCAGACCAACCTGTTCAAGAAGTAGCCCCCCGCCGTTGAGGCAATCCCGACGAGGCCGGAGCCCCTCCGGCCTCGTCACCCCGTGAAAGAAACCAGAGCGTTTCAATTTTGAAAAAGGTGAAACGCGCAGAGTGAAAGGAGGACCCATGACCGCAGCCGCAGCCGTTTCCGTCGAGGCCACCCGCCCCGCAGTTCCGTATGCCTTCAAGCGCGCGCTGTGGTCCGGCGTTGTACGGGTCGCCGCCAATGTGCTTATGCTCGCGGCCGTCTTCTTCGCCATGTATCAGGCCTCGCTGCGCCCCGGTTCCTCTCTGACAACCTTTTCCCTGTACTTTTTCGGCATCACCGTGCCCCTGTGGCTGGGCGCGGGCTGGCTGCTCCGCTTCATCCGGCGCCGTTTCCCCTGCGAGGATGCAACGCTTGTTGCGCTGCCCGGCAGGAAACCCCTTCTGACCCGCTGGCGTGTCAGAGAGACGGCGGAAGAAGCGTCGCCCCATACGTCTGCTCAGGGCGGATGGCGACAGGATAGCGCCCCCGCGAATAACTGCTGATGCCTGTCTGCTCCTTCGAGCACGCCTCCCCCTTTCTGCATCGGCGTGCGCGCTCCCGGGCAACCCCTCGTACCCGGGAGCTTCTTTTTTGCCTTCTTGCCGGGGAAATGCCGCCCCGCCCATTGCCAGACGCCGGGGCGTGCTTATGTTCTGAGGACCTGCAGTACGGGCAGATTGACAGCGCCCCGCGCTGCGGGCTAGTTTCAAGTGAAAAATTCCGTTTCCCCGGGAACGTCACCGGATATCGAAGCCTTTGAGGGAGGCCGTCTTGAATCAAACCAGCCGAAACCTGCTGCTGTGGGGCATCATCGCCATTGCTCTGGTTATGGTGTTCAATATGTTTCAGCAGCCGCAGGGCGCGTCGCAACAGCTGTCCTATTCCGACTTTATTTCCCGCGTGGACGGCGGGCAGATTGCCAGCGTCACCATTCAGGGCAATACCCTGACGGGGAAAACCACGGACGGCGCCACGGTCAGAAGCTACGCCCCCCGCGATCTGGAACTGATCTCCCGCCTGATGGAAAAGAAGGTGGAGGTCAAGGCAGAGCCGCCGGAAGAGCAGCCCTGGTACATGCAGGTGCTTATTTCCCTGCTGCCCATGGCGCTGCTGATTGCTGTGTGGATTTTCTTCATGCGTCAGATGCAGGGCGGGGGCGGCGGCAAGGCCATGAACTTTGGCCGTTCGCGGGCCCGCATGCTCAATCAGGAAGACGGCCGCGTCACCTTTGACGACGTGGCCGGTGTGGACGAAGCCAAGGACGAACTTGCCGAAGTCGTCGAATTTCTTTCCAATCCCAAGAAGTTTACCCGGCTGGGCGGGCGCATTCCCAAGGGCGTGCTGCTTGTGGGGCCTCCCGGTACAGGTAAGACCCTGCTTGCCCGGGCCGTGGCCGGAGAAGCCGGTGTGCCGTTTTTCTCCATCTCCGGTTCCGACTTTGTGGAAATGTTCGTGGGCGTGGGCGCGTCCCGCGTGCGCGATCTCTTTGTTCAGGGCAAGAAGAACGCCCCCTGTCTGATTTTTATTGACGAAATCGACGCCGTGGGCCGCAAGCGCGGCGCTGGGCTGGGCGGCGGACACGACGAACGCGAACAGACCCTGAATCAGCTGCTGGTGGAAATGGACGGCTTTGAAAGCAACGAGGGTGTCATCCTCATTGCGGCCACCAACCGTCCCGACGTGCTTGATCCCGCCCTGCTGCGGCCCGGTCGCTTTGACCGTCAGGTGGTGGTGGCGACGCCGGATCTGCGGGGCCGCAAGCGCATTCTTGAGGTGCATACCAAGCGCACGCCGCTGGCTCCCGATGTGGACCTGGAGGTGCTGGCACGCGGCACGCCGGGCTTTTCCGGCGCGGATCTGGAAAACCTGGTCAATGAAGCCGCTCTGCAGGCTGCCAAGCTGAATCAGGAAAAGCTGGACATGCGCGACTTTGAATATGCCAAGGACAAGGTTCTCATGGGTCGTGAACGTCGCAGTCTCATGCTTTCCGACGAGGAAAAGCGCAATACCGCCTATCATGAAGGCGGGCATGCGCTGGCGGCGCGTCTGCTCCCCGGTTCCGACCCCGTCCACAAGGTGACCATCATCCCGCGCGGCCGGGCTCTGGGGGTGACCATGCAGTTGCCGGAAGAGGATCGGCACAGCTACACCCGCGGTTACCTGCTGAACACGCTGGTGGTGCTTCTGGGCGGGCGCGTGGCCGAGGAGCTGGTGCTTTCCGATTACACCACGGGCGCATCCAACGACATCGAGCGTGTGACCCGGACTGCCCGGCGCATGGTCTGCGAATGGGGCATGAGCGAGGCCATCGGCACGCTGGCCGTGGGCGAGAAGAACGAAGAAGTCTTCATCGGCCGCGAATGGGTGCAGAACAAGAACTACAGCGAAGAAACCGCCCGGCTCGTGGATGCGGAAGTCAAGCGCATTGTGGAAGAGGCCTATGCCCGCTGCCGCAAGCTGTTGCAGGACAATATGGAAACCCTGCACCGCATTGCCAACGCCCTTCTTGAGCGCGAGACCATCACGGGCGAAGAGCTGGATCTCATTATGGAAAATAAGCCCCTGCCGCCGCTGGATGCCAATGGCAAGCCCGTGCGGCAGGAAGAGCAGCAGACCGCGACCGGCTTTGTGCTGGAGCCGGATACAGCCGCTGACGGCGACGCCTCCGACAAGGAGGCCGATACGCCGGCTTCCGGCAAGGACAGCGGCAGCGATGACGATTCGCGGCGCTAGCGACGCCGGTTTGCACGGCTGCGCGTGGATTACCCGCCAGGATTCGGACTAGCCCGTTTCCCGGCGCAGGAGCGAGGGTTCCTGCGCCGGCCGGGCTTTTTTTCCTTCTTTCAACAAGAAGCTTCTATGGTCGAATTTGCTGCAAATCGCGCTTTCGCCGCTGTGGCGGTGGAAGGCGCGGAGCGCCCTGTGTGGCGCGTTCTGGGGGGGAGGGCGCTGTCGGCGTCCGCCCCTTTCGGCATTATGGGCATCGTCAATGTCACGCCGGATTCTTTTTTTGACGGCGGCGAGCACATGCAGGTGGAGCAGGCTGTGGCGCATGCCCTGCGCCTGCGCGACGAGGGCGCGGATATGCTGGATCTCGGCGCGGAGTCCTCGCGCCCCGGCGCGCGTTCCCTGTCGGCGGACGAGGAGCTGCGGCGTCTGCTGCCTGTGCTCTGCCGTCTGCGTGCGGTCGCTTCCGGCGTCTGCATTTCGGTGGATACCTACCACGCCGCTACGGCGGATGCCGTGCTGCGTTGCGGCGCCTCCGTCATCAATGATATTTCCGGCTGCGTCTATGATCCCGCCCTGCTGGACGTGCTGGTGCAGCATCGTCCCGGCTATGTGCTGATGCACCGGCAGGGCCGCCCCGCGACCATGCAGAACGCGCCCCGCTATGACGATGTGCGGCGCGACGTCATGGAATTCTTTGATCAGATGCTCAACCGTCTTGTGCGCGCGGGGCTGCCGGAAGATCGCATTGTGCTTGATCCGGGGATTGGCTTCGGCAAGACGCTGGAGCACAATCTGGCTCTGCTGGCCCATGCGGAAGAGTGGCTGACCTTCGGGCGTCCTGTGCTCATGGGGCTTTCCATGAAGAGCCTGTTCGGGGACCTGCTGGGCCTGCCGGTTGCCCGGCGCGGCGCCGTGACGCAGACGGCAACGGCTCTGCTGTGGCAGAAGGGCATCTTCTGGCACCGGGTGCATGACGTGGCCGCGGCGCGGCAGGGGCTGACGCTGGCAGCCGCCCTGCGCGCAGGGGAGAACGTCGCATGCTAGAAGGCTTCACCATGGACTGGCGCGATTTGCTGGATGTGGCGCTGGTGGCCGTCATCGTCTATCAGCTCATTCAGCTGCTGCGAGGTTCCCGTGCGCTGGCCATGCTTTCCGGTCTGGGCCTGCTGACCGTTCTGTACCTGATTTCGCACAAGCTGGGCCTGTACACGCTGGGTTGGCTGCTGCAGCATATTTTCAGTTCTCTGTTCATCCTGATTGTCGTCATCTTTCAGAGCGATATCCGGCAGGCCTTGGGCGAAATCGGTTCACATCGCTTTTTTCGTAAGAAGAACGCCACTTCCGGACTTGTGGAAGAGGTGGCGGCTTCCTGCGTGGAAATGGCGCGACTGCGCATAGGCGCGCTTATCGTCATTGAGCGCAGCATGAAGCTCGGCGACATGATCAAGCGGGAAGGCGTGCGGGTGGATGCCCAGCTGTCCCGGCAGCTGCTGATGAATATTTTTTATCCCAAGGCGCCGCTGCATGACGGCGCGGTTATTCTCAGTCAGGGGCGCATCCTGGCGGCAGCCTGCATTCTGCCGCTGGCCGTGGCCAAGGGGCAGTCCTTCGGGACGCGGCATCGTGCGGCTCTGGGCATTACCGAGGAAACGGACGCCGCCGTGGTGGTGGTATCGGAAGAACGCGGAGAAATTTCGCTGGCCATGCGCGGCGAACTGAGTCGCAACCTTGACGGCGCGCGTCTGCGGCAGGTGCTCAATGACCTTCTTTAGAAAACAGGATTCTTCCACGGCGCGGTTGCTTTCCATCCTTGTCTCTGTTGTGGCGGCGGCAGGGATGTGGTATATGGTAAGCGTGAGCGATCGGACAGAGGTGCAGCTGGAGCTGAGCATCAACTATTACGGCATGCCTCAGAATCTCGTGGTGACCTCCGGTCTGATCAACAAGATAACGGTACGGTTGCGCGGGCCGGGAACCCTGCTGCGTTCGATCCCGCAGCAGCGCCTTGTGCAGTCGGTGGAACTGTCCCATCTCAAGAAGGGGACGACCATCATTCCGCTGACCAGCGAAAGCATGGACGGAACCTTCCGGGCATTTGAAGTGGTGGACGTGCTGCCGCCCCGTATCGTCATCACGGCGGACAATCTGATGGAGCGCAGCGTGCCCATCAAGACCGTGGTGGAGTCGCCGCTGCGCAGCAATGCCCTGACGGTCGAAAACGTGAGCACATCTCCTGCGACCGTCATCCTGCGCGGGCCCGAATCCGTAATATCCGACTTTTCCTTCCTGCCGGTAACCATCCGGCTGGACCCCAAGGCCGCGGGAACCACCGTGCGGCAGACGCTGCTGCTGGATACGCCGAGCCTAGTCAACGCCGTTCCCTCGGCGGTGCAGGTGCAGTATACCATAACCAGCGGGCGCAGCGTGCTTTCCCGGCGCTGCAAGCTCAAGCTGGAAACGGAGGACCCGCAGTCCTACAGAGTGGATCCGCCCAGTATCGATCTTGCCGTCGAAGTGCCGGATGCCCTTGTGCGCAGCACCTCCTATCTGCGCAAACTGGAAGCCATAGTGGTGCCGCCGCCCATGGATGTGGGCAGGAGCGCGCAGGTGGACCCCCGTATCCGGCTGCCGGAGGGGATGACGCTGCTCAGCCCCAGCGTGGAGGCCGTGACGGTGACGCGCCTCAAGTAACAGAGTAAAGCGGGGTCCGTCCGGGGATGCCGGGCGTATGCCGCCCGGCCCAAAGTGAGCGGAAAAACCGCGCTTTTTCCGCGAAACGACAGGTCGTATGGTTTGAAACGCGAAGCGTTTCAAACTGAAAATGCTCTGACAGGCCCGGGCCTGCGGGCCTTGAAAAGAAATGAATTTTGTGCCGCCGGGCGGCAAGGAGTTTGCATGTCTGAACGTTTTTTTGGTACCGACGGCCTGCGCGGCACGGTCAACACCTATCCCATGACGGCGGAAGTGGCCCTGCGACTGGGGCTGGCCGCGGGTATCCGTTTTCGCTCCGGGCCGCATCGGCACAAGGTCGTCATCGGCAAGGACACCCGTCTTTCCGGGTACATGCTGGAGTCGGCTCTGACATCGGGGCTGTGCGCCGCGGGCATGCACGTCATCATGACGGGCCCCCTGCCTACGCCCGCCATATCCTTTTTGACGCGCAGCATGCGGGCGGATCTGGGGGTGGTCATTTCCGCCTCCCATAATCCCTATCATGACAACGGGATCAAGTTTTTTGATGCCGAGGGCTTTAAACTGCCTGACGAGGTGGAAAACGAGATTTCCGCCATGGTGCTTGATCCGGATTTCCGCTGGCCCTATCCGGCGTCGGACAAGATCGGGCGCGCCACCAAGATTGAGGATGCGGGCGGCCGTTATATCGTCTATACCAAGAACTGTTTCCCTGCCAACATGACGCTGTCGGGGCTGCGCATCGTCATCGACTGTGCCAACGGCGCGTCCTACAAGGTGGCCCCGCTGGCACTGGAAGAGCTGGGGGCGGAAGTCTTCCGTATCGGAACGTCTCCCAATGGTCTGAACATCAATGACCACTGCGGTTCCCTGTATCCCGAGACACTGGTCGCCAAGGTGCGCGAAGTGCGGGCGGATGTGGGGCTTGCTCTGGACGGCGACGCCGACCGGCTCATTGTTGTGGATGAGAAGGGCAACGTGCTGGACGGCGATCAGATCATGGCCATGTGCGCCGGAGCCATGATGGCGCGCGGCGAACTGCCGCACAAGATGCTGGTGGCTACGGTCATGAGCAATATGGCGCTGGAAATCTTCATGAAGGAGCGCGGCGGCACGCTGCTGCGCACCAAGGTGGGCGACCGCTATGTCATGGAAGCCATGCGGCGCGAAAATGCCATGCTGGGCGGCGAACAGTCCGGGCATCTGATCTTCCGCCAGTACAGCACTACCGGCGATGGATTGCTGGCGGCCCTGCAGCTGCTGCGCATCATGCGGGAAAAGGAGCGTCCCCTGTCCGAACTGGCCGGGCTGCTGCGTCTTTTCCCGCAAAAGCTCGTCAATGTCCGGGTGGAAAAGAAGCTGCCCTTCGAGGAGCGCCCGGCCATCGGCGAAGCGGTGCGGAAGATAGAAGAGGAGCTCGGCGATCGCGGCCGGGTTCTGCTGCGCTATTCGGGTACGGAATCGCTGTGCCGCATCATGATTGAAGCGGAAAATGAGGATAAGGTAGCGCATTACGCCGAGGATCTGGCCGAGGTCGTCGCACGGGAACTGCGCTGATCCTGACTGACAGGAATACTTTGTTGCGGAGGCGGCCGTTCGGGTACAGGCTTCCTTCCGGTCGCCATTGTTTTTCATGGCCTGTTCTAAGGAGATGTCATGCGCCCTATTCGTAAAGTCGTCATTCCCGTCGCCGGATGGGGGACCCGTTCGCTGCCCGCGTCCAAGAACATTCCCAAGGAAATGCTGCCTATCTACAACAAGCCGGTTATCCAGTATGTTGTAGAAGAGGCGCAGACCTCCGGTATCGAGGATGTGATCTTTGTTACCAACCGCGACAAGAGCGTCATCGAAGATCACTTCGATTACAACCTGCAGCTGGAAGCTGTTCTTGAGCGTGCCGGAAAGCTGGACAAGCTGGAAGAAGTGCGCCACGTGGCCGAAATGGTCAACATCATGAGCGTGCGCCAGAAAAAGCAGCTGGGCCTTGGCCATGCCGTTCTGTGCGCGCGCGGCCTGGTAGGTAACGAGCCCTTTGCCGTCATGGTGGGCGACGATCTCATGTTCAGCGGCAAGCCCGGCATCGGGCAGCTCATGGATGTCGCCATGTCCGAGAACATGCCGGTGATCGGCGTCATGGAAGTGCCGTGGGAAAAGGTGAGCCGCTACGGTATCATTGCCGGGGACGAAGTGAGTCCCGGTGTTTTCCGTGTCAGCGATATGGTGGAAAAGCCCGCGCAGCACGAAGCGCCGTCGCGTCTTGCCGTTGTGGGGCGCTATGTGCTGACTCCCGACATTTTCGACCATCTGCAGAAGGTGAAACCAGGTGTCGGCGGTGAGATTCAGTTGACCGACGCCCTGCGTTCTCTTGCCCATGAGCGCGGCATGATGGCCGTTCGCATGGAAGGCACCCGCTTTGATGCGGGCGACTGGGCGGAGTTCCTTACGGCAAACATCTATTTTGCCATGCAGGATGAAAAGCTGCATACGGAACTGACGGCACTGCTGAATCGCTTTGTCATGTAGCGGCCCGTTCGATTTGAGAAATAACAAAAGCCGCAGCCCAGGGCTGCGGCTTTTGTTATTGGTGTACAGAAAAATGCCGTCAAACGGTATGGGAACCTCTGCCTGCGGCAGCGTCAGGGCCGGATAACTTTTTCGGCAAGATCAAGGCTGCTGACGATGTCCAGCATGTTGGAGGTCTCGCCTACCTCCTTGGCCTCGGCAAGACCGTAATGGGCGAGACAGGTGCCGCAGACAAGGATGGAAACGCCGCTTTCCGCCAGCTTTTTCAGGGCATCCAGCGCCGGACCGGGCGTTGCCGACAGACGCACGCCGCCGTTCAGCAGCACCACGCGCCACAGGTTGCGCATTTCCGGCAGAGTACCGAGAAATGTTTCCATCAGACGCTGGCCCAGCGTATCGTCACCCCGGCCGAGCGTGGGCGTGGTAATCAGTACCAGCGTGCGGGCACCGGTGTCGTCGCCTCCGGTTTCCGGAGCCGTTGCTGTCGTACTTCCGGTGCGTGTCGCCCGGATATGGAAGATGCCGTCCTGTTCTTCGCAGGAGCAGGTAAAGCCGTTATTGCCGAGATAGCGCAGCACGTTTTCCCGTGCCGCAAGGTTGTCCACCTTCACAGAGAGCGCGGCAGCCCCCGCGGCAACGGCCTCGCGGCAGCGGATAACGGGTTGCGGGCAGGCCAGCCCGCGGCAGTCCAGGTCTTTCATGCGGTTCCTCTTTTAGAGTTTTTCAGTTTGAAACGCTGCGCGTTTTAGACCATACCGGCCTGTCGTTCCGCGGAAAATACGTGCAGGGGAAGGGGGGAGGGAAAAACTCTCGCGCCGGCAGAGAGGTTTCCCTCCCCCCAAAAAATACGTTGCGGACAGTGTTGCCCCGGCTCTAGACGATATGGAAAAAACGCAGGATGGCCACGCAGAACAGGGCGGGAACGGCTGCTACAACATCGTCAATCATGATGCCGTAGCCGCCGGGAAGCCAGTTTTCCGAGGCGTGAATGGGGCCGGGTTTCCAGATGTCGAAGATACGGAAAAAGACAAAGGCCGCCAGCAGAAGCCGCCAGTCGCTTTCCTGAAAGGGGAGCAGCACCAGCCAGACGCCCAGCAGTTCGTCAATGACGACTTCGCCGGGATCGCTCCTGCCCAGCAGACGCTCGGCCATACCGGCGGCCAGGGCTCCGGTCAGAAAAATGCCGATTACCACGGCCAGCCGTGCCGGAATAGGGAGGGGCAGAAACAGCCAGTGGGCCGCAATGGCGGCAACGGCGCTGCCTGCGGTGCCGGGGCCTGCGGGGCACAGGCCGGCGCCGCCGACGCGGCTGTAGCACAGAACGATTTTTTCCCAAAGGGTCATGCTTCCTCCAGTTTCAGAACGTGATGTGGCCAGCCGGTCAGGCTCCGGCGCGCTGCCGCCGTTCTTCCAGCGCCAGCCGCAGACGATCCAGAAGCATGAAGCCGCCGCTCATGCTTACAATGAGCGCCGCCGTCATGAAGACGCCCCGGTAATCAAGCCCCAGCTGAATGACGGCCCCGCCCACCAGCGGGCCGAGCATGCCGCTGGCGTCAAAGGTGAGCATCATCACGTTGGAATTGATGGAACGGGTTGCGTCCGTGGAGCGATCATAGATGGTCGATGCCAGCAGCGGATAGAGAACGCCGAGGCAGACGCCGTACAGGGCGCACAGGGGGATGAAGGCCCATGAGGGCAGCCAGGCCATGCCCGCCATGCTGACGGCCAGTCCCAGCGCGCACAGCGGCACTACTCTGTAGCGCGGCAGCGTATCAAACATGTGCGAGCCGAACAGACGGATCAGGATCATGGTGACAGTGTAGGTCATGAAGAAATTTTGCGCCTGTGCGCCCGTCAGCGTGCACAACCCCTTCATGAACAGGATGGCAAGCCAAGTCATGATGCTGAACGTCAGGCAGGCAAGGTAGATGCAGGACAGACCCGAGTGGGTTACGGCATGCAGCACGGCCTTGCCGTTCATGCTCCCCGAGCCCGCCGCGGGCAGTTCCGGAATGCGCAGACGCGGAGCCAGCGGGATGAGCATGCACAGGGCGGGGATACCGAGCAGCGATGTCCAGGCAAAGAGATAGGGTTCGCCGCCCACCAGCGGCAGCAGATGTTCCCCCAGAGCGGGAATGATGGAGTAGGGCAGCAGCAGCGTCAGAGAAAAGAGCGCAAAGCCGCGGGCGCTCTGTCCCTTGGGGATGCAGGAAACCAGAACTGCCGTAACGCAGGTGGAGTAGACGGAGAGGGCTACGCCCTGCAATGCGCGCATCCCCGCCACGATACCCACAAAGTGAGGGCCTCCGGCAAGGAAGGGGTAGGCCAGCATGATGCTGCTGGAAAGAATGATGGCGCAGCCCAGCGGCACAAGCTTGCTGCGTTTGAGCAGGGTAAAGCTGGCCAGAGGGCGGCACAGCAGCACCATGACGAACATGCAGGACAGCAGAATGCCGCGCCAGCCGGCGGCAACGCCGACGCCTTCCAGCCATTGTTCGAAGCAGTAGTAGACGGCTATGTAACTGTTGTTGCACAGGGACATGCAGAACAGCAGGATGAAGTCCCGGCTGAAAATGGACTGCGATTCCCCTCCGGGCATGGGATGTCTTCCCGACGGGCCGAAAATGGGCATATACGTCACTCCTTGTTTTGCGGCGGCATGCCGGGCCGCAACGGCGCGTGCATGGAACGCTGACGTACGAGGTGACACTATTTTTGAAACGGCGGAGCGTCAAGCCTTCCTTTGCGACGCATCTTGTGAGAAACTGGCTTCAGAGAAATTTTTCCTGGAGGAGCGTTCTTGCGGACGGGCTTTCCGGCCATGCAGGCCGGTTCCGTCATGTCGGGTCCCGATGCAGAGGACGCTCCCGGTTCCGGACGGCCTCTCTCCCGGAGAGGCTTACACCACCCTTTACCTCTGGAGAAAAGCTATGAAACGTCTTCTTTCGTCTCTTGTGCTTTGCGGTCTGCTTCTGACCCCGTGTGCCGCGGCGGATGTGTTTGCGGCGCCGGCGCAGGGCAGCGTGCCTGCCGTGCAGCAGAAGAGCACGCCTGCCGGGGCTCCCGCCGTGCAGCAGAAGGGCAGCGGCTTCCGTGGCAATCCCGCCAGCAAGGTTTACCACAATTCCGGCTGCCGCTATTTCAACAGCAAGGGATCGAGTAAGACGTTTGCCACGCAGCAGGAGGCCGTCAAGGCCGGATATCGTCCCTGCAAGGTGTGCAACGGCTAGAGCGTTTCAACTTTGAAAAAGGTGAAACGCGAGGCGGCGGCACAGCGCCGCCCGGCCCGGAGTGAGCGGAAAAACCGCGTTTTTTCCGCGAAACGACAGGCCGTATGGTTTGAAACGCAAAGCATTTCAAACTGAAAATGCTCTGGAGCCGCGTACGAACCTTTTTGAGGGAGAAGGTCTCAGATTTTCCCCCGATGCGCGCTGTCTGCGCTGTCTGAATGTTGCAACGCCGCGGAGAGCTAGTTCTGGATCGGTTGGAGAACAAGGCCTGACGCCGGATTGCGGCCTCTGCGGCTATGCTGCTTTCCCGCCCCCGAAGACGCTGCCTTGCTGTTTTGCTGCTGGAAGTCTTGACGGGGTGCTCTTCATGCGCGTATAACGAAAAAAGGAACGACGGAAAGTCGTTCTTAGAGCGCCTGCTGGTTACCGGGAGCTTGAATGGTTCTGGAATGCCATTCTTTTTCCTTGTAAGCAGCAGGCATTTTTTTATTCCGGTACAGTTTCCTGTCCCCCATCAACAGATCTATTTGCGGCTGTATGGCTTTGCGCTTTCGGTCGTAAAAAAGTTCGGCACGGGCCATTCGCGTCCCCTGCCCTCCGGGCGTCGCTGGTCGTGGTTGCCCCTCTGCGGGGCCCTGTCGTGCTGAAACGAGGTGGAGCGACTCGTCGGGGGTCGCTCCCGCTCTTGTCCTTCTTCCCTTCTGCTCTTCTGCCTGAAACGGACTTCCAGACTTTTGCCTGCTGCTGCCGGTCAGCCTGCCATGACAATCTGTCGGCAGCGGAAGCTGGCTTGGGGAAGGATGGCGTCGTCGCGCGACGATGGACGCATCCTTCTTCCTTGACGTTGCGCGTTGATACATATAGCGTATAACGTAGGACGCCCTGCTTTGCGTCGCGGAGGTTCCGGCGGCTGCGAAGAACAGCTCCTGCCGGAGCAGGGAAAGCGCGCTGTTTCCGTGACACGGACCGCGCCGCCACTGGAACCGACACTGCCATGACGGCGGCGTGACGACGCCCTGCGGAGAATCTGCCATGCGAATATTGTTCATCAGCCATACCATGCCCGGCGTTTTTGGCCCGCTGGCAGAATATTTTGCCGCACAGTCCGGCAATGATGTCGTGTTTGCGGCGGAGTACAGCCGTCGTTCGCTGGAGCTGCCCGGCGTGCGCCGGCTGCGGGTACGCAAGACGCGGGAAAGACGCGCGGCCACGGTCTCGGGCGGGCGGCGTGAAGATGCCGCCCGGGAGCTGCAGCGGGCCTTCCTGCGCGGCGATGCCATGCATGAAAGTCTGCTGCGTCTGCGCGACGACGGCTTTGATCCCGATATCATCGTGACCTCGTCCGGTATGGGGGTCAGCATGCTGACGCGCGAGGTTTTTCCCGGGAATTTCCTCGCCGCCTATCTGGACTGGGTGGCGGTTCCGCGTGATCTCTGCGCCGGCGAAACGCCCTATCAGCGGGCGGTACAGCTGCTGACGCAGTCCAAGCTGGTGGTGGATGCCGACTATCTCTTCACGCTGTCGCAGGGGCAGCGGCAGCAGTATCCGCCCTTTATTGCCGATCATATTGATATTCTGCCGCCCTGTGTGGATACGCTTTTTTTCAGTCCGGCTGCCGCCCGTCCCTTCGAGCATGAAGGGCAGGTCTACAGCAGGTCGGGAGAAGTGCTTGTCTTCAGCGTGCGTTCGGCGGATTTCCCCAGAAACGCGCCGTTATGGGCAGCCATGCACATGCTGCTGATGCAGCGTCCGCAGGCGCATATTTTCCTGCTGTGCGGCGGCCGCAACGTCTGGGCCGCGCTGCTGCCGGGCTGGGAAGCCCTGCCGGAGTGCAGCCGTTCGCGGATACATCTCCTTGATTTTATTGATGACGATTCCTACAGAGATTTGCTCTGTGCCGCTTCCCTTTTTGCCATGCTGGAGCCGCCCTCTCCCTTTTTTTCCTGTATGCTCGAAGCCATGAGCTGCGGCGCCGCGCTGGTGCTGCCGGCGAGCGGCATCCTCCGGGAGGTGCTGACGCACGAAGGTTGCGCCTGTCTGTGCGAGGGCAGCAGCCTGGAAGATATGACGGCGGCTGTTCTGGGGCTGCTGGAGCAGCCTGCGCGGCTGCGCGCCATGCAGCAGGAAGGACGCGCCCTGATGGAGAAGAACTATTGCCGGCAGCAGCATCTGCCCGTACAGGCCGAGCTGCTCCTGAATGCCTGGCGACGCTGGTGTTCCCGGAAAAATGACTGACGCTTTCGGTGGCGGGGGAGTTTCTTGCGGAACTCCCCCGCTTTTTTTCGTCCAGAGCGCTTTTCGCCCACTCTGGGCCGGGCGGCGCTGTGCCGTCGCCTCGCGTTTCACCTTTTTCAAAGCTAAAACGTTTTAAAAAAGCGCGTTGGGGAAGGGTGGGGGGCTTTCCCCCAAACAAGCTGCGCCTGGTATTATGCAAGGTTCATTTCGAGCTTCAAACCGTCCCCGTCCGTCACAATGCGGGCTTTGCCGCCTTTTTTGAGCTTGCCGAAAAGGATTTCCGCGGCAAGGCGATCCTCTATCTCCGTTCGGATCAGATGCCGCAGAGGACGCGCGCCCATGTCGGGATCGTGTCCTTCGCGGGCAAGCCAGGCTACGGCGTCGTCGCTGATGGAAAGCTGAATGCGGCGGCGTCCGAGTTCGTCGGTAATGTCGCGCAGGAATTTACGGACAATGGCGTTCATGAGTTCGGGAGCCAGGCTCTGAAAGGAAATGATGCCGTCAAGGCGGTTGCGGAATTCTGGCGCAAAGGCGTTGTTGACGGCCATGCGGCCGCGCCGTGCCGCCTCGGAGGTTTTGCGTTCGGCAAAACCGACCGTGGCGCGCTGCATTTCGTAGGCCCCGGCATTGGATGTCATAATCAGAATGACGTGCCGGAAGTCGGTGCGGCGTCCCAGAGCATCGGTCAGGCTCGCGTCGTCCATGACCTGCAGCAGCAGGTTGAAGATGTCGGGATGCGCCTTTTCCAGCTCGTCCAGCAGAAGAATGCAGTGCGGACTGCGCCGTACGCCTTCGGTCAGCAGGCCGCCCTGTTCATGGCCGACATAGCCGGGAGGCGCGCCGATGAGGCGGGAGACGCTGTGTCCTTCCATGTATTCGCTCATGTCGAAGTGCAGAAAGTCCAGTCCGAGCAGCCGGGCAAGGGCTCTGGCAAGTTCCGTCTTGCCCACGCCGGTAGGACCGCAGAAAAGAAAGGCTCCGGCGGGGCGGCGGGCGCCGCCGAAACCGGCCCGGGAACGCAGGATGGCCTTGCTGACGGCGCGCACGGCTTCGTCCTGCCCGAAGATTTCCCGTCGCAGATCTTCTTCAAGCGAGGCCAGACGCACGCGTTCGCGTAAGGAAACGCTGTGTGCGGGAACGCCTGCCATGCGGGCGACAACCCGTTCCACGTCGTGCACGCGCACGGGCGCGCCGGGCTGATGATTCGCTTTCATGGAGACGGCAGCGCCGCTTTCGTCCAGCACGTCAATGGCCTTGTCGGGCAGCATGCGGTCATGGAGGTAGCGCACCGACAGATCCACGATGGCCCGCAGAACGGCAGGGGGATAGGATACGCCGTGATGCCCGGCGTAGCGGGACGTGAGCCCCTCAAGAATGGCCACGCACTGGGCGGGAGCAGGTTCGCCGATGTCGATGCGCTGGAAGCGGCGGGCAAGAGCCTTGTCCTTTTCCAGACAGCGCCGGAACTCCTCGTGCGTGGTGGAGCCCATGCAGCGCAGCTGTCCCAGCGACAGGGCGGGCTTGAGCAGATTGGAGGCATCCATGGCGCTGTCGGCTG
Organism: Candidatus Desulfovibrio intestinigallinarum; assembly: GCA_019114565.1. Classification (GTDB taxonomy): domain Bacteria; phylum Desulfobacterota; class Desulfovibrionia; order Desulfovibrionales; family Desulfovibrionaceae; genus Desulfovibrio; species Desulfovibrio intestinigallinarum. The sequence goes on along the minus strand of DXFI01000287.1, from coordinate 6,572 downwards.
TTGCGCCCGCTCCCACGAGAGTATGGAGCTCGTCAATGAACAGCACGGCGTCGTCGCGGGCCTTGAGCGCGTCCACAATGGCCTTGAGGCGGCTTTCAAAATCGCCGCGAAAGCGTGTTCCCGCCATGAGGCGTCCCATATCCAGCGCGTAGATATGCAGATTCCGGAAGCGGGGCGGCACGCGTCCTTCGACAACGCGCAGGGCCAGTCCTTCGGCCATGGCGGTCTTGCCAACGCCGGCGTCGCCCACAAAGAGCGGATTGTTCTTACGGCGGCGGCAGAGCACCTCCAGCGCGCGTTCCAGTTCCCGTTCCCGGCCAACCAGCGGGTCCACCAGGCCCCTGCGGGCCCGGTCGGTGAGGTCGTCGGCATAGGTCGCCAGCGCCTCTGCGGGCGACGGCGCGGCGGCGTCCCGTCCGGCGGGAGCATAGGCCGGGGCGGACTGCGGCGTTTCCGGCGACGGCGGCCGGCGCAGGGCTTCCGCGTCGAGCCCCTGTCGCAGAAGGCAGTAGGCCGCAAAGCTCCGCTCCTCAAGCAGCAGGTTCGCCAGCAGCGCGCGCAGGGCCTCGTCAAAAGAGGGGGCCTCGACACCGGGGGCGCGCAGAGCGCGGATCAGCGCCGCGTCATGCGGCAGAGGTTCCGAAAATACCTTTGCCGGGAGGCGCGTCACATGGGTTGCCAGATATTCGGCCATTTCGATGCGCAGCAGCGTGACGCCGACCCCGCAGGCCGAAAGCAGGGCCCGGGCCTCGGGGTTTCCGGCGGCGGCCAGCAGCAGGTGTTCTGCCGTCAGAATGGCATGGCGGCGTTCGCGGGCCGCGTCTTCCGCCTCGCGGAGCAGGGCCTGCAACTGCGGATGCATCATGATTCTTTTCCTTCTCGTGTCTTGTCGTTTTCTCCGTGCAGCTTGCGGAAGATGGTGCTTCGGTTGACCTGAAACATTTCCGCAACCTTGCGGATGGAGCCGTGCACCTCGATGGCGCGGCGCAGAAATTCGCGTTCCATGTCCGACATGATGTTCTTGAGCGGACGGGCGCGCATAAGCACGGCGTCGAGCGGTTTGCCCTGTTCGTCTCTCAGGCCGCTGATGGTCGACGGCAGATCGCGCGGGGAGAGCATGGGGCCCTGCCGCGTGATGACGAGACTGTGCACCATGTTTTGCAGCTCGCGGGCATTGCCCGGCCAGCTGTAGCGCGCCATCATGTCCAGCGTGATGTCCATGAAGGTCATTTTTTTTCTGTACTTGGCGGTAAACTGGCGCAGAAAGTACTCCGCCAGAACGCGGACATCCTCGGGGCGTTCGCGCAGGGGAGGGATGCGCACGGTGCCGACGTTGAGCCGGTAGAAGAGGTCCCGGCGGAAGGTGCCGGCCTCCACGCATTCTTCCAGATTGCGGTTGGTGGCGGCGATAATGCGTACGTCCACCTTGCGGGGCTGGGAGCTGCCCACGCGCACGATTTCATTATCCTGAAGCACGCGCAGCAGGCGGGTCTGCATGGAAAGGGGGAGTTCGCCTATTTCGTCCAGGAAGATGGTGCTGCCGTCCGCAATTTCAAAGTAGCCGGGCTTGCCCTTGCTGGAAGCGCCGGTAAAGGCTCCCGGCGCGTAGCCGAAGATTTCCGATTCCGTCAGCGTTTCGGAGATGCCGCCGCAGTCCACCTTGAGAAGAATCTTGTCCTTGCGGCGGCTCCAGCGGTGCGTCATGCGCGCAAAGACGTCCTTGCCCACGCCGGTTTCCCCCATGATGAGAACCGTCGCGTCCGTCACGGCATAGCGCTGCAGTTCCGCGGCGACTTCCTGCATGGCATGGCTGGTAAAGGCCGGTTCCAGATCGCGGCCCTGCGACTTGGCCACAAAGGCCAGCTTGTCATTGATTTCCTTAATCTGGCGGCGTTGTTCGCCGGTCTGCTCATTGAGCTGCGCAAGGCGCGTTTCATCGCGCACGTAGGTGACGACAAGGCAGACGTTGCCCTTTTCGTCAAAGACCGGGACGCCGGAGATGACGACGTTCTTGCCGTCCTTGAGCTTCTGCATGTAGGTGGCGGGCTTGCCGGTGCGGACGACTTCGGGATTGAGGGCGCGGTCAAAGACGCCTTCATCCACCAGTTCGCGCACGTTCTTGCCGCGCAGTTCCGTTTCGCTCATGCCGGAGAGCTCGGCATACATGCGGTTGACGTACAGCGTGGTGCCCGCGGCGTCCGAGATGAAAACGCCGTCGGAAATCGTGTCGAGGACAGAGGTAAAATATTTGTGGATATTAATCACGTGACGCTCCTGGGCCGATGGGAAGGGAAAATGAGGCACGGGAACAGGCTGGCGGGCGCGCCGTCCGGAGCGGCGGCGGAAGGGGCCTGTCTGCTGAGCGCGGCACGGATGGGATCGGCGAAGGACCGGGCAGAACGTGGCGGCGGAAAGAACACGAGATACGGACGCGCGCATCCGGCAGACTTCCTCTGCAACAAAGGAGGTCTGCCGGATACGGAGCGGCAGAGTCCGCATCAGCGGGGGATATGCACACGGTCGCCGAGCGTGGCCACGGCAATTTTGCGCAGTGCGGAGAATTTCTTGTCATCCAGCGTTACGTCTCCCATGGGGGGGACTCTGTCGAGAAAAATGTATTTCTGCGTTCCCAGCCGGTGATAGGGCAGCAGTTCGTACTGTACCCGCTCAAAGGGCTTGAGAAATTCGCATATGGCGCGCACGTCGGGGCCGTGATCGTTGAAACCGGGGATGACGGGCGTGCGGGCCGTTATGGGCAGATCGGGGCAGGTTTCCACAAGCATCCGGAAGTTTTCCAGAATGCGCTCGTTGCTCATGCCCGTATGTTCTTTGTGAACGTCGGGATTCATGTGCTTGATGTCAAAAAGCACATAGTTGAGATACGGCCCGGCTTCTTTGAGGACTTCAGGATCGACCATGCCGCAGGTTTCGATGCAGGTTTTGACGTGCTTTTCGCGGGCAAGGCGCAGCAGATTCAGCGCAAAGTCAGCCTGCAGCAGAGGTTCACCGCCCGAGATGGTCAGGCCGCCGCCCGAGCGGGCGTAGAACATGGAGTCTTCCTGTACAACCTTGAGCGCTTCCGCGGCGGTGTAGGTTTTGCCGTACACGATGATGCCCTGGGCCGGGCAGGCATCGGCACAGGGGCGCTCGCAGCCGTGGCATTTCGCGCGATCAATGGCGACGAAGCCGTCTTCCGTGCGGCTCAGGGCGTCGTGCGGACAGGCCTTGAAACAGCGGGTGCACTTATCGGCGCCGAGGCAGCGCCCCTTATTGTAGGCCAGTTCCGGTTCTCTGTGCTGCGATTCGGGATTACTGCACCAGCGGCAGCGCAGGCTGCAACCCTTGGTGAAGACAATGGTGCGTATTCCCGGTCCGTCATGGACGGAATATTTCTGAATATTGAAGACAATGCCCTGTGCGTTGTTGTTCTCGACCATTGAATCACCGCCCAAAGGTAAAAGGTTGCCGAAAAAATCGCAAGAGGCCGCCGCTACGTTGCGGCGGCCTTTCTTTCCAGAGCCATTTCAGTTTGAAACGCTTTGCGTTTCAAACCATACGGCTGTCGTTTCGCGGAAAAAACGCGGTTTTTCCGCTTACTTTGGGCCGGGCGGCGCCTGTGCCGCCGCCTCGCGTTTCACCTTTTTCAAAGTTGAAACGCTCTATACCGGCCAAAGCCCGGGAGAAGCGTGCCGCGTGCGGTATCTTCTCCCGGGCAGGGGCGACGCTACATGGTTTCGTGTTCGGTACGGGCAATCAGGTCGTTCTGCAGATCGGGCGACAGGTCCACAAAGTAGGCGCTGTAGCCGGCGATGCGCACGATGAGATTGCGGTACTTCTGGGGATCCTTCTGGGCGGCCAGCAGCGTGCTCTTGTTGAGCACGTTGAACTGCACATGCCACAGCTTCAGGTCGCAGAAGGTACGGATGAAGGAAACGAGCTTTTCCGTGCCCTGTTCGCCTTCAACGCACTTGGGCGTGAACTTGATGTTCAGCATGCGGGCGAAGCGGTCGCGCATGCCCATGTTCTTGGTGTTGTAGTTGGAGAGCAGCACGGCGGTCGGGCCGTGCACGTCCGCGCCGTGGGAGGCGGAGGAACCGTCGGACAGCGGGAACCAGTCCACGCGGCCGTTGGGCGTGGCGGAAACGACCTTGCCGAAGGGCACATGCGAGGTAAAGGGCACGTAGCGCACGTTGTAGTACATGCCGAGGTCCTTTTCGCTGTACTTGTGGGCAAACTCCACGGAGATGCGGTCGATTTCGCGGCCGATGCTGTCGGCGTACATGTCGTTGTTGCCGTAGCAGGGGGCGGACTTGAGCAGGGCGCGCACGTCGTCGTAGCCTTCAAAGTTGGCGTCGATGGCCTTGAGCAGCTCGTCCATCGTGATCTTCTTTTCTTCGAAGACCAGCTTCTTGATGGCGGACAGGGAGTCCACCACCGTGCCGAGGCCCATGTATTCAAAGTAGCCGTAATCCACGCCTTCGGGGATGTGGGGCTGATGCAGGTCGATGCAGTGCTTCATGCACAGATCGTGCAGGGCGGAGCCCATGGGCTGGGCAAAGTGCTTGGCGCGCAGGTTGTTGACGATGTGCTGCTGGATGAAGGCCGTGCGCAGGAAGAGCAGGTGCTGGGCCACGTAGGCATTCCAGAACTCGTCCCAGGTCTTGAAGTTGCGCGGGTCGCCGGTTTCTTCGCCGAGCACCTGATCGCCGTACTTCTTCATGCGGCCGTTGCGCAGCACCATTTCCACGGCAGCGGCGAAGTTGATGTACGCGCCGCCGGACGTGAAGGTGTCGCGGTTGGGCATGCGGGCTTCGGTGCAGCCGGAAACGGCATAGTCCAGAGCTTCCTCAAAGGTCGCGCCCTTGGAAACGTACAGGGGCACAACTTCTTCGTCGTTGATGAGTTTGGGGAAGCCGGAGCCGTCCTTGATGGTCTCGGCCACGTCCCACAGATAGGACTCGGGGGCGCGGGAATGGATGCGGGCCGCCAGGTCCGGGTAGTGCAGCGGGAATTCGCGCTTGGACTTGAGGATAAGATGGGTCAGTTCGTTGGTGGCGTCGCGGCCGTCGGGGGTCTGGCCGCCCACGGTCACGGCTTCCCAGTGGGCATAGCCTTCGTTGAAGGCGCCGCCGCAGGGGGAGATGTACATGTCGATGAATTCGGCCATGCCCACCCACATGCATTCCATCAGTTCGATGGCCTTCTTGTCGTCCAGCGAACCGTCCTTGATGCCCTGCTCGTAGTAGGGATAGAGGTACTGGTCCATGCGGCCGTTGGAAATGGTGGTGCCGGTCTTCTGTTCCAGACGGGAGAACATCTGGGTGAACCACTGGCTCTGGCAGGCTTCCCAGAAGTCGCGGGCGGGTTCGCCGGGCACGCGTTCGGCATTGGCGGCCATGCGCAGCAGTTCGGCCTTGCGCACGGGATCGGCGGTCTTTTCGGCAACCTTGCGGGCTTCGTCGGCATGGCGCCTGGCCCAGAGCACGATGGCGTCGCAGACGATGACCACGGCGTCAAGGAAGGGCTTCTTTTCGCACATGTCCTTGGCGCTCATGGGATCAAGGGCGGCGAGCTTTTCTTCGGCTTCGCGCTTGATGTCGTTGAAGCCGCGCTTGAGCACCTTTTCGTAGTCGTGCACCCACTGGATGGACGAACGGAAGGAAGAGGTTTCGTTGACGATGAAGCGGGAGATAAGACCCTTGGGATCGTCGTAGGTCAGCTTGTGAATTTCCGGAGGAAGGGCGGCGTTCAGAGCTTCGTGATAGGTCTTGCCCTTCCAGTAGGGGGCGATGTCCTCGATAACGCGCTTGGCGTCTTCGGGGGTGATGGTCGCGGGCGAGGTGGCGCGGGTGGGCAGATCGCGCACGGCCATGTCGAGGAAGTCGCCGTCCAGTTCGGGATAGAGAATGCCGTAGCGGCCGTCGCAGCCGGCGCGGCCCAGCAGCAGCTGATCTTCCTGCACATACACCGTGATGTTCTTGGCGATGTGCATCATGGCCTTGGCCCAGCGCAGCACCAGGGGCTGACCTTCGGTTTCCTGCATGGACTGGGTGAAATAAAGGGCACGTTCAATATCAATGCGGGGCTTCATGCCGTCGAAGCGTTCCAGCATCTTGAAGACGCGCTCATGCGTGGCGCGGAACTTGTCCACCTTGCCTTCGATTTTATCGAGAAGGCGCTGTTCCTGAGGGGATCTGCATTCGCACGTGGTCTGGGACATGAGTAACACTCCTGGTGTTGGGTTGCCTTGATTGGAAGGCGTTTTGTTCGCCTGTTGCCCCCTCTAAAGCACAGGTCGTGCCATTTTTGTATTAAGCTGATTTTTTTGGTTATTTTTTTCACATTTTTCTTTTTCAAGGCAAAATGATGCGTTTTTGCATCGAAAAAAATTTTTTTCACGATTTCCCTTTTGGGGCGGGTGCATTTTTGCATCATCTGGGCGGAGCCGACCGGGGACGCCAGTGCCGGAGACCCTGTCATCGCGCATGAATGAAAGGGAGTTTCCCGGTGTGGCGGCGGGTATTCCTGTATCTGTAAAATAGTGCAAAAATGCATCTATAAAACAATAATAG
>DXFI01000286.1 GCA_019114565.1 Candidatus Desulfovibrio intestinigallinarum | reverse complement strand
GGGGGAAGGAAACAGCCCTTGCGCGCCAGCCAAGGGGGTTTCCTTCCCCCCGACACTCTGCGAATAGTGCCATCACGCTCTAATAACAATCGCACAGAGTAGGCACGCGACGGCTTTGCAGCCGGATGTTGCCGGATGCCAGCTCGCGCCGCAGTTCCTCAAGACGGGAAAACACGCGCTGCGGCACGGCAAGACCGGAATGCCGCGCAAAGGCCTCCGGCGGGGTCAGCACAACGCCCCCGTCTTCCAGAGTGCGGGTGATAATCTTACCACCGGCAAAACGGCCTTCCGCAGCGGCGGCCACAATCTCGAAAACGGCCAGATCCAGACGGCGCACAATGGACGTCACCGTGCGCTCCGGCAGCAGGGCACGGGACGTTTCTCCCACGAGATAGCCCCCGCGCGCCGCAATGTGCTTTACCGCGGCAGCATCCGCGCGCCGGGCCATGACGGCAACGACGGCCGTGCCTTCATCCATCAGCCCGTCGGCCTGCCCGGCAGCGGCGGCCTCGTCGGTAAAGGACCCGGCGTCCCGGCGAATGACGCGTATTTCAGGCGAGATCAGCCGGGCCCCCTCCGCATAGGCGGAGAACATGGAATCGTCCATAGGCGTGCTTTCACCGGAAAGCCAGCCGATGGCCTCCCCGGTAAAACCTCCGGGCAGAACGCCGGAACGGGCCGTCAGTGCAGCCGCAGCTCCGGCCAGAAAGGCCGCCTGCTCGTCCGCAAAGGTTACGGACATGATATTGGGGGCGCGAACGCCGGTATCAATGCAGCCAAAGCGAACTTTACGAAAATTGGCGGCATTGTCGCGCAGAACCTCATGCAGGCGGGCATCAGCCACCAGCACCAGATCCGAAGCCCCCGCAGCCGCACGAAAGACGGCAGTCTGATTCTCGCCGGCGGGAGCGGCGACAATATGCGCTTCAATACCGAAGCGCTTCCGGGCCTGTTCCAGCCCCTGCCGCAGATCCGCAGCCTGAGGATTGGCGGGATCGGGATCTTCCAGAAGCAGGGTGACGCGGAGGGGCGCGGCGGCAACAGCCCCCGGGAGGGACAGAACGACAAGAAAAAGCAGTGCAAAGGACAGGAATCTGCGGAAAAACATCTAATATTCCCTATTGGTTGCGGAAGCAGAGCTTCCAGTATGGAGAGGAGAAAGTATAGAACCCGGACCCGCGCCACGCAAGCAGAGAGCCGCCCCTTCCCCCGGGAAAAACCTTGCCCGGCACGTTTTAGCGCAAAATTTCACAACGCGAGCGCCTAGAAATTCCCGAAAAAAAAAACTATACTTTCCCCATTGCAACTACGGGGGCTGCGACGGCATCCAGCCCGGAGATTTAACCATCAACCCGCTAAGCACTGGGGATTGCGCGCCATGAAAGATATGTTGCCCGCGTGGCTGACGCCGCAAGAGATTGAAAGCACCCTGGCCAAGGCCACAGAACCGGACAGCGCCGCATTGTCCGCCATCCTGGAAAAATCTCTCGCCCTGCAGCCTCTCGGCCTGGCCGAAGTGGCCGCCCTGCTGCGCGTGGAAAGCAAGGAGGGTCTGCGGACCGTCTTTGAGGCGGCCGACAAGGTCAAGCAGAAGGTGTACGGCGATCGCGTCGTCCTGACCGCCCCTCTGCATCTTTCCAACCATTGCGGCAGCGAGTGCCTGTACTGTGCCAACCGGCGCAACAACACGCTGATTGAACGCCGGTACATGACGCCGCCTGAAATGCGGGAAGCCGCTCTCCATCTTATCCGGCAGGGTCACAAGCGCGTCGTTCTCGTCAGCGGCCAGCTGCCCAATGCCGAGGTGGAATATCTCGCCGAAGCCGTCAGCATCATGTATACCGTCTATGAGGACATGGGCGAACTGCGCCGTGTCAACATCAATGCCGGTCTGCTCTCCGAAGAAGATTTCCGCACGCTGACGCGCTACGACATCGGAACCGTGCTGCTCTATCAGGAAACCTATCATGAGGAATCCTACCGTGCGGCCCATAAGTCCGGCCCCAAGAGCAATTATTTCAAACGCCTGAACGGACCGGACATTGCCAAGCAGGCGGGTATGAACGAAGTCGGGCTGGGGCTGCTGCTGGGCCTCGGGCCGTGGGAGTTCGATCTGCTGGCACTGACGCAGCACTCGGCGCATCTGCTGCGCCTCTACGGCGAAGGCACGCACACGGTTTCCCTGTTCCGCATGCGTCCTGCTCCGGGGGCGCTGCTTACGCCTCCGTATGCCCTGCGCGATGCCGAATATCTCCGCTGCGTGGCCATTGCCCGTCTGGCCCTGCCCACAGCCGGCATCATTCTCACAACCCGCGAACCCTCCGGGCTCTGGCGTAACGGCTGCAGCGTCGGCGCGTCTCAGCTCATCACGGGCAGCGTGGCCAACCCCTATCAGGACTGGGACGAAAACGCGGGCGAACACGGCGTGCACTTCCCCCTGAACGAAGACCTTCATGTGGATGAAGTCGTACGCTTCCTGCTGGAGGAATGCCGCCATCTGCCTTCCTTCTGTACGGCCTGTCCGCGGCTCGGACGCGTCGGCTCCGAGTTCTACAACATTACGTCGGAATGCGGCATGCGGAGCCAGTGCGGCCCCAATTCCATTGCCTCCTTCATGGAATTTCTGCTGCATTACGCCACCCCCTACACCCGCGGGCTCGGCGATCGCCTCATTGCCGAAAAGCTGCGCGCGCTGACCGAAGGCGAACGCATGGCCGCCGTCCGCATCCTGCAAAAGGTGCTGGCCGGCCGCGTGGATGAATTCATCTAGAGTCTCTCATCATGTTTTTGAGGGGGAAGAAACCCCTTTTGCTCGCGGCAAAAAGGGGTTTCTTCCCCCTCAAACTCCCCCATCTTCCCCAAAACCCGCTCGCTGGGACGACGCCGTATCCGGCGGTACTAAAGCATTTTCAGTTTGAAATGCTTTGCATTTCAAACCATACGGCCTGTCCGCCGCCTCGCTCTACAAGAAACAGGCTGCCATTCCTGCGAAATTCCCCCGGCAGGAATGGCAGTCTGTTTTTCCTGTCGCTCTTTTCCAAAAATAACTCCACGCGTCAGCCGTACCTGCCGCCCCGTACCATTCCACGTCATTTCAGTTTTAACGCATTTTCAGTTTGAAACGCGTTGCGTTTCAAACCATACGGCCTGTCGTTTCGCGGGAAAAGTGCGGTTTTTCCGCTCACTTTTGGCCGGGCGGCGCTGTGCTGCCGCCTCGCGTTTCATCTTTTTCAAAGTTGAAACGCTCTAAAGCGCGCTGGGGAAGGGTTGGGGGAGTTTGAGGGGGAAGGGAAACCCCTCTCGCGCCAGCAGAGGGGGGTCCCTTCCCCCTCAACAACTTTGCCTCTCGCGCCATCAGCGACGGGACGCGCCTCATTGCCTTTTGAACGCAAAAGAGGCATCATGAGCCGCGCCGTTTGGGCGTTTCATCTTTTTTGGGAGGCCAATACATGGGAGTCCTCAAGCCTTTGCTGAGCGTCGCCGCCCTTGCGCTGCTGGGTCTGGCGCCGCTGCCGGCCCTTGCCGCCAAGGAAGACGCCGGAAACTATGATCCCTACAAACGCTTCAGCCAGGTGATGGACCTGGTGGAGCGCGAATATGTCAAGGACGTCAAGGAAAGCGATCTCATCAACAACGCCATCAAGGGAATGCTGCAGAATCTGGACCCGCATTCCAGCTTCATGAGCGCCGATGAATACAAGTCCATGCAGGAAACGACGTCCGGCGAATTTTTCGGCATCGGCGTGGAAATCTACATGGAAAACGGTCAGGTAACCGTCGTGTCGCCCATTGCCGACACGCCCGCCGACCGCGCCGGCCTGCAGGCTGGCGACGTCATCCTGTCCATCGACGGCCAGTCCACGCAGGAGCTGACCCTTCAGGACGTGGTGTCGCGTATTCGCGGCCCCAAGGGCAGCGCGGTGGAGCTGACCATTCTGCATACTTCCGCCAAGACGCCGCAGACGGTGCGCATTACTCGCGGGGCCATTCCTCTTATCAGCGTCAAGTCCAAGGAGCTGGAAAAGGGCTACTACTGGATACGCATCACCCGCTTCTCGGAACGGACGACCGAAGAACTGCGCGAAGCCGTCAAGGAAGCCCGCGGCGATCTGAAGGGCATTGTGCTTGACCTGCGCAACAATCCCGGCGGTCTGCTGGATCAGGCCGTGCAGGTTTCGGACATGTTCCTGAACGACGGCGTCATCGTTTCCATCAAGGGCCGCAACAAGAGCTCCGAGCGTTCCTACCGTGCCTCGGCGCAAAAGGACGATATTACCGTGCCGGTGGTGGCGCTGATTAATGCCGGTTCCGCCTCCGCTTCGGAAATCGTCGCTGGCGCCCTGCGCGATCAGAAACGCGCCCTGATTCTGGGCGAACGCTCCTTCGGCAAAGGATCGGTGCAGAACATCATTCCGCTTCCCGACGGCTCCGGTCTCAAGCTGACCGTGGCCCTGTACTATACGCCCAACGGCAGCTCCATTCAGGCCGAAGGCGTGCAGCCGGACATGGAAGTGCCCTTTGCTTCCCGCAGCGATCAGGAGCGCTTCCTCCTGCGCGAACAGGACCTGAACCGTCATCTTGAAAACAGCAAGAAGAAGGGTGACGAAAAGAAGGACGCCGCTTCGGAAGTCCGCGACCAGCTGGAGCGAGACAATCAGCTGCGCACCGCCCTTCAGCTGCTCAAGGGTATCCCCGCCGTGCAGCGTCTTCAGAGCGAGGCGACGCACTAGAGCTTTTGCCTTAAAAAAGCAAAGCATGCGACAGCGGCACAGCGCCGCCCGGCCCGAAGAGCGCGGAAAAATCGCGCTTTTTCCGCGAAACGACAGACCGCATGGTTTGAAACGCAAAGCGTTCCAAACTGAAAATGCTCTGAAATGCACGGCGCACAAGCCCTTCATCAAGGTTTAAGGGGAAGGCGGTTCCTGCCGCCTTCCCCCGAAAAATATCCTGACTGGTTCCGAACGCCTTTGCGTTGACGCAATACCCGGCGCACCGGACGTCTTTTGCCGGCAGGAATGCTTCCAGGAAAAGCCCGCTTGCCTCCACACAAGCGCCCCCTGCCGCCCCCTGAACACAACCTGCCGGGGCCAGAATCCCCTCCCGCCGCTGCAGAAGGGCCTGCCCTGATTCCGGGCACGTATCTCCTGTTCCGCACGCCTCCCGGATGCTGCAATCCACCCGGCACGATCTCATATGAAAGACGACGATTCTCCGCTTTCTCTCCCGGAAACCGCAGGGACGCCCCCGGAATCGCCCGACGAAAGCCGTCGATTCCTGCCATCTTCCCTGCGCCTGCTTCTGGGCGGCATGATCTGGATGAGCGCGGCTCTGGCCTTCTGCCTTCCGCTTGTGCCGCAGGAGCTGCCCGGCTTTCTCGCCGGAGAAGAAAGTTTCGAACTTCCCACCCGAAGCCTCGGGCCGACGCTGTCCACCCCGCTGGAAAAAAGCGCTTCGCAGGACATGACGCATGTGTATACGGATGCCGAGCGTCACTTCCTGCAAAACGAACATGCCGCTCTGAATTTTCTCTATCCCCAGCTGCGCGCCAGCGCCGCGGCGGGCATGCCATCGGCCGACTTCTCCTGCGTACGCCGGGAAGACACCATGACCCGCCTGCCGCGCTATATCTGCACAGGCAGGGGACAGGGAGCCCCCCTGCGCCTTGCCGTTGCTCTGCGCCAGCGTCTGGGCCGGGAAGGCCGCCACGCGCTCGCGCCGAACGGCAGCCCGCTTTTCCCGCAGAATCTGCTGCCCTATCTGCGCTGGCGTGATGACGGCGCTCTGGAAATCCGCAGCGGCGACGCCGTCATGCTTGAAATGCACTTCCCCGGACGGGAACGGGAACTGGCGGATCTTGCCCGCCCGCATCCGCAACCGGCGCTGATTATCGTCATTGACGACATGGGGCAGAAAATGGAAGCCGCCGAACAGCTGGCGGCGCTGCCCTACCCCGTGACCTTTGCCGTCTGGCCGCATGCGCCGCACAGAAAGGGAACGGTACGTCTGGCAGGTGAAATGGGGCTGGACGTTCTTGTCCATGTCCCCATGGAGGCCCTGCCCGCCAGGGGCAAGACGCCCAATCCCGGCCCGCGGGCTCTGCGGACGGATATGGACGTGGATCGCCTGCGTCACACGCTCGAGCAGTCCCTGCATATCCTGCCCTCGGCCGTAGGATTCAACAATCATATGGGCTCGGCTCTGACCGCCGATGACGATGCCTGCCGTATCATTGCCCGCAGCATGGCCGGGCAGGGGTACTTCATTCTTGACAGCATGACAAATCCGCAATCCCGCCTCTTTACCCGCTGCCGCCAGATGGGTATCGTCAGCGCCGCCCGCTCGGTATTTCTGGACAATACCCGCCGTGTGCCCACCATTCTGGCCAATCTTGCTCTGGCCGCAAGCAGAGCGCGGCAATATGGCGCGGCCATCGCCATCGGACACCCCTACCCGGAAACCATCGCGGCGCTGCAACGCTGGGAAAATCTGGAAGGCGTGGCCGTCATCTCGCTGCGTCGTCATATCTGGCATTTGTCCGGCGCAGGTCTGCCGGACGCGGTATATCAGCGGCAGGATTCATAGCAGAGGATTCCGGACAGGAACTTCGGCAAACGCCGCGCATTTTCCCGCATGACGAAACGTCGGGGCTGTTCCACAAAATCATTCAGGAAACGACGGGGGATATATGAAAAAAGAGATTGGCTGCATCGGCTGCGGCAATATGGGCGGGGCCATCATGGCCGGTCTTGCCCGGCAGGAAGCCCTGTGGGAAGGATGGGGACTGGCGGCCTGTTCGCGTACGGCAGCGCGCCTCGCGCCGCTGAAAGAAGCGGGCGTTGCCGCCTGCTCCTCCAGCGCGGAACTGGCGGCCCGAAGCCGCTATATCGTGGTTGCCGTCAAACCCTATCAGATGGATGCCGTCCTGCGCGAACTGGCCCCGCATATCCGCGCGGAGCATGTCGTCATCTCGGTGGCGGCCGGTATCAGCATGGCGGCGCTGCGGGAAAGCCTCGGACAGGCCTGCGCCGTGGTTCGCTGTATGCCCAATACGCCGGCCCGGGTCGGCAAGGGCGTCTTCGGCCTCTGCTTTGACGATCCCGCGCTCACGCCCGAAGCGCGCGCGGACATTCACGCTCTGTTTGCCGCGCTGGGGGTCTGCGTGGAGCTGCCCGAAGCGCGCTTCACGGCCTTTTCGGCGCTCATCGGCGCAGGTCCGGCCTATGTCTTTGCCATGATGCAGGGACTTGTTCAGGCGGGGGCCACGCTGGGCTTCACCTGGGCGCAATCGCGCGAAATGGTGGCGGCCCTCTTTGAAGGTTCCGCGCGCATGGCGGCGCAGGAGACAACGCCGCTGACGCAGCTGCGCGACGATGTCTGCTCTCCCGGGGGCCTGACCATTGCCGGGGTGAATGCGCTGGATCGCGCGGGAATCAACGGCCTGCTGGTTGACGCCGTTCTGGCTGCCGACGCCCGCGGTCGGGAAATGGAGCAGTAAGGGGACACTTCGAGGGGAATTTCCCGAATAGTTATGAAAAGGGGACGTTGCCGCGAAAAAAGCGGCAGCGTCCCCGTAAGGCTTCGTTTGCTGAAAAAGACGTCGAAGGGCCGGGATCCGACTGTAATCAGCCGCGCGCCTTTTCCGCACGCATGCGACGCAGCCAGTCATACCAGCCTTCAAGCCCTTCGCCGTTGCGGCAGGACACTTCAAAAACGGCAAGATCCTTGTTCAGCCGCGTGGCAAAGGCACGCGCACGCGCCATATCGAAATCCACATGGGGCAGCAAATCCACTTTGTTCAGGATCATGGCTCTGGCAAGATTGAACAAAAGAGGATATTTTTCCGGCTTGTCGTCGCCCTCGGTCACGCTGAGCAGCGCAACCTTGGCGTCTTCGCCGCAGTCAAATTCCACGGGGCAGACAAGATTGCCGACATTTTCTATAAAGAGGATGTCCACCTGCGAAAGATCAAGGGCATCCAGCGCCGTGGAAATCATGTTGCTGTCAAGATGGCAGCCGCCGTCGGTATTGATCTGCACGGCCTGCGCCCCGGTGGCGGCGACGCGACGCGCGTCATTGTCCGTCTGCAAATCGCCTTCAATGACAGCCATGCGGAATTCGCCGGCCAGATCGCGCAGAGTGCGTTCCAGCAGGGAGGTCTTGCCCGCGCCGGGGGAGGAAATGAGATTCAGCGTCAGGATGCCGCGCAGCCGCTCGCGTACCTGTGCCGCCATTTTTTCATTGGCTTCCAGCACATTGCGCACTACAGGAATTTGCATGCCGTACTCCTCTTCTGCAAGCTTAGGTGCCTTCAATGGCAACTATGTTCAATTCCTTGCCTTGCAGGACCTCATGCCCCAGCTGCTCGCCGCAAAAGGGACAGGGTTCCCACAGGGCCAGCCGCCCCTCGCCGCCGAACTCCGCGCCGCAGGCGCCGCAGCGCAGGCGCAGGGGGACTTCCTCAATTTCCAGACGGGCGGTCTCGTCGGGAGTACCCTGCAAGAGAACCTCAAACCCGAAACGCAAGGAGGATACCTCAACTCCGGCCAGCGCGCCGCAGCGCAGATGCACGCCGGTAAGGCGTGTACAGCCGCGGGCTTGAAGCTCCTGGCGCGCTATGTCAAGAATATTCTGGGCAAGGGACATTTCATGCATGGGCGCAGGCTACCTTAAAGGAAGCGCCCCGTAAAGGGACGTTCGCAAGCCGACGCCTTGCCATTCACTGCAAATCATGTAGAGTTCCTCCATGCAATCTCCTCAATACATCGGCGTCTATTCCCTGCGCAACAAGCTGCAGGGCGGGTCAAAGGCCCTTTATTTCGTCTGGCAGACGGAAGCCGGCGATTACATCGTCCAGCGCATCGACAGCGCGCGCAAGCCCGTCGGCGTTCCCGAGCGGGTAGCTCACGACGTGCTGCTCCACAACTTCGTGCCGGAAGCGCCGCCGACACCGCAGCCCGTCATGCCGCAGGACGATGCGATCCCTTCTTCCGGCGTCCAGCCCCCGCAGGCGCAGCAGGGAACGGCTGCCCGCCGCCAGCCGGCGGAACAGGAGCAGCAGCTGATCTTTGCTCCGTCGCAGCCTGCCGCGGCTGCTCCCGATGACGGGGATGAGGAATTCCGCCGGCTGGAACTCGCGCGCAAGGCAAAGCAGGTGGAAACATCCATGCGCGAAACCTTCCGCAAGACGCTCCTCCGGCTCAAGCGCCCCAAGGAGCGCCATGCGGCGCTGACGGCGCTGGAACAGATGGCAGAATCCAAGGAAGGCATTGTGCCGGAACACAGCCACATGTTCCGCGATTTCGGCGTGCAGCTGCGCAAGCAGTCCCAGCCGGACACGGCTCTGCGTTTCAGCCGCCGCGTGGTCAAGCTCGCCCCGGGGGACGATCACGCGCTTTTCAACATGGCCCGCGTTCTCTGCGATCTGCGCAAATTTGAGGAAGCGGAACAGCTTCTGGCGCAGGCCATGCAAATTGACGCTTCCGAACCTGTCTACCGCCGGTTGCGCGACTACATCATGCGGGAAAAGCGGCGCGCTCCCCGCTCCCGTCGATAACGCCGTGCGCTTCAGGAGTTTTCAGCAATGAACAAAATCATCATGGGCCTTATCGTGGCCGTCTGCGTGCTGGGCATGGCACTGATCATGCTCAACGAAAAACTGGGACGCAAACCCGATCCGGCGCCGGTCGCCACGGAAGCGCCCTCGGTATCGACCTCCGAGGGGCCCGGCAGCGCGGGCCTGCCGTCCGGCAGACCCGCCACGGAAGATATGATGACCTCTCTGCCCGCCCCGTCGCCTTCCCCGGCTCCGAGCCTGACCCCGCCGCCCGCGCCCGTGGCTCCCGTTGCCGAGGCTCCGGCCGCGCCGGCCTTCTCCTTTGGCGGCGAAACGGATACGGCGCCGGCAACGCTGCCGCCGCTGCCGCAGACGACTCCGCCCGCGCCCGAGCCGGTGCAGGCCCCCGCGCCTGAAGTGGAAGCGCCGCTGCCGTCCGCCTCTCCCGTGCCGGTGCCGCCCCTGCCCGAAGAACGCAAGGATGTGCCGGTGCCGAGTCTGGCCTCTAATGTCGTCGCCGCGCACGAACGCGAGGCAGCCGCCGATACGCCGCGGGAAGCGCCCGAAAAGCCCAAGGCCGCGCCCGCTCCGGGCAAAAAGGAAGAAAAGGCCAGAGACAGCAAGGCCGATGTAGAGACGGCCAAAGCGGAAAGCACCCGGGAAGAATCCAGGAAAAAGGAAACGCCCCGCAAGGAAGCCGCCCCCGCGAAGGCAAAGGCTTCCTCCGCCGAAAAAAGCGTGGAACGCTTTGTCGTCTATGCCCGTGAAGACGGCGCTACCGTGCGTATTGTGGGCAATGCCAATATTTCCTACAAGCCCATGGTGCTGACCGGCCCGGATCGCGTTGTCGTGGATCTGGACGGGGACTGGGACATCAAGGCTCCCGGCATTCCGAAAAACGATCTGGTGACCAACGTCCGCATCGGCAAGCTCAACGGAAAAACGCGCGTCGTCATTGACCTGAACAGCTCTGCGAAGACCCGCTACACGCTGTCCAAGGATCGCCGGATGCTTGATGTCCGGGTGGATAAGTAGCCGGAACTCCCGGCTTTGCTCAGGGTCGCGCGTCTTTCACGCAACAAGGAGTATTTCATGGATAATTTTGTCGCCAAACACGACAAGCTGATGCGGCTTCTCAATATCACCATCGAAGAAGCGCGCGAGGATTACTCCCGCGTCAGCATGCCTCTGACCAGCGACAACATCAACGGCATGGGCATGGCCCACGGCGGCGCCATCTTTTCTCTGGCGGACATTGCCTTCGGCAGCGCCGCCAATGCGGGAAAGCACCATTGCGTCGTG
Organism: Candidatus Desulfovibrio intestinigallinarum; assembly: GCA_019114565.1. Taxonomy (GTDB): domain Bacteria; phylum Desulfobacterota; class Desulfovibrionia; order Desulfovibrionales; family Desulfovibrionaceae; genus Desulfovibrio; species Desulfovibrio intestinigallinarum. Next base: position 13,706 of record DXFI01000286.1, on the reverse strand, counting down.
AGCCTGACCTCGCATATTGAATTCCTGCGCCCCGGTTCCGCCGGGCCGCTGGTGGCGGAAGCCCGCCTCGTGCGCGGCGGTCAGCACATCATGAACTATGAAGTGGATGTGTTTGACGCCAACGAAGTACTGATCGCCAAGTGCCTTGCCACCGGTTTCCGTACCACTCTGCCCCATCCCTCCGGGACGGACGAGTAGCCGGAATCCCGGATTGCCCGAAAAGAAAGGGGCCTCCCGCCAAACGGGAGGCCCCTTTCTTTTCGAAGAAATACACGGAGGAAGGGAAACCCTCCTGCTGGAGCACTTTCCGATTGAAACGCGTTGCGTTTCAAACCATACGGCCTGTCGTTTCGCGGAAAAAACGCGGTTTTTCCGCTCACTTTGGGCCGGGCGGCGCTGTGCCGCCGCCTCGCGTTTCACATTTTTCAAAGTTGAAACGCTCTAGTTCTCCGGCTGTTCCAGCGGCAGCCGCAGCACAAAACAGGCCCCGTCCGTCGAGGGGACCACATCCAGCGTCCCGCCGCGCTTGACAACCAGACCGCGCGCCACGGCAAGGCCCAGTCCCGCGGCCTTGCGCTCGCGCCGGGTCGTCACGAAGGGTTCAAAAATATGGGGCAGAATGTCGGCGTCAATGCCCGGCCCGCTGTCCGCCACGGACAGAGCGTACAACGCTTCCTCTCCGGCGGCTTCAATGCTCGCCCGTATGCGCAGCGTTCCACCTTCCGGCATGGCGTCCAGCGCATTTTCCAGCAGGTGCAGAACAACCTGCTCCAGCTCCAGAGGGGAACCATGCGGCCGCGGTGCGTCGTCCGCCGGAAAATCCGTCTCGCAGCACACATGCTGCTGATCCATGCGTCCCTGCAACAGCCCCAGCACGCGCCCCACCACAGCGGGGACATCCAGAGGGCCCGTCCTCGGGTCCATTCCCTTGCCCGCCATGAGCAGCTTGCGGGTAATCTCGCGCACACGCAGGCTCTGCTTCACGATAACGCGCAGAGCATCGCGGACTTCTCCCACATCCGGCAGGGCATCCGCTTCCGGCCCTTCCAGACAGTCGGATACCATGCCCGCTGCCTGCACAATGATATTCAACGGGTTATTGACTTCGTGCGCCACGCCTTCGGCAATGCGACCGAGGCTGCGCCAGCGGGCCTCTTCCGTCAGGCGGGCGGCCCTGCGCCGCGCTTCGGCCCTTTCTCTGGCCTTGCGGCATTCTTCCAGCACGGCCTCCAGCGCCACCGGCTTGCTCAGCCAGTTGCGCGCGCCGCGCCGCATGGCCTGCACGGCCTTGTTCATTTCCGTGGCCCCGGAGAGCATGACCACGTCCACGTCCGCGCAGCGTTCCCGTATGACTTTCAGCAGGGACACGCCGTCCATGCCCGGCAGGCAGACATCAAGAAAGATGATGTCCCAGGGGTCGGCCAGCATGGCGAGCGCCTGTGTCGCGTCGCCCGCCACAGCCGCCTCCATGCCTCGCAGGCAGAGACGCTGGGCCAGAGATTCCGCAAAGGCCGCTTCGTCATCGACGATCAATACACGCATGCTGCTCCCCCGTAGGCCGGCCGTCGCCTCCGGGGAAGAGGGGCTTCCGCGACAGCGGCTTACCGCGCACCGCAGAAAGCGCTTCCCCTCTTCCCGGACAAGGCCGACATTTCAGACACAAACCACACTACTTGTCGTGTTCGGCCAGAATATCCTTTTCCGCCATAACGTCACGCGCCGCGTCGAAGTCGCCGCCTTCGGCAAGGGAAACCGCCACCATGGCATTTTCCAGCTTGTCCCGGTAGGCCATGCGGATGCTGCCCAGCAGTTCGTCGATGTCCATGGGCTTCTTGAGGAAGTTGTAGGCCCCCATGCGATAGGCGGTCTGTTCCTCGGCATCGCCGCCGTGACCGGTCAGGATGATGACCTGCACCTGCGGATTGCTCTTCTTCACGTTCCGCAGAACTTCAAAGCCGTCCATGCCGGGCATGCGCAGGTCAAGCACGATAACGTCGGTCGGCTCTTCCACCGCTTTCAGCGCCTGCGGACCGTCGTAGGCCACGCGGGCGGTAAAACCGCGCATGGCAAGCCGTTCGGCCAGCGTGTCCACAAACTGCTTTTCATCGTCCACCAGCAAAATCTTGATGTCTTCGTTATTGCCCTTGGTCATGCCGTTCTCCTCTCTTCATTGTCGGCCCGAAGCCGAAATCCTGGGGCATTTTCAGTGTGAAACGCTCTAGAGCAATTTCAGTTTGAAATGCTTTGCATTTCAAACCATACGGCCTGTTGTTTCGCGGAAAAAGCACGGTTTTTCCGCTCGCTTTTGGCCGGGCGGCGCTGTGCCGCCGCCTCGCGTTTCACCTTTTTCAAAGGTGAAACGCTCTAGTCCTGATCGTCGCGCACGGACAAAAAGAACCGCTGCCCCGTATCGCGCCAGGGCGTCAGACGCGCTCGCCATCCCGGTTTCAGGGGGTCCGACAGCAGCGGACTCCCCGTCATGGCGGACAGGGCCAGATCCCGGTTGCCGCCGCCCGTCACCTCGACGATGATGCCTTCCTGCTTGCGCACGACGCCCGCCGCCAGCCGCAAATCCACCTTGCCGCCAACGGAAGCGCACAGGTCAAAGAGCTGCAGCAGCGAACGCCACACGTCCATGACCGAGGCTTCCGTCCATACGGGTTCGTCGCCGTCCACCCAGTTCATGCTCATCTGCACGGCCCGCGCCCGCCGCGCCGCCATGAGGCAGAACAGACGAGTGACCCGCGCCAGATCGCAGGGGGCCGCCTCGGCATCGTCCTCACGGACTCCGGCCTGCGCAAGGTATTCCATACCTTCCGCCAGTTCCGCGCCGTGAATGACCTGCTGCTGAATCTCGCGCATGGCGGCGGCGAGCCTGTCGCCATGTTCAAGACCGCCCTTCTCTGCGGCAAGGGCGATCATGTCGGCCGCCAGCCCCGCCGATTCCCGGATGACGGCCAGCACGTTGCGCATATCGTGCGTGGCCGAGGCCAGCAGGCGGCCCATGCATTGCACATCCTTCACGAACGCACCTCCCCGGAAGACAGGGCGGCCGCCGTAATGGCATCAAGCAGCGTGGCAAAGGCCACGGGCTTTGTCAGGCACATGAAGGCCCCCGCCACAGGGTCCTGTCCGTTGTCGTCCACGGCCTGATGGCCCGTCAGCACAATGACCGGCAGTCCGGGATGGGCGGCCTTGACCTTGCGCAGCACTTCCTCGCCGCTGAGACCCGGCATCATCCAGTCAATGACCATGACCTGCGGCAGTTCCTTTTCCATCTCCGCCAGAGCGCTCAGACCGTCATAGACCACACGGACATGATGCCCGCGCAAGCCGAGGCGCTCGGCAAGAGTTTCCACAAATTCCCTTTCATCATCGGCCAGAAGAATATGCAGCGCCATCAGGCATCCCCTCCCGCGCTTTGGGGCGGCATGTGCGGCAGGGTTATGGTGAAGGTCGTACCGCGGCCTTCTTCGCTTTCCACATCAATGTCGCCGCCCAGACGGCGCACGATGCCGTAGGTGATGAACATGCCCAGCCCCGTTCCCTTGTCTTTTTTGGTGGAATAGAAGGGCTCGAAAATATGCTTGCGCACCTCTTCGCTCATGCCCTTTCCGTTGTCGCTTACCTGCACCTTCACGCCGCCGTCGTCAGCGGCGGCACAGCGCACCGCGATGGCTCCGCCGTCGGCGACGGCATCCAGCGCGTTGCCCATGAGATTGAGGAAGACCTGCTGCAGCTGGCCGCGATCCGAAACGATGCGCGGCGCTTCGCCGAAGCCTTCGGTCGTGATGCTCACGCCGCGATTCTTGGCCCCGCGTTCCATGAAGCCGATGGTCTCCTCCACGATTTCGCCCAGGCTCAGCTCCTGCTGATGCGCCTCCATGCGGCGGGAGAAGCCCAGCAGACGATGCGTGATGCTCCGCGCACGCTCCACCGTGCTTTCGATGGATTGCAGCAGGCCGATCAGCTTCTGCTTGTGGGGGAAATCGCCGTCCATGCTCAGCAGATCCTGCGCGAGGCCCGCCTTTTCATTGATGACGGCCAGCGGATTGTTGACTTCATGCGCCACGCCCGCGGCAAGCCGCCCGATGGACGAAAGTTTCTGATTGTGCTCCATCTGGGCAAAGGCCGCCACGCGCCGTTCGTCGCTGGCTTCAAGACGGCCCACAAGATGCTTCATCAGCAGATGCGAGACAATCACGATGACGGCAATGCCGCCGCACAGGACAATCAGCAGCTCGCTGCGCAGACTCGTCCACGGCCGCAGGAGATCCGTCGCGGGCTTGACGGCCATCAGCGTCAGATCCGTACCGGCAAGCGTGGTGTACGCCGCCACAAGCCGGGTACCTTCCGCGTCCGAGATATGGCGCACCGTCGTTTCCAGCGAGCGCGGCGGAAGAGACAGAGGCAGTTTTTCCAGCGTCTTGCCATAAAAGCGGGAATTGGTCTGCAACACGCCCTTCGCATCGCACAGGAAAGCGTCCGTATCCTGCATAAGCCCCACGGAAGCCACCAGTTCTTCCAGCTGGGCCGTGTCGATGGTGACGCGCAGGGTCCAGGTCCGGCCGCTTTCCTCCATGCGCTGCACGGCAATGACCATGTGCGGGATACCGCGCAGACCGAGGAAAACGTCGCTGATGTAGCGGCCCTTGACCTGAGCTTCATGCAGCCAGGGCTGCTTGGCGTAATCGGCGTTGAGCAGCTCGTAGGGCCCCACATAGGCCACCTGCCGCCCCTTGTCGTCCACAAGGCCCATATCCACAAATCCCTTGAACTCGCTCTTGAGCGCCATGAAAACACGGGTCAGAGTCGTGCCGGACGTCAGCTCGTCAAAATTATAGGCATGGGCAATCAGACTTACCGTGGACGCCCGCTCGCCAAGAAACAGCTCCAGCGAGGCCTGCGACTTGCGTACCAGCGCGTACAGGGGATTTTCCATCTCCCGCGCCAGGGTGCGCATGTACTGGGCATGATTGATGCCGGTAAGCAGCAACAGGGGCGTGACCGACACGGCCACCATGAGCCAGGTCATGATGCGGCGCAGGGAACGGTAACGCTCCGGGGACACCTCGTCGGGCACTTCAAAGGCATGCCCGAACGCATCAAAAAATTTTGTTTTCAGGGAAGCCAGCATAAACCTCTCCTCTGCCGCAAGCGACGCGGCGTCGCGGTTCTGAGCCGTCCGTGCCGCACGCGCGGCATTCTGTTTCCGCCTGCTGCGGAAGCGCCGCCAGAACATCCGTGGCGTCTGACAACTCTTTTCGTGCCTGCCGTCCCTGTTGCCGTCAAGGTGAAAAAGGGGCGGAACGTCCGGCCCTGCCGGCGGCATACGCCGATGCGCGGCAGGGCCGGAGCGAAACCCTGGAGCATGTTCAGTCCGAACCGCTTCGCGTTTCAGACCATACGGCCTGATGTTTCGCTGAAAACGCAGTTTTTTCGCTTTCTTCGGGCCGGGCGGCGCTGTGCCGCCCGCGTTCCGCCTTTTTCAAAGGCAGAATACTCTAGTGAGCGCCCGCCACCAGCACGCCGGAGGCGGCCAGCAGCAGCACGACGACCTCGGCCGTCGCGATCCAGAACATGAGCCATTCCTTGCGCCGCGCCAGCGACAGGGCCAGCTGGGCAAAGCAGATGATGGTCATGCCAGCAAGAATGACGATGCCCACAAAGTTGCAGATGTCGCCCTTGTTGAGCAGGGCCAGCCAGCCCCAGCCCTGCGGAATATGGCCGAGGGCCCGGTATTCCGCGGCGCTGTGCGTCCAGACGGTGTGCATCTGTTCCAGAGGAATCTGCGGCTCCAGCAAGCCCGTCACATAGAGGGCATAGGTCGCCAGCAGGGCCACGAAACCAACAAGAGAACCATAAAACAGAGTATCGGCATAACGCAATTGCGCCGGAGAGGCCTTGATGTCCTGCCGTATATCCTTGGTCGGAGTGCTCATGGAAGTATCCTTTTTTGAAGCCCGCATACGGGCTGTTCCTGCGATGGATGAAAACGTGCCGGAGGGAAAGACCGTCGCGCCCTAACCGATGCCCAGACCCTTGAGCAGAGCCTTGCCGCCGGAGAAGAGCAGCACGCAGATGACCATGTAGCGGATGAACTTGGGCTTGGCCACGGCCAGCAGGCGCACGCCCACCACGGAACCGAGCATCAGGCCCACGATGGAGGGAACGGCCATCAGCGGAATGACGCAGCCCTGATTCAGGTAAACCCATGCGGCCGAGGTATCCGTAATGGAGAGCAGGAACTTGGACGTACCCACGCTGACCTTGAGCGGCACGCCCATCAGCAGGTTGAGCACGGGGACGTTGGCCCAGCCCGCGCCGAGGCCGAACATACCGGCCATGATGCCGATGATGATGAAGAGCAGCAGACCAATCAGCGTGCGATGCGTCTTCCAGTCCACCACTTCGCCGGTGCTGGGCTCAAGAAAAACGCCGTTCATGCCGAGCGCCATGCCTACGGCGTCCTGCATCTTCACTTCAGGGCGCACGGAGTTCTTGGACATGAGCAGCAGCACGGAAATGGCCAGAATGGTGACGCCAAGGCAGGTCTGCACAATATTGGTGGGCAGAGCCAGACCGAGCAGCGCGCCTACAATGGAACAGGCGGAGGCAATGAGCGCCACGGGCAGAGCCAGACGCAGATTGGCGAAATTACGCCGCAGCAGACCGGGACCGGCAGCCAGAGCGCCCGCCAGAGCCACCAGCAGACCGGCGCCGCGCACGAAGTCGAGATGGAAGGGGAAGAAGCCGCTTACCAGCGGCACGAAGAGCACGCCGCCGCCCACGCCGGCCATAACGGCGATGATGCCGAGAACGAAGCAGAAGAACAGCAGCGTCACGGGCCAGAACCACCACGGATGATTATCCGTGCTCACGGGTTCCACGTCGGGCGTGGCGGTCGCGGTCTGCACCGCGGGAGCCGTCGCCTGTTCCGCCGCCGCAACCTGCACCGGCGCCGTCTGTTCCGCCGCAATCCGGGTTCCGCCGTCAGCGGCGGGATTTGCCTGTGCGGGCACAAGGCACAACATCAGAAGCAGGGTCGCCGACAGCAGCACTGCCGCGCTTTTTCTGGCGACGAGACCGAAAGAAACGTGCATCATGAGTATCCCCCTTTCGCCGCAACCATTGCCCTGCGGCGTTCTGTACGATGGGCTCAAGCTACGCCCAAGCCGGTTTCGGCACTATCGGGAGAATACTGATTTTCAAAAAAGCTTCTGAGGGTTTTCCTGAGACGTCCTGTTTTTTCCGAGCCCGCGCAACGTTAGCCTCTGGGAGCATTACGTTTTTTTGAGGGGGAAGGAACCCCTTTGCTCTGCTGTCGATGCCCGTAGCTTCCTTCGTCGCAACGGGCACGGCCTGCGGCCGCCCGTCGGGTCGCTGCTTGCGGCAAAAAGGGCCCAGCCTTTCCGCAGCACAGCGAGGAAAGGCGTTCCCGTAGTCCCCCTCAAACTCCCCCATCTTCCCCAAAACCCGCACATAATATACTGGCAGGTAAAGATAGGAAGCTTCGTAACATGCATTTATATTTTATTTTTACATATTTCTCCGTAAGAAAACAGCTCTTGATAATGAGTCCTGCCCCGGAGCATTTTCAGTTTGAAACGCTGTGCCGCCACCTCGCGTTCCGCCTTTTTCAAAAAAAACGCCTACAGCTTCAAAACGCCGCTGCGAATGGCAATTTTGATCAAATCGCCGACCGAGGACGCCTTGAGTTTGGTCAGCAGATTGTACTTGTGGCTTTCCACGGTCTTGGGGCTGATGGACAGGGCGTCGGCAATGCCGCGCACGCTGTCCCCTTCGGCAAGACGCCGGAAGATTTCCTTTTCGCGGGGCGAAAGCACGGAGAGATCCGGCCCGCGTTCCCCGCCGTCTTCCCGCCGGGCATTACGGCGCAGCATTCCGGCCATAATGCCGCCGGGATCGCAGACTTCCAGAAAGGTTTCCCCCCGCCGCACGCAGGCGATGGCATCCAGCAGCGCGCGGGGAGGCGCGCTCTTGCGGACAACGGCCATGACGCCGGCATGGACGAGCTCGGGCAGCCGCCGCCCGTCCTCATGCCCGGTATAGATGATGATGCGCGTGCGCGGAGACACCTCCCGCGCGGCCAGAGCCGCTTCCACGCCGTCCATGCGCGGCATGGACAGATCCATGATCAGCAGATGCGGCGCAAGGGAGGCAGCCAGCGCCACAGCCTCCTCCCCGTCGGCGGCCATGCCCTCCACGCGCAGTTCGGGATAAGGGGCAAGCAGGCTGCGCACCCCTTCCATAAGCAGCTTGTGATCATCCGCCAGCACAATACGGCACAGGGAATCCATGAGCCCTTTCTCCGCGTCAGAGCACCAGCAGCGAGGCCATGCCCAGGAAGATGAAGAAGCCGCACCCGTCGGTGATGGTCGTCAGAAAAATACTGGATGCCTGCGCCGGATCGCGCCCCAGAGCCCGGAACACCAGCGGAATGGAACCGCCCGCCACGGCCCCGAGCAGCATGTCGCAGAGCAGCGCCCCGCCCATGACGGTTCCCACCAGCGGATTGCCCGTAAACAGCCACGCCCCGGCAAAGGCAAGAAGGGCCATGAAACAGCCCGTCACCATGCCGATCTTGGCTTCCCGCAGCACGGCCAGCCAGGACTTGCGGGCATCGAAACGATCCGTTGCCAGCTGCCGGATCATGACGGCCAGCGCCTGCTGACCGGTATTGCCGGCCTGATTGGCCACCATGGGCATGAGAACCGCCAGCGCGGCCATCTGGGCTATGCTGCCCTCGAACATGTAGACCACGGATGCGGAAATGGCGGAATTGAACATATTGACCACCAGCCAGGGCAGGCGCTTGCGCACGCTCTCGGCCCACGGGGTATCGACGGTTTCCTCAGGGTCCGCGCCCACCATGCCCAGCAGGTCCGCGCTGGCTTCGTCGTGGATGATGTCCATGATATCGTCATAGGTCACCACGCCCATGATGTGCCCCTGATAATCCACAACCGGCAGGGCCATGAAATTGTAGTGCGACAGCAGATTTGCCACTTCGCCCTTTTCCGTGTCGTAACGCACCGTGATCAGCTTGCGCCCGGCCACGGCCTCGCCCACGATGGAGCCCGGACGCGCAAGCATGAGGTCGCGCAGCGAGAGCACGCCCACCAGCTTGTCGCCCCGATCCACCACGTAGCCGTAGTAGGGGCTTTCCTTTTCTTCCATCTGGCTGCGGATATGAGCGATGGCCTGATCGGCCGTCCAGTCCTCCTCAAGGAGAATGAGCTCGGTATTCATGACGCCGGCCGCGGAGTCCGGATCAAAATTGAGCAGATTGCGCAGCTCTTCGGAGTCTTCGCGGTTCAGGTGATTGAGCAGCACATCACGGTGCTCCTCGTCCAGTTCGTCGAGCACGTCGGCGGCGTCGTCCGGCGCCATTTCCGCGATGATCTGGGCGGCCACGTCGGCATCGAGATTTTCGAGAACATCCACGGCCACGTTCTCGTCCAGCTCGGCCAGAGCCTCGGCGGCGTCTTCCGTCGGCATGTGCCGCAAGGCGCATACCTGCTTTTCCAGCGTCAAATTTTCAAGGTGATCGGCCATGTCGGCAGGGTGCACGAACTCTGCCTCGTCCCCCGCCTCCCGGCACTGCGGGGGGATGGAAAGGCCACGGTTTTCATCGCTCTTGTCGATGTCCGCCCTGTCCGGCGCGACATCGGCCACGCGTTTTTCTTCCATGGGGCACCTCGCAGTTTCAGCGGCTCCTGTCGGAAACCATAGTTGTGAAAAACAGCCCACGGCTTGACGCGCCGTGACTGTCCTTTTATCTAATGGATAAAGGAAGACTAGCCCCCTTGCAGTCCGCAAGGGGTTGTAGCACGCACTTTTTGCAGGAACAAGCAATGTCCCGTTCATGGTCGCAATTTTTTACTTCGGAAGGTCTGACGCTGCTGCGTCGCTCCATTCGTCTGGCGCTTGACGAAGACGGTCCCGATCTGACGGCCGAAGGGCTCTTTCCACCCGATGCGCCGCTGCATGCCGTCATCCGGGCCAAGGAAGACACGCTGGTTGTCGGTCTGCCCATTATCCCGGAAGTCATTGACGCTCTGGGCGGAGGAGCAACGTTTACGCTGGATGTGGAAGAAGCCGCCCGCGTGCCCGCCATGACAACCGTGGCCCGCCTGCACGGCCCCGCCGTGCTGCTGCTGCGCGCCGAGCGCGTCATCCTCAACTTTATCACCCATCTTTCGGGCATCGCCAATCTGACGGCCCGCTATGTTCAGGAGCTCGAAGGAACCGGCGTGCGCCTGCTGGATACCCGCAAGACGACGCCGGGCCTGCGCTGGCCGGAAAAATACGCCGTACAGGCCGGGGGCGGCTGCAACCACCGCAAGAACCTCGTCGAGATGCTCATGCTCAAGGACAACCACATCGACGCCGCCGGGTCCATCGGCGCGGCGGTGCGGCAGCTGCGGGAGCGCTACTCCCCCTGTCCTCCCATCGAGGTGGAATGCCGCACGCTTGACCATGTGCGCGCCGCGCTGGATGCCGGAGCGGATCGCATCATGATGGACAATATGGACAGCCCCCTGCTCTCGCAGGCGCTGGCGCTGGTGCCGCCGCACGTGGAAACCGAAGTCAGCGGCGGCGTGCGTCTGGAAACCATCCGGGCCATCGCCCTTACCGGCCCCCGCCGTCCCGACTTTATTTCCGTCGGACGCCTCACCCACTCTGCCGTGGCCGCCGATTTCAGCATGACGCTGGAATCAGAAGCGGCGCACGCCGCCCGCAAGGATAGTTGATCATGGAACAGCTAGTTGACGAAATTGCCGCGCTCCGGCGTCGTCTCGGCGACGCCGTGTGCATCATGGGACATCACTATCAGAACGACGCCATTGTCGCCTTCTGCGACGTTACCGGCGACTCTCTGGAACTGGCCCGGCGCGTGCCCGATATCCGCGCGCAGCACATCGTCTTCTGCGGCGTGCACTTCATGGGCGAGTCCGCTGCGCTGCTGGCCTCGCCGGAACAGGCCGTGCATGTTCCCGCTCCCGACGCCGACTGCGAGATGGCGCGCATGGCCCCCGCCGCGCAGGCCCGCGCCGTGCTTGAACGCCTGCGCGCCCTCGGACGAAAGGTAACGCCGCTGGCCTACGTCAATACTACGCTGGCCCTCAAGGCCGTCGTGGGCGAATACGGCGGCGCGGTCTGTACCTCGGCCAATGCGTCCGTCATGCTCCGCTGGGCTCTTGAACAGGGCGACGGCGTACTCTTCCTGCCGGATCGCAATCTGGGACGCAATACGGCCCGCCGGCTGGGCATCTCCGAAGAAGAACAGCATACGCTTGCGCTGGATGCCGACGGGCTCGCGGCCTCGGAAGAACAGAACCCCGGCCTGCAGAAACGTCTGCTGCTCTGGCCCGGCTGCTGTCCCATTCATGACGCCATCCCCGCCGCGGCCGTGGCGCAGGCCCGTGAAGCCCATCCCGGCTGTCTCGTGGCCGCCCATCCCGAATGCAGCCCCGAACTCATTCAGGCCTGCGACGGCGCCGGTTCCACGTCCTACCTCATCAAGGAAGCCGAACGTCTTGCCGGCAGCGCCACGCCGCCCATCTTTGTGGTGGGCACGGAAATAAATCTGGTCAACCGCCTTGCGGCCCGCTTTGCCGACCGTTGCCGCATTGTGCCGCTGGCCCCGGAGGCCCTCTGCCCCGACATGGCAAAAATCACCCTGCGCCACCTGCGGGATACTCTGGCCGCCGTGGAAAACGGCAGCGCCCGGCCCATGCGCATAGATCCCGCTCTGGCCGCTCCTGCCCGCGCAACGCTTGACCGCATGCTGTGCGCCTGCAGCTGACCCCCCTTTCCCCGCGGGGAAGGAAGCATCTCTCCGGCTTCCTTCCCCGCCTGCATTTCCGCCCCCTTCCGCCGCAATATTCCCGTAAACACGCCGCGCAGCCTCTGCCGGCAGGAACAGCTGTACCCAAAAACGTTTCAACGTCTCATCAGTGCAAGAACACACTTGCCGGAAGCCATTTGAACGTGACTTCTGCGAACATCAGTCATCAAGGAGGTCGGCATGGCCGACAACATGGATTCCGCCGTTCGTCGTCATACGCAGGTTCTTATTATCGGTTCGGGCATTGCGGGCTGCACCGCGGCCCTGACGCTGGCCGACGCCGGCAATGATGTACTGCTGATCAATGCTGGCGAGGATCTTCAGGGGGGTAATTCGGAGCTGGCGCAGGGCGGCATCATCTACAAGGCGGCCGACGTTTCCCCCGCCGACGAAGCGCGCGCACTGGCGCACGACATTCTGGTCGCCGGTCACGATTACAACTATCGCAAGGCCGTGCACTATCTGTGCAAAAACGGCCCGACCTGCATTGACGAAGTGCTGGTGCAGCGGGCGGGCGTGCAGTTCGACAAGAACGCCGACGGCAGCTTCAACCTGACGCGGGAGGGCGGGCACGGCAGACCGCGTATTCTCCATTGCGCGGATTATTCGGGACGGGCCATCATGGAAGGCCTCATGGCGCAGGTCACGGCGCATCCCCGCATCACCTGCCTGTTCCGTCGTTCCGCCATCGACCTGCTGACAAGCCATCATCACGCCAAAAGCTCCCAGTACCGCTACGGCGTGGAAAACCGCTGTCTGGGGGCCTATGTCCTCAACGAGTACAACGGCTGCCCGGAAACCATTCTGGCCGACTGGACCGTACTGGCCACCGGCGGCGTGGGGCAGGTCTTCCTGCACTCCACCAATGCCCCGGCCTGCGTGGGCACGGCCATCTCCATGGCGTTTCGCGCGGGCGTAGCCCTCTCCAATCTGGAGTTCATGCAGTTCCACCCCACGGCTTTCTATGAAGAACGCAGCCACCGCCGCCCGCTCATCACCGAAGCCATGCGCGGCGAGGGGGCCCGTCTGCTGGACGGTTCGGGCAAACCCTTCATGGAGCGCCACGATCCGCGCGGCGATCTGGCTCCCCGCGATATCGTGGCTCAGGCCATGATGGAAGAAATGCTGCATAACGGCGCGCACTGCCTCTTCCTTGACGCCACGCGCGTGGAGCAGGACCTCCCGACCCGCTTCCCCACGGTCTTCAACCAGTGCAAGGAAGCTGGCGTCGACATCCGCAAGGAACCCATTCCCGTTGTGCCCGCCGCCCACTATTTCTGCGGCGGCGTGCTTGCCGACTCCCGGGGCCGCACGTCCATGCCCGGCCTCTATGCCATCGGCGAATGCGCCTGCACGGGCCTGCACGGCGCCAACCGGCTGGCCAGCACCTCCCTGCTGGAAGGCCTTGTCTGGGGCGTAAGCTGCGGCCGCGATCTGGCCACCCGCTGCTGCACGCACCCCGTTCCCTCGGCCCTGTTCGCGGCCATTCCCGAATGGATGCACGAAGGGGACGAACGCCATGACGACCCCGCGCTCGTGGCGCAGGACTGGGCCAATATCCGCTCCACCATGTGGAACTATGTCGGCATTTCCCGCAGCACCGCGCGCCTGCGCCGCGCCTTTGAAGACCTGCGCGATCTCGTGCGCCATATCCACGATTTCTACAAGCGCACGCGCATTTCCCGCCCGCTCGTGGACCTTTTCCACGGCTCCCAGACCGCTTATGTCATCACGCAGGCCGCCATGCGCAATCGCCAGAGCATCGGCTGCCATCACCGCGTGGACTAGGGCCTGTTAACACTAAATCGTTCTTCTGGGGGGAAGGAAACCC
>DXFI01000030.1 GCA_019114565.1 Candidatus Desulfovibrio intestinigallinarum | reverse complement strand
CGACGAAGGAAGCTACGGGCATCGACAGCAGAGATGAGGGGGTTCCTCCTCCCCCAAAAAAAGAAACAGGCAGGCCCGGTCGGGGGACGGCGTTTACGCCGGGGCCAGTTTGTCGCGCAGGGTTTCAAGCCGTGCAAGCGGCTTTTGTCCGGCGGCTTGGGCCTGCTGCAGCAGCTTCATGGTCTTTTGTATGTTTGCCGCTTCGGCGGTCAGTTCGGACTGGCGTTCCTTGAAACAGGCGTGCAGTTCCGCCCGGACAGCATCAAGAGCCGTTGTCGCATTGGTCAGAAACTGCGCCGTATAGTTGCGGAGACGCGAGGAAATGTCCCCGAGGCAGTCCGCCATGAAGGCCTGAGCGTCTTCTCCGTGTTCCCCGTCCAGTGTAATGCAGGAAGGAATGACGCCGGACATGACGGGCAGCTGCACGGTTTCTTTGGCTTCCTTTCCGTTGATAAGAACGGTGCGCCATGTTGTGACAGTGTCGGAGCTCAGGGGCGGCAGGGGCCGCGGGGCGGGAAATGCCGGCTGCGGCTCAAGATTGCACAGGATTTGCGGCAGCTCCTGCGGCAGAAGCGGGGGCAGGTCGGGTATCCTTTGCAGCCCGTCGGCAAGATGCCGCATCATCAGAGCCGTCAGGCTGTTCAGGAGAGACAGCGTCAGACGGTGAAAATTGTGCAGAAATTCCTCTGCCTGTTCCTGTGCGGCCTCGTGGAGAAGTTCGACGAGTTCGGCGAGTCCCTGCCGGATATCCGCGGCGGGCACGGTTATTTCCCACAGGACTTCCCTGTCCAGCCTCCAGCCCTCCTGCGCGCGGTTGCCGGCATAGCGCAGTGCTTGCAGACGGTTGCAGACGGCCGCAATCTCTTTGCCCCGGCGCAGACCGGCAAGACGTTCCGCCACATCATCCGCCCGTACCTCCAGCAGGGCGTTACAGACGCTGCGCATGGGGCGCAGGCAGCGACGCCGCAGCCCGGCGCGCAGCTCCCCGAAACGATTCAGCTCCGTATTGAGAGCCGCCGGGATGGGGGCCGGGAGCGTTGCGGCAAGATTGTGCAGGGCGGCGGCAAGCTGTTCTTCGGCAGCGGCGCTGCCTGTCGCGTCGGCAAGGCCGCGCAGGGCCTTTGCTGTGTTTCTGATCAGGGAATCCACGCCGGACAGGACGCCGTCGGCGTCTTTTTCCTTCTGCCGCCACGCGGCGAGCGTGGCTTCCGTTGTTTTCCGGCGGCGTTCCTGTTCGTCGTACTGCTGCTGCAGGGCCTCCCGGTGCCGTTGCATTGCCTGTAGAACGCCGGTAAGCAGGGGATGCAGAACAAGGAGCGGCATCTGCTCCGTGATATGGCTGCTCAGGCGTTGCAGAAAGGCTGCGGAACCTGTGCTGTCCTCCAGCTGGCGGCGGAGGATGTCCCAGTCGGCGTCGATCCAGTCGCCGGAGCGGGTGTTCGAAAGGTCGTTTTCGATGTCAACGCCCTTGTCGGCCTGTCGGCCTGCGCCGGATTCCACCAGAAAAAGGTAGGAACCCCGAATCTTTTTCCATGCGGCCATGCGTGTGCTTTCGTTCCGGAACAGCTGCGCGTACAGGGCCGGTTGCGGGCACAGACGGGTGACGACCGGCTTTTCTGTCGCGCCGGTACCGGCGGCATCGCGCAGCTGAGACAGAATGTCCCCGGTGCAGGAGGCCAGAAAGGCCTCTTCGTTGGCGGGCCAGTGGGCCGCATCCCTTGCCAGAAAGGCGTCCGTGCGCGTGGCGACAAAGAGCAGACGCAGGGTATTGCCGCCGAGCGCCCGCACCTCGTCCAGCACCTGCGTCATGGATTTCCGGCGTCGTTCGGGATCGGAATCTTCGGCGCTGAAGGTGACAAGACACAGGGCGTCCCGGCATTCCCGGACAAGATCGTTCAGGCCGTCGTCGCGGCAGGAGCGCAGGCCGGGAAGGTCCAGCAGTTCCAGCCCCGCCTGTTCCTGTATGCCCAGTTGTTTTCCCAGCCATGTGGGATAATGGATGACGGCGGAAGGGGGCGCAGGCCGGTTGCCCGCGTCGCGTTCCTTCAGAAAGGCGTCCATGACCGCGTCGAGGCGGGTCTGAATATCTTCGCCGGAAATGTCGTCCCAGACGCCGCACTCCCAGCGGCAGCCCGGCGTTGCGGCGATTTCCAGACGGACGTGTTCGTCATGGACAATACGCACAAGGCCCGCGCTTTTCTCCTGCACGCCGGTGGGGAGGAGCTTTTCGCCGCAGAGAAAATTCAGGAGCGAGCTTTTGCCGCTGGAAGTGGTCCCCGTGACGGCGATACGGACCCGGGGAGATTGCAGCCCCCTGTCCAGATGCTCGCGGGCCTGCATGACGGCGGCGAACGTGTCGAGCGGAAGTCCCGTCCGGGCAAGTTCCCTCCTGCCCCGGTCTGTTTCGGTCATCAGGAGTTTCTGCGCGGCTTTTATCGAATGCAGTAAATTTTTCAGGGACATGACGGCGTCCTCAGATATCGGCCAGAGGGGAAACGGGCGTTACGGCGGGGCAGGCCAGCCTGCCGCGCAGCCGGTAGATTTGCATGACGGCGTGAGCGGTCACCTTGAAGGCCGGGGCTGCCAGGAGATCATAGACCTGATACGCGGTAAGCCCGGCAACGCAGGCCCAGCCCAGAGGGCCGGCGACAGCCGGCAGGGCAATCCGGGACAGCAGACTTCCCGCAGCCACGCGGGCGGCCACGCCGCCGACCGCAATGCCGGCGCTCACGGCGGCGTCGCCGTAAAGGAGGTTCGCTCCCAGCCGCTCCGCTTCCCTGTCGATATCCTTCTCGAGCTGCGCGTATTTTTGCGGGTCTTTTTCCTTCAGTGTTTCCAGCAGGCAGGTCAGGATTTCTTTTTCGATCGTGTCTGCCGGGAGCATGGTTTTCGTCTGAGATGCGCCGTCCTGCATGCAGTTGATCCCGAGTTTCTTCGCAATATCCCGCAGGATGCGTCCGTAATCTCCATCTCCCTTTTTGTGAAGCCCTGCCAGAAGTTTTTCGGGGGCCTGTTCGTTTTCGTCCACGGGCGCGGGAAAGTTGTGCGCCATGAGCCTTGCCAGAGCGCGGCGTTCCTCGCTGGTGGCGTGCCGCAGGAGGGAGAGCACCTCCAGATCATAGGCGCTGTAGGATGTGTCTGTGGGCATGGCATGTTCCTGTGTTGTCGTGGCGGCTCTCTGTTACAGTTCCTGTTTCAGAGCGCGAATGTCATCCAGAGTGTCTCGCAGTCTGCCGTGGTGACGCTGCAACGTGTCGTGTTGCGGCGCGGGCTGTTTCGCAAGCCTCTTTGCCTGTGCCGCGGCGGACTGCGTCAGGACAGCGTCCGTTTCTCCGACAATGTTGTCGATGCGGGCTTTTTCCTGTTTAAAAAAGGCGTCGAAGGCCTCGCGGCAGGGGCTGCAAAGGCTGTTCTCCGTATCGACGGCGTAATAGTTCTCGGAGATTGTAACTTCCCGGCTGCCCTGGCAAAAGTGCCTTTCGCTCTGCGTTGCGGCAATGCCCGCCGCCGGTTCCGGCCAGACGGGAGCGGCGTCCGGCGCATCCTCCCCGCGTGGAACCAGCCCGGAGAGTCCGGGAACGCTCCCCTCCCCGTAAAAGCCGGGATGGCAAAGCAGCAGGGCGCGGAAATGCGCGCTCATTTCCTCAAGGGCGGCAGCCGTCATGGCGTCGAGCGCCCGGCAATAGTCCCCGAACGCCTCGCGCAGCCGGGCGGAAATTTCGCGCCGCGTCTCGTCGAGAAAGCCCTCCGCGTCCTGAGTGCTGGCAAAACAGGGCGGCAGCGTGTCGGTGCCGTGTCCGGCGGCACTATAACGAATCCGCCCTTCAAGAAAGATGGCCAGCAGCCTTTCCTGTCGCCCGCGATACCGCTCCAGTTCCAGATACAGACGATCCCGCAGCTGCCGCGCGGCACTGTGCGTTGCTTCCTCCAGCGTCTTTCGCCGGCCCTCCAGCGTCTCGTGTCGCTGTTTCCGCTGCCGCCTGTGCTCCTGTCGCGCCATGTTTTCGGACGGCGTTGCGATGGCTTCCAGCCGGAGCAGGGTCGCGCGCAGGGCGTCGGCGTCCGGCGGCGCGTCGTCTTCCGGCAGCGCTGCCGCAAGCGCGCGCAGCTCCGTCAGGCCGTTTTTCAGCGCCGCCCGTTCGGACTGCTGCCAGATGTCGAGCGTCAGCAGCCCGCGCAGGACGTTTTCCAGCAGGAGGGCGATGCGGCGGACTTCTTCGCGGTTGCGTGAAGGTTGTTGCTGTGTCATGGCGTCAGAGCGGAATCAGCTGTCGTTCCGGGAGTCGGGCAACGCCGAAGCGTGCAGTTTTTTCAGACGTTCCATAGCCTGATCGCAGGCTGCCCGGCTGTCTTCTCCCGCGGCAAGGGTCGCGTGCAGCGATCGCTTGGCCTCGATGCCCGCCTCTGCCTGTTCCAGAGCGCCGCGCGTCTGCCGCAGGGTGCGCGCGGCGTCTTCGTAACCCATGCTGTACAGATCGCTGATTGACTGGCTGGAAAAGTCTATCAGTGACATCGGGCCTGAGGGGATGCGCCCGGAAGGGCGGATTTCCAGAAATGTCGTGTCCGGCGACCGGGTCCGGTTCCAGAAGGAGCCGTTTTGCAGCAGGGTGACGATGATCACATTACAGCCGGCCTCAATCAGGGGCGTCGTCGGCGTATTGCCTGTTTCTCCCAGATTGTCTCCCAGCCCGCCGTCGATCCATTGGCGGCCGTTTATCTGTTGCGAGGCAAAAACGAAGGGCAGGGCGGCCGAGGCCAGCAGGGCCTTGCGGCGCAGATGGCGCGGCATATCCTGAAGGCACCGGTAGCGCGAGTGCGGCGTATCTCCATACCCGCTTACACTGGAGATCGCAGCGAGAAGGGCCTGGGGGGTGGAATACTTTTCGTACACGGAGACATGGAGCGGAATCCCCGCTTCCAGCGCATCGTCCGAAATCCACGTGTTCAGAATGTCCCGCAGCGGCTTGTTGGTGAGCAGGCCGTTGTTGTCAAATTCGGCAAAGAGTTCATTTTTCCCGACGAGGAGCTGATAAAGATAGCCTGCCACGAACCGTATCGGGGACGGAATAATCAGGCGCGCTCCGGCTGCGGCTATCAGCTTTATGTCGATCATTTCCTTCAGCAGCTCGATTTCGCCGAGTTCTTTCCAGAGATGCTCCAGACGATCGGCAGCCTCGGACAACGTGGGCGAGGCCGCCACCAGCGCGCCGTTCAGCGCCCCGATGCTGGCCCCGGAGACGGCGTGCAGCTTTACGTTTTCCTCAGCCAGAGCGCGCACGACCCCGGCCTCGTAGGCCCCTCGTGCGCCGCCCCCGGAAAGGGTCAGTCCCAGTTTCATTATCTTTCCTCCTCCATGCGGGGAAAACGCTCCCGCCAGATGGCGTCCACCAGACGCCCCGGGGCACAGAGTCGCGGGATGTCCAGCGGCATGCCCTGCTTTTGCCGGGTCTCCTCCTGACCTATTGTCCAGATAAAGGGAGAGGCTTTTTCCGTGGCCCAGTCGGAAAGGTAGGTCAGTGCCTGCGACTCGGTGTCGCTTCCGTTTCCGACGCCCAGCCATTGCGCGATGTCCGGGCGCGGTTCCCAGCCGCTTTTCTCGATCCGGGTTTTCAGTATCTCCGTAGCCTCATTGCGTACCGTTTTCAGGAGGGTCGGCGCGGCCTCGCCGTTGCCGCGGATGTACTGGCCGAAGTCGCCCCAGTAAAGGCGCTCCGCAACAGCATAGCATTGTCCGGCCAGGGAAAGCCCGTCCAGTTCGCCCGCTTTCCAGTCCGAAAGAATCAGCGTGTAGTGTTCGTTTGCCGCCACGCGTGCGGTCAGTCTGTTCAGCCTGTCGTTCACCTCGTGGAACTTATCTTCCACGCTCTGCTGAAATCTTCTGAAATTACTCAGGGTTTCCCCTGTGATGCCGGCCAGGGTCCCCATATGCGTTTCCAGATTGCCGATCCGGGCCGCGGCAAGATTGATGGCGACCGTATTGTCTCTGCAATCCTTTCCCATATCCTCGATCTGGGAAACAATGGCCTGCATGCCCTGCTGGAAACAGCGGTTCACATGGGCCTGACGGCGTTGAGCGCTGCCGGTCAGCATATGGTAGATATGCAGGAATGCCAGCGACGGTTCCTCCTGCATTCTGATCTGATCCGACGCCACATCAAGCGCATTGACGGCGTCAATAATCCATTTTGCTTTCAGCGAGGGAATTTTTTTCAGGACCTCATTAAAAGAAGTATCTTCCGGGCTGTTCATGGCTCTGTCTTTCTGTTTTGTTATGTCCTTCAGGGGCGTGGGGCGGAGCCTGCGGGCGTCAGCGGCGCGGCAGGCCCACGGACTGCGTGGCCGCGGCCTTCCAGCCCTCCGGCAGGAAGGAGAAGCGGGCGGCATCGCGCGTCGTGGATGCCTTGACCACATTGCCCAGCCCGGCGGATGCGCAGAACAGGCCCACATTCTGATAAACCGATCCCACGTGCATGTCGCCGTAGGGATCGTCTTTCGGTACGGCAAAAATCAGCACCACGGGCGCGTCGTTAAGAGGGCTCCCCAGCGGCGCGGCCGCGACGCGCTCCAGCCCGTGCGCGGCGGCATCGTACAGCCAGAGGCCGTCCTGTTTATTGACGTACACTTTCAAATTCTGTTTGTTGCGGGCGCTGGGCGCGGTGCGTTTGCCGTCGGGGCGGTTCTGGCCCCACGCGGCCCAGAGCAGGTTCCCCAGCGTGGCGTCGTCCAGCGGCGTCGGGCTGAAGCTGCGCGTGGTGTGGCGTTGCGCCAGCGCCTGCATGAGGGGCATGCCGCCCGCCGTGTCCGGCGCGGGCAGTTTGTGGACGGCATTCTGTGCCATTGCCGGCGCGGCAAGGCACAGGGACAGGGCAAGCAGCGAAGCGGAAAGGCAGCGCATAGGGCTATCTCCTTGAGGCTTTCGGGCAGGCCGGCATGTTCCGGGCCGCCGTACGGGAAGAAGGGCGGCGTCTCTTTTTATATCTTTCTCTATTGAGCGTTAGGATATTTTCCCTGCGCTGTCTATTTCTTCCGCTTCTTTTTCTCTCTGCCTGCCTGCTCTGTATGGCGGCTGCTGCCCGGCACGGGCGGCGGGTCGCCTGCCCGGCGCGGGGCATGGGGTG
>DXFI01000285.1 GCA_019114565.1 Candidatus Desulfovibrio intestinigallinarum | reverse complement strand
AAGGGCAAGATCGTCGATATGCTCAGCGCGGAAAGCGATCTCATCGTTCGCTTTCAGGGCGGCAACAATGCCGGGCACACCATCAAGGTGGACGGCAAGGAGACCATCCTGCACCTGATCCCTTCCGGCATCCTGCATGAGGGCAAGACCTGCCTCATCGGCAATGGCGTGGTGCTCGATCCTGAAGTCTTCCTCAAGGAAGTGGACGCCCTGGCCGCCAAGGGCGTGGACGTGAGCCCCACCCGGCTCGGCATCAGCCCCAAGACGCATCTCATCCTGCCCTACCACAAGGTCATCGACCAGGCGCGCGAAGCCAAGCGCGCCGGCAAGAAGATCGGCACCACCGGGCGCGGCATCGGTCCCTGCTACGAGGACAAGGTGGCGCGTATCGGCGTGCGCGCCGGGGATCTGGCCCAGCCCGATCTGTTGCGCGAAAAGGTGCGCTTCGCCCTGCTGGAAAAGAACGTGCTCCTCAAGGAGCTCTACAAATTCGATCCCGTGGACGAGAACAGCGTCCTGGACTCCCTGCTTGCGCAGGCGGCCCGCCTGACGCCCTATCTTACCGACGTTTCCGCCGCCGTCGCCGATGCGCAGGCCAGGGGACAGGTGGTCCTCTTCGAGGGGGCGCAGGGCATCCATCTGGATATCGACCACGGCACCTATCCTTTCGTGACCTCCTCCAATACGGTCGCCAGCTCCGCCGCCGCTGGCAGCGGTACGGGCCCCCATGCCCTGCACCGCATCGTGGGCATCGTCAAGGCCTACAGCACCCGCGTGGGCTCCGGTCCCTTCCCCACGGAGCTGGAAGACGATACCGGCAGCTACCTGCGCGCGCAGGGGCATGAATTCGGGGCCACCACGGGCCGTCCCCGCCGTTGCGGCTGGCTCGACGCCGTGGTGCTGCGCGAGACGGTGCGTCTCAACAGCCTGACGGAGATCGCCCTCACCAAGCTGGACGTGCTCCAGGGCCTCCCCGCCCTGCAAGTCTGCGTGGCCTACGAACTGGACGGGAAGCGGCTCGATTACATGCCCCAGGGCGAGGGCGAGCTGGCCCGCGTGCGGCCCGTGTATGAGGAACTGCCGGGCTTTGAGCAGGACATCAGCGGCTGCACCTCCTTCGAGCAGCTGCCGGAGAGCGTGCGCCGTTATGTGGAGCGTATCGAGGAATTGACGGGCGTCCGCATCAGCATGGTCTCCGTGGGGCCGGACCGCCAGGCGACCATCGTCCGTTAGCTCTGTTTCCGCACTTCCGGCCCGGCAAGCGATTTGCCGGGCCTTTCCTTTTTTTGCAGGGGAAGCCATGACGACATCAGCCCTCTTTCCTGAGCTGGCCGGGGCCGCCCTCTCCCGCCTGCGGGAGCGATTGCAGCGGCTGGGCGAGCAGCCGCCGCAGGTGCTGCTGCTGGAAGGCGGCAGCGAGGCCCAGCGTCTTGCTTTGGCCCGCTGGTGGGCCTGCCGTCTGAAATGTCCCGAGGCTTCCGCCCCCTGCTGCGCCTGCACGGTCTGCCGGCAGGTCGCCGCCGGCGAGCATCTGGATATCCTGGCCTATGACGGGCGCATCAGCAACAAGGACGACGAGGAGAATCCCGGTCTTGTCCGGGCCTTCAACATGGACCGCGTCCGGGACCTCAAAAGCCGCCTGCGGGACGCGCCGCACGGGCCGGGCTACCGGGTGGTGATGCTGGCCGGTCTGACCCTTGCCCGTGACGAAGCGGCCAATGCGCTGCTGAAAAGTCTGGAAGAGCCGCTGCCGTCCACCCGTTTCGTCCTGCTCTGCGCCCAGCGGGAGCAGCTCCTGCCTACGCTGGTCTCCCGTTCCCTCTGCCTTACCCTGCCCTGGCCGGATAGTACTTCCCGTGACCCGGAATTGCAGCCCTGGGAAGAAGCGCTCGGCGAGTTCCTGCGCTGCGGGCGCGGCCTGTTCGAACGCAGCAGCGCCCGCAATGCTCTGGACGCCGCCCTTGCCGGGCGCATCCTCCTTGCCTGTCAGAAAGCACTGGCCCGCGTGCTGGCCGGTCGGGAAGATGTGGACAATCCGCTGGACATGGCGCTTGCCGGTTTTGACGCCCCGGCCCGCGCCCTGTGCGGTCGCTGGCTTGCCGAGGCGCAGGAGGCGCTGACCTTCGCCGTGGGCCCGGCCCGCATCCTGGAAGCCCTCGCGGCCCGTCTTTTTGCCCTGCGGCAGGGCGGCGTCTGAGCCGGGCTGCCCGCTCTCCCCTGCCCCAAGCCCCCTGCCCCTTCCTCAGCGCGCTTTTACCGGGGGAAGAGACCAGGGGGGACACGAGGCGCCGCCTCCCAAGGCAAGCGGAGCGTGTAGGGCTTGTTTGTTTTATCATCTGAAATTATTTGTAAAATTTAAGTTCACAGGCTTTCGATCGGTCTGGCCGGCATGGTGGCGGTGGCGTGATGCGCAAGCCGGAAGAGATGCCGTGATGGGCTTGGAGAAAACCAGAGGCAGACACAGAGGAAGAGAGGATGACGGGAGCTGCGGGAAATTTTCGCGACAAGTTCAGCAATACGGACGTCAGTACATTCGCCTTCATTTTGCTGACAGTGGCCTCTGCCGGTCTGTGGTCGTCTTTCTGGCTGTACGGTTTCGTCAAAAGCATCAACAGGCATGCGGGTAAAACAACGATCCCCGTGGCGCTCCCGGTGATCGTGATCACAGGCTTTTCATGGTCGACAGTGATGTTGAGCGTCGATCCGTTCGATTATGGACAGATGCTCATTGCGAAGATCTTGAGCCTCATGGCCGGGGTGCTGGGCTTGTACATTTCCTGTGCCTCAAAACGTCCGCTGGAAGAAATGTTCGCCAAAAGCGGCATGCCGAGGAAGTTGAGCTGGGTCTGGTGCGTGATCTTTCCGGCAATATACCAGTATTATACCGTATACAACATTGAGGAATATTACGCTCAACACGTCGAGGATGCAGAGGATACGCAAGACGCGCAGACTGAGGCGAGAGACTGAGTCCTCCGGCAAGGGGAAACGGCGGAGGCGTTTTGACCACACGGCCCGGCACAGCGTCGCCCGGCCCACAGCAAGCGGAAAAAACGCGTTTTTCCGCGAAACGAAAGACCGTATGGTTTGAACTGCAAAGCGGTTCCAACGAAAAATGCGCTAAAAAAAGGGGCTCCTTACAGGAAGGAGCCCCTTTTTTCGTCATTGTGCCGGCTATTATTTCCAGAGGTTGCCGTACTTGACGGCAATGCCGTCCGAGCGTTCCACGAGCTTGGCCACCAGCGCGTCGATGTCCTCGTTGCTGATGGTGCCCAGTTCACGGGCCAGCAAAAAGCCCAGATAGCCTTCGCCCTGCTTGAAGACCCAGCAGACCGAGTACACGGAGCCCACGTTGGGGCGGCTGGGGAATTCCGGCTGGGTGGTGACCAGCAGCTGGAGCTTGGGCTCGTCCTTTTCATTGAGAGCGAAAAGATTGCTCTGGTTGAAAGCTTCCTTGAGGCCGGTCACCAGCTTGGCGCCGATGCTGTCCGTCCCTTCGGCGATGACGGTCACGGCCGTGACGCGGGCATCGGCCTTGGCGGGCTTGTCAGGCTGGGGCTTGCCTGCCTGATCGGCCTGGGCGGCAAGCGCCGGCGTGGTGAGGAAGCCGCCGCAGAGCAGGCAGAGCACGGCAAGGGCGGTACAGAGTTTTTTCATGGCATTCTCCTTCCGGTGGGGCAGCGGTCCTGCCCGGCAGCGTGTAATGTAGACAAATGGTAGATAAAGTCTTGAAAAATGCCAAGTCCCACGCCGCACGTCCACCGGCCTGCCGGGCGTAGCTCATGAGCCCCGTAATCGTTTGGGTCGGCGCATCCAGGGCCTGTTGGGGCGTATCAACACAAATTTTACAAAGAGTTTTAGAGCGTTTTGCCTGTGAAAAAGGCAAAATGCGAGGCTGCGACACAGCGCCGTCCGGCCGAAACCAAGGGGAAAAATCGTCTTTTTTCCGCGAAACGACAGACCGTATGGTGTGAAAGGCCAAGCGTTTCACACTGAAAATGCTCTGGACGACGCGGGAGGCTCCGGCATGCCATCTCTTCGGGAACAATATCGGAAGACAAAGGACGACAACATCTCCTTCTTTTTGACCGCCAGCTCCATCTTTGCTATCTCTCCAATGGTTTTTTCCGCCTTCCGGCGCATCGTCGAGCCTCACTGAGATCATCCATACCCATCCGCGGGATGGGATATTTGCGGAGTTTTCCCCCATGCCCATTTTACACTGGCTTACCCGTGACAAAGACCTTCGCGCCGCCGGACGTGCGCCCTACCGTCTGCTGGAAGAAGTCGGACGCTATGGCGACGGATGCGCGCATAACATGCTCATTCAGGGCGACAATCTGCATGCCCTCAAGGCATTGCTTCCCTACTACGCGGGCAAAGTGAAGTGTATCTACATAGACCCGCCATACAATACCCGAAGCGCCTTTGAGCACTACGACGACAATTTGGAGCATACACAGTGGCTGTCCATGATGTGTCCGCGCCTTGAGCTTCTGCGGGAATTTTTATCTGAAAACGGTAGTATCTGGATTAGTATTGATGATACTGAAAGAGATTATCTGAAAGTTATATGTGATGAAATATTTGGAAGAAGTAGTTTTCTAACTTCTATTTCATGGCAAAAACGCTATTCAAGAGAAAATCGTGAATCAATAGGTGACTCACATGAATATGTTTTAGTTTATGTTTCAGACAAAGAAAAATTTAAAATTTCTAGGAATCTATTGCCCCTTACTGACAAGCAGAAAAAAAATTATAAGAATCCAGACAAAGATTCTCGTGGCCCTTGGCAATCTGTATCCTTACTTGCGCAAGGCTACCGGCCGAACCAAATGTATGAAATTGTCGGTCCTAACGGAAAAATACATACCCCTCCACCTGGTAACTGTTGGAAGGTTATCGAGAGTGAGTATCGTAAGGCTTACGAAGACAACAGGATTACTTTTGGCAATGATGGAACCGGTGTTCCAAGAAGAAAGCAATTTCTAAGTGAAACAAAAGGAATTGTTCCTTGGACTTGGTGGCCACATGAGGAAGTTGGTCATACTGATGAGGCTAAAAAGGAAATCAATACTCTTTTTGGTGCTGATGACGCCTTTGATACCCCAAAGCCTGAACGCCTGATCCAGCGAATCCTGCATATCGCCACAAATCCCGGGGATCTGGTGCTGGATTCCTTCCTCGGTTCCGGCACGACGGCGGCTGTAGCCCACAAGATGGGGCGGCGCTACATCGGCATAGAAATGGGAGAACACGCGGAGACGCACTGCGTTCCCCGACTCCAGAAGGTCATCGAGGGGGAACTGGGCGGCATATCGGAAGCCGTGAGCTGGCAAGGCGGGGGCGGATTCCGCTTCTATAAGCTTGGAGAAAGCATTTTCGACGAAGACGGGGCGATCAGGGAACAGACCCCCTTTGCTCAGCTTGCGGCGCATGTGTGGTTCTGTGAGACCGGGGAACCGCTTCCCGGCAGGGCCGATTCTCCTTTTCTGGGTGTGCATGGCGGGACGGCCTACTATCTGCTGTACAATGGTATACTGGGGGACAAAAAGCCGCAGGGCGGCAACGTGCTGACCCGCCGCGTTCTGGAAAGCCTCCCCCCGTGGGACGGGCCCAAAGTCCTTTACGGGGAAAGGACCATGCTCAGCCCTCAGCGCATGAAAGAACTGAACATGGTCTTCAAGCAGACTCCCTATGACATCAAAGGCCGTTAGGAGCG
>DXFI01000284.1 GCA_019114565.1 Candidatus Desulfovibrio intestinigallinarum | reverse complement strand
GTCTTTTTCTTTGCCAGCATAGGACCGATGACCGCCCACTTTTCATCTGAAATATCATGTCTGCTCATGCTCAACAGAAAAGCAGGTGTCAATTAAGATGTCCAGGCTTTTTTAGAAACAGCCCCTAGCGGAGGGGTTTCCCTTCCCCCAGAAAAAAACAAATCGCTTCTATGAATCAAGCAACGCTTCGACGGCGGCGACGATATGATGGGAGCGGATGCCCGCAGCTTCGCGCAGGCGCGTCTGACTGCCGTGTTCCACAAAGGCGTCGCCGATGCCCATACGGTGAATGCGCTGTCCGTCGAGCAGGTTGTTGTCGCTGAGGTATTCCAGCACGGCGGAGCCGAAGCCGCCGGCAAGGCTGCCTTCCTCCACAATGACAATGCGCCGGAAGCGGCGGGCAATGTCGGCAAGCTGGACTTCGGGCAGGGGCTTGAGCCAGACGGGATCAAAGACCAGCGGCGTAATGCCGCGCTGTTCGGCAAGTTTGGCGGCAGCGCGCAGGGCAGGATGCACCCGGCTGCCCACGGCAATGATGGCGACCTCGGAGCCCTCCTGAAGGATTTCCCCCGTGCCCGCAGGCAGCAGGCGGGGCGCGCCGGACAGGGGCACGCCGTAGCCCGCGCCGCGCGGATAGCGCACGGCACAGGGGCCGGACAGGGAAAAGGCCGTGGCCAGACAGTGACGCAGCTGATCCTCGTCACGCGGAGCCAGCAGAGAGATATTGGGAATATGCCGCAGATAGGCAATGTCAAACACGCCGTGATGCGTTGCGCCGTCCTCTCCCACCAGCCCGGCCCGGTCAATGCAGAAGGTCACGGGCAGATTTTGCAGACAGACGTCATGCACTATCTGATCATAGGCGCGTTGCAGGAAAGTCGAATAGATGGCCACGGCCGGGCGGTAGCCCTGACAGGCAAGACCGGCGGCAAAGGTGACGGCATGCTGCTCACAGATGCCCACATCCACAAAGCGGTCGGGAAAACGCTCCTGAAATGCATTGGTGCCGGTGCCTTCGGGCATGGCGGCCGTGATGGCAATAATGCGCTTGTCCTGTTCGGCCAGTTCCACCAGCGTTTTGCCGAAGATGGACGTAAAGGACGGCACGGCTCCCTTGCCGGGGATGATGGGCATGCCGGTTTCGGGGTGGAAGTGCCCCACGCCGTGAAAATGCACAGGGTCCTGCTCGGCGGGCGCATAGCCCTTGCCCTTGCGGGTACGGATATGCAGCAGAACGGGGCCGTCCTCCACGGCGGCCGCCATTTGCAGATGGCGGCGCAGAGCCGGGATGTCATGCCCGTTGACAGGCCCGATATAGGTGAAGCGGAAGGCCTCAAAGAGCATGCCGGGCGTAAAGAAGGACTTGAAACTCCATTCGCCGCGCATGGCATATTCGGCCAGCTTGTTGCCGATGCGGGGAATGGCGCGCAGCAGGGAAAGCACGTCCTTGCGCGCCTGCCGCACCCAGCGGCGGGACAGCGTCCGGCTCAGGAAGCGGGACAGCGCGCCCACGTTGGGGGAAATGGAAATTTCATTGTCATTGAGGACGACAATCAGACGCCGCCCCATGTGTCCGGCGAGATTCAGCCCTTCAAAGGCTTCGCCGCCGGTGAGGGAACCGTCGCCGATAACCGCAATGACATGGTGATGCAGACCGGAAAGATCCCGGGCCAGCGCCATGCCGAGGGCTGCGGAAATGGATGTGGACGAATGGCCGACGCCGAAATGATCGTAGGGGCTTTCCGTCCTGCGCGGGAAACCGGAAATACCGCCCCACTGCCGCAGGGTCGGGAAAAGATCGCGGCGGCCGGTAAGCAGCTTGTAGGCATAGGCCTGATGGCCCACGTCCCAGATGAGCTTGTCCTGCTCAAAATTAAAACAGGACAACAGCGCCAGAGTGAGATCCGTTACACCCAGCGAAGGCGCAAGATGACCGCCGGTGTGGGACACCACATCCACGATACGACAACGCACTTCTTCGGCCAGCTCGGCAAGCTGGGCGTCGGAAAGCGTCGCAATCTGCGCGGGGGAGGAAATACTTTGCAGAAGCGGGCACGGGCGCAGAGACGCCTCCGCCTCTCGGGAAGGGGTCTGCGTCATCTAAGCGACCCTCGTCACGGTATACAGGGCCAGAGCCCGCAGGAATTCGGCTTCGGGACCGTGGAAGGAGGCAATGGCCTCCTGAGCATGACGGGCCTGCTCCTGGGCAAGGCGGCGGCTTTCATCGAGCCCCACAAGAGAGGGATAGGTATTCTTGCCGTGTTCGGCATCGCTGCCCGCAGGTTTGCCGAGGGTTTCGGTATCGGAAACCACGTCCAGAATATCGTCGGCTATCTGGAAGGCGACGCCGAGGGCCGCGCCGTAGCGGCTGATCCGTTGCAGTTCGATGCTCTCGGCTCCGGCCAGCAACGCGCCGCAGACACAGGAGGCACGCAGCAGCGCTCCGGTTTTCATGGCGTGCATGCGGCGCAGCTCATCCAGAGAAACAGGCGGCATGCCGGTGTAGATCATGTCCCATTCCTGCCCGCCGACCATGCCGGTCGAACCGGCGGCGCGGGCCATTTCCCCCACGGCGGCCAGCACGCGCGACGCGGGCAGATCCACGGTGGTCATGCGCCCGAAGGCGTCCGTCAGCAGACCGTCTCCGGCAAGAATGGCGGTCGCCTCGTCAAAGGCCTTGTGATTGGAGGGCTTGCCCCGGCGCAGATCGTCGTCATCCATGGCGGGCAGATCGTCATGGATGAGCGAATAGGTATGAATCATCTCGATGGCGGCGGCAAAGGGCAGCACGACGGATTCCGCCAGTCCGAACAGGGCGGCGCAGCTCAGGCAGAGAACGGGACGCAGCCGCTTGCCTCCGGCCTGAAGGCTGTACAGCATGGAGTCCCGCAGGCGCGGCGGCATGTCGCCCCCCACGCAGGACGGCAGGAATTCTTCCACCATACGGGCCCGCCGCAGGAGCAGGGCCTTCATCTCTTCGCCGCTCATCATTGCTTGTCACCCTCTTCGCGTACCGTATCGCCCGACAGGCGCACGGCCTCGACATCAAAATCCTGTTCTTCGCCGTTCTGCCACAGGCGCACCTCGTGGCGCGCCTCTTCCAGACGCTTGCGGCACAGGCGCGCGCACTCCACGCCCTCGCGGTACAGCGCCATGCCCTGCTCCAGCGGCAAATCGCCGCGTTCGAGAGTATTGACGATTTCCTGAAGGCGTTCAAGGCGCGTCTCAAAGGAATTTTTCTTGCTCTCTCGTGCGCCCATGCAGGGCACCTCCCTCTCCGGATCGTTCCGGGCTCATCATCCGAAGCAGGACTCTAGCGTTTTTCCACCTTCTCCAGCAAGGGCAAAATATCCACGGACTGCCCCTGAGCAAACAGCGAGAGATGGAGATGCGGCCCCGTCACGCGGCCCGTCGCCCCCACAAGGCCGACAACCTGACCGCGCCGCACGCTTTCGCCGGGCCGCACCAGAATCTTTGACATGTGGAGATAGGCGGTCACGACGCCCAGCCCGTGATCGAGATAGACGGCATTGCCGGAGAAATAGAGATTGTCCGCCAGCGTTACCACGCCGTCGGCACAGGCTTTGATGGGCGTCCCTTCGGGGGAACGCAGGTCCAGGCCCTTGTGAAAACCCCGCGGCTGCCCGTTGAACACGCGGCACAAACCGTACTGGCTGGAAATGCCGCCCTCCACCGGACGCACAAAGGGGGTCGTCCAGGAACGACGGGAAGAATAGATGGCCAGAGCGCGGGCGACCTTGCGCCTGTCTTCCTTGATGCGGGCCATGACATCGGCGGGCGGCGACACATACTTTCTGTCAACGGTCAGCTTCTGCACGGGGCGCTTTCTGTCAAAGACGGCAATACGCGCCGAGGCGCTTTCCGTTCCGCCCCGCACCGTCAGCGTCCGGGCGGTCTGCTTTTCTTCCAGAGGCATGCCCAGCAGGATGACGGCCTGCCACTGTTCTCCTTCCTGATACGCGTCGGCGGCATAATCCTTTCCGCCCCAGGAAAAGACGAAACGCTGCACCGGCTGCGGGGAGGAGGCCAGCACAAGAAAAGCGTCGCCGCGGGCGACGCGATCCGGCGCGTCAAGAAGAGGCGCGGCCCCGGCCTGAGCCGGCAGAATGCCGCACAGACACAGAATCAGAAAGGCCAGAACCCTAACGGGATGTTTCATGCGGTTGCTCCTTGTGCACTCCGGTTACAACGGCCTCGACACGCCCGTCATGCAGCTGCACGGCGACGGCATCGCCCTGTTTCAGAGCCGCGGCGGAATCGATCGCCCTGCCGCGGGCATCGCGCAGCAGAGCATAGCCCCGGCGCAGGGGACCGGCGGGGTCCTTGCCCGCAAGGGCCGCGTCAAGACGCTCCAGCCGCAGTTCCCGGCTGTCGAGCAGGGACGAAATCGCGCCCCGCAAACGTACTTCCAGAAGATGCAGCGCGGATTCCCGGGCGGCCGGTTCGCCTTCAAAGGCCCGATGCAGCCGGGGTTCCAGACGCTCCAGCCGGAGGGCGGCCGCATCAAGACGATGGCGCATGGCGGCATGCAGGCGGCTTTCCGCCATATCCACCTGACGGCCCAGACGTTCCAGACGCCTGTCGGGAGCGCACCAGTCCAGACGACGCGCGGCATCGTCCAGCAGGCGGGCGCGCCGTTCCACGGCAAGAAGCGCGGCATGCCGCAGCGAGGTTTCCAGATCGTCCACCCGCTGCGCCAGCTCCGTGCGCAACGGCCAGAGCAGCTGCGCCGCATGGGAAGGCGTGGCCGCGCGCACATCGGCGGTCATGTCGGCAAGCGTCACATCCACTTCATGACCGATACCCGCCAGAACGGGCACGGGCGAACGGAAAACGGCTGTCGCCACGTCTTCTTCGTTGAAGGTCCAGAGGTCTTCCAGCGAGCCGCCGCCACGGATAAGCACAATGACTTCCGCCCAGCCCTGTGCCGCCGCCGCATGCAGGGCCCGGATCACGTCTTCGGCGCTGCCCTCGCCCTGTACCCGGACGGGAAAAAGGCGGATGCTCGACCCGCTGCCCCGCTGCCGGGCCAGCTCCAGAAAATCGTGTATGGCCGCGCCGGAGGGGGATGTGATCAGCGCGACGCGCTGCGGGTCGAACGGCAGGGGACGCTTGCGCTCCAGAGCAAAGTACCCTTTGGCGGCCAGCAGACGCTTGCGCTCTTCAAAAGCCTGCGCCAGACCTCCCGCGCCCGCGGGCTGCACCAGCTCCACATACAGCTGATAAACGCCGCGCGGCGCGTAGACGCCGATATGCCCGGCGCAAAGGACTTCAAGGCCGTTGCTCAGGATTTCCGCCGGCGAAGGAGGCGGACTTTCATAGACTTCGCCGGTAAGGGGATCGAAACTCTGCCCCCGGCGGTTGCGCCCCCGAAAACAGACGCACTGGAGCTGCGCCTCCGCATCCTTAAGGCTGAAATAGACGTGTCCCGAAGACGGACGCGAAAGATTGGTGACTTCGCCGCGTACCCAGACAAAGGGGAAGCGCCCTTCCAGCGTCCGTCGCAGACGCTCCGTCAGCGCCCGGACGCTCAGAATGATGCCGTCTTCCGGCAGGGAGACTGTCGACATGGCCCGCACTGAAGAGAGGTTTACGCTTCCTTGAGGACCGGGCCGCTCTCCGGCGTCGTGTCTTCCATCTCTTCCACGCGATGACGCCCGCGGCTTTTGGCGCGGTACAGGGCCTTGTCCGCCTGATCCAGCGTCTCATGCAGCGATGTCAGCCCCGGAGCCCGGAAGGCCAGACCGATGCTCACGGTCAGCCGCCCCCAGGGCGATGCCGGATGGGGAATGCTGGCCGACGCCAGCCTTGCCATCAAATCCTGGGCCACGGCGCGCACCTTGTCCGGCAGCGCCCCCTCGCCCTGAAAAATCATGACGAATTCCTCGCCCCCGTAGCGGAAGGGCGTGCAGTTCGCGTCGGCATAGCTCATGGCAATTTCACCCACGCGCCGCAGGGCCTCGTCACCCGCCAGATGGCCCAGAGTGTCATTGTACTGTTTGAAGAGGTCAATATCGAACATGAGAATGGCGACGCTTTCGTCGGGCACGCCGCCCTTCAGCAGCAGATCCAGGGCTCTGCGGTTGGAAAGGCCCGTCAGGGAATCCCGGAAGCTCATGCTCTTGAGCTGTTCCTGTTCCTTTTCCAGCCGGGACGAGCGGGCATCCTTGGCCAGCATGTCGCGCTGCAGCAGAGGAAGCGCCTGAATCATGCTGTCCAGCTCCCTGATCCGCGACGAAGGATAGCGTTCGACGGCCCGCCCGTTCAGGATATTGGAGAGGACATCCGACGCCTGCATGATGGGCAGCAGAATATGGTGATGCAGCAGCCAGCTCAGAATGCCGAGGCAGCAGGTCAGACCGATGCAGAGATGCAGAGCAACCTGCTGTATCCGCTCCGCATGCCGGGAAATGGCCGAAAGCTCGCTGTAGATCAGCTTTACTTCCGAACTGGACGCCGCCACACGAAAGGAGGTGATGCGCTCGAGAATATTTCCGTTCAGCTTGCGGGAAAGCAGATCTTCCTGACGCAGCGAGTCCATGATGCCCATGATGCGCTGCGCAAGAGGGGCAATAACGCTTCTGCCGGTGGCGGACACGCCGTCAGCCAGCTGCTGTATCCGTTCCCGCAGCTCGGCAGCGGAGTTTTCCGTCAGATTGACGCAATTCTGCCACAAGGCCGCGACAGCCTCCGCAGGCAGGCTGCCGCCGGCCCTGGCGTACCCTGCAAGAAAGGTATGCACGCTTTCCAGAAGCTGACTGTACAGCTGCACGACACGGTTCCGGGAGTCATACAGCTCCCGGATGGGGGTGCCTAAATCCCGCAATGTGATCTCGTCCACGCGCTTGTCAAAGGAGATTTCCGCCAGCAGAACCCGGATGCCGGTATAGGTGCTGCGCAGATATTCCTCGTTGGGAGCCTGACGCAGCTGGGATACGGAATGGCGCAGATATTCCAGATTGAGCAGGGTGCGCTGTCCTTCCTGAATGGAAGGCAGATGCGCTTCACGGGATTCGCCCACCATGCGCTCGATACTCTGGACATTGACATAGAGGAACGCATAGACAACGACGATGAACAGACCTTCCAGCACAATGGAGTACCAGCTGACGGTCCGCGCCGAGAAACGTTTCATGAGCTGCCCCTGGCTAGTAGATGTCAAAGGAAAAATACTTGCGGGACAGCTTGCTGAACGTATCGTCGAGGCGGATGCTTCTGATGGCCGCATTGATGCCGGGCACCAGATCCGCTCTCCCCTTCGTTATGGCAATGCGAGAACCGGAAGATTTGGGAGCGGGAAGCAGCGGATCAGAAAGCAGAGCAAAGCTTTCGTTCTCCTCTGAAGCAAGGAATCTGTAACCGGCAAAACCGTCCACAAAGACGGCGTCCAGTTCCCCCTGCTTCAGCGCCTCCAGCAGCTCGTCCACCGTTGTGAAACGGGCGACAAGCTGCGCCTTCCCGCCCCAGCGGGAAAGCAGATACTGCGCCTGCAGCGTCTTGATTTTTACGCCGATGCGCCTGCCCTGCAGCTTCTCAATATCGTCGCGGAACTCGGCCCGACCGATGTAAATGGAGTGGGAACGGTAATAAACGTCACTGAACAGCAGAAAACGCCGGCGATCTTCGGTAGCCGCCATGCCCGCCACAGTGAAATCGAGCTCGCCGGTGCGGGTGCAGCGCAGCAAATCCTCAAAAGGCATGGGCACATAAACGCACTTTTTGCCCATATTTTCGCATACGGCCTGAGCAAATTCGACGTCAAAACCGGTTCGGGTTCCCTGCGGGTTCACAAAGGAAAAGGGCGCGTAGTTCTCCTCGATGCCGACGCACAAGACAGCCTCCCGCGCTCCGCCGAAGCCGCAGCACAGCAGCACGACGACAAGCGCGGAAACATGCATCCAGTTGCGGAGACGCAGCATGCATACCCCCCTTTGTGACGGAAATGGCAGACCACGGGACAGAAATGCGGATTTTTCAGAGTCCCGGCATGGCGCTGTTCGCTGCAGCCAGATCCGGCCGTTTCCATGCTCCGGCGGCAAAACCGCCGCTTCCCGAAAGGCACTTCTGCCATTTCGGGTTCACGGTATGCAACTCTAGCCCCAAAAAAAGAAAAACACAAACAATCTTCCCGGCGGCATGACTACCGTTTCGGAAAAACCGCTGCGGAAAGGGAGGAGGGACTCCCCTCCTCCCCTGTGACATTATTCCTTACTTGCGGGAGCTCTCCCAGCCCTGACGCACGGACTCGGCCCATGCGGCAAAGGCTTCGGCAAAGCCTTCCAGAGGCAGCTCGCCCTTTTCGCCGGTGCGACGGTCCTTGCATTCCACCACGCCGCGGGCAAGGCCCTTGCCGCCCACGATAAGCTGCATGGGAGCGCCCAGCAGATCGGCGTCCTTGAACTTGACGCCGGGACGTTCCTCGCGGTCATCCAGCAGCACGGACAGACCGCCCGCCTGCAGCTGCGCGTACAGCTCTTCGGCTCTGGCAGCCACGTCCTCCTTGCCCGGATCGAGACAAAGAAGGATGCACTGCACCGGAGCCAGCGGCAGGGGGAAGATGATGCCGTGCTCGTCGTTGTTCTGCTCGATGGCCGCAGCCACCACACGCGAAACGCCGATGCCGTAGCAGCCCATGATCATGTACTGTTCCTTGCCGTTTTCGTCGAGGAACACGGCGTGCATGGCTTCGCTGTACTTGAGCCCCAGCTTGAAGATATGGCCCACTTCAATGCCCTTGGGCAGTTCGATGCGTCCGCCGCAGCGGGGGCAGGTATCTTCCAGCGAGATGCAGCGCAGGTCGGCGTATTCCTTCACCGAGGCATCACGGCGCAGATCAAGATGCAGCACATGGGCATCACCCTTGTTGGCGCCGGCCACATAGTCGGTCGCGCCCTGCAGCTCGAGATCGGCATATACGGGAATGTCCAGTCCGGCAGGCCCGGCAAAGCCCACGGGAGCCTGCGTCACCTTGCGCACGGTTTCCGGTCCGGCCAGCTCCACTTCCTGCGCCTTGAGCAGATTCTTGAGCTTGATGTCGTTCACTTCCCGGTCGCCGCGCACCAGCACGGCAACGGGCTTGCCGTCCGCCACGAAAATCATGGTCTTGATCACCTGCGACGGCTTCACGCCGAGCATGGCGGCCACCTCTTCCACCGTATGCGCGCCGGGCGTGTCCACACAGGTCATGTCCGGGCAGGACTCCGTGCAGGGCGTGCCCTTCCAGAGCACTTCGGCGCGCTCCACGTTGGCCGCATAATCGCACTGCGTGCAGGCGCAGATGGTGTCTTCGCCCGTGTCGGCCAGCACCATGAACTCATGAGAGAACTTGCCGCCGATGGAGCCGGTGTCCGCCTCCACGGCCCGGAAGCGCAGGCCGAGACGCCGGAAGATGGCCGTATAGGCCTCGTACATGCGCTTGTAGCTCTCGTCCGCCCCGGCATTGTCGGCATCAAAGGAATAGCCGTCCTTCATGACGAATTCGCGGCCGCGCATCAGGCCGAAGCGGGGACGCACCTCGTCGCGGAACTTGCTCTGAATCTGATAGAGGCGCACAGGCAGCTGACGATAGGAGCGCACCTCGCCGCGCACCAGATCGGTGATGACTTCCTCGTGCGTGGGGCCGAGG
This sequence comes from Candidatus Desulfovibrio intestinigallinarum, assembly GCA_019114565.1. Classification (GTDB taxonomy): domain Bacteria; phylum Desulfobacterota; class Desulfovibrionia; order Desulfovibrionales; family Desulfovibrionaceae; genus Desulfovibrio; species Desulfovibrio intestinigallinarum. Next base: position 5,076 of record DXFI01000284.1, on the reverse strand, counting down.
CAGTAGTCGCGATCATTGCGATCCTTGAAGCGCAGCAGCTCCTTGCCGTAAAAGACCCAGCGGCCGCTTTCCTTCCAGAGGTCGGCGGGCTGCACCATGGGCATGAGCAGCTCGTCGAAACCGGCCTTTTCCATTTCCTCGCGGATGATGTTCTCCACGTTGCGGATAGCCCGCAGCCCCAGGGGCAGATACGTATAGATGCCCGAGGTCAGGCGGCGCGCCATGCCCGCCCGCAGCAGCAGCTTGTGGCTTGCCACCTCGGCATCGGCGGGCGTTTCCTTGAGCGTGGGAATATACGAAGAGCTGTAACGCATGTTAATTGTATCCTTTTTCGGTAAGCAGTGCCTGAAGTTCTTCCATGAAAGCCGCAAGCAGGGCATCCTGCCCGCGAACGGAGCGGATGACTTCCCCCTTGCGAAAGATGATCCCCTTGTCCCGTCCGCCGGCAAGGCCCAGATCCGCCTCGCGCGCCTCGCCCGGGCCGTTGACCACGCAGCCCATGACGGCGACCTTGATGGGCGCGGTGGATTCGGCCAGACGCGCCTCCACGGCTGCGGCCAGCGCAAACAGATCAATTTCCGTGCGGCCGCAGGTGGGGCAGGAAATGATTTCCGGCCCGCGGCTGCGCAGGCCCAGCGCGCGCAGAATTTCCCAGGCCACGGTCACTTCCTCCGCCGGATCGGCCGTCAGCGAAACGCGCAGCGTGTCGCCGATGCCTTCGCGCAGCAGGATGCCGAGGCCCACGGCCGACTTGACCGTGCCCCGCATCAGCCCCCCGGCCTCGGTCACGCCGATATGCAGAGGATAATCGCAGGCCCGCGCCAGGGCCTCATACGCCGCGATGGTGTCCGTCACGGACGAGGACTTGAGAGAAATTTTGGTATCGTAAAAGCCGCGACGCTCCAGCAGGCGCACATGATTCAGCGCGCTTTCCACCATGGCCTGCGGACAGGGGCCGCCGTACCTGCGCAGCAGCTCCTTTTCCACGGAGCCGGAATTGACGCCGATACGAATGACGGCGCCGTGAGCCTTGGCCGCGTCAACGACGCGATCCACATGCTCCGCCGGGCCGATGTTGCCGGGATTGATGCGCAGCCCCTCCAGCCCGGATTCCAGCGCGGCTACGGCAAGCCTGTAATCAAAATGAATATCCGCAATCAGCGGCACAGGCGATGCCGCGCGAATGGCCGCCAAAGCTTTGACGGCCGCCTCGTCGGGCACGGCCAGCCGCACGGCTTCGCAGCCGCGCTTCACCAGCCGGGCAATCTGCGCCGTCGTGGCTTCCACATCGCGGGTATCGGTATTGGTCATGCTCTGCACCATCACGGGCGCGCCGCCGCCAATGGCAAGCGGACCAAGCCTGATGGCGCGGCTCTGGCGCTGCGTCATGGGCAAACCTCCCTGCGGCGGCCCTGCGGCCCGCCGGTTTCCCCTCCGTCATTCTCCGCATCTCCGCGATCCGGCATACCGAGAGGCGTCCGCAGCATTCCACCGGCTTCGCGGATTGTCAAACCTCTTGTGTCTCCGAAAGGAATTTTTACGCGTTTCTCCAAAACGGTACGCAACTTGCATACAAAAAATCAGCCGTTGTTTTTTTGCCGCGTGCCGCAGGGGCAACCCGCCGCATGCCGGAGCAGTTCAGCCCAGACAGGGACGGCGCGCTCTTGCGCCCGTCCGATGGTCGCCGCTCTTGCGAAAGGCCGCGCCTCCATCGTATAACAGTTGCGGTCACGTTTTATCCGTGAAATTTCCGCAAGAAACGTACAAAGGATCTCGCCATGACATCTACCTTCGCTCGCTGCCTGCGGCTGTTCCTGCTCCCGCTGGTTGCCCTCAGTCTTGCCGGCTGCGCCGGCGGAGGCGCGCAGACGCCTACCTCCTCCGGTTATACGGACGCGATGGAAATCAAACTCAAGTGCCGGGAAATGGCCGATCAGATGCTTGCCACCATGCCCAATACCGCTCTGGAAGGCTTTGTGGCCATGCCGACTTCCTTCGTCAACAAAAACAATACCAGTCAGAGCTCCCCTCTGGGGCGTCTGCTGGCGGAATCCATGTACTATGAATTCAACCAGCGCGGCTTCCCCACCCGGGAGTACCGTCTGAGCGGCGTCGTCTCCAGCGTGGGCGGCAAGAATGATCTTGCGCTGGCCTCCAGCCAGCTCTCCGCCGTCAAGGGCCAGAAGTGGGCCGCGCTGCTCGTGGGCACGTATCTGGTGGATAAGGACGCAACCTTCGTCAACGCCCGGCTCGTGCGCGCCAGCGACGGCCTCGTGCTGCGTACGGCCCAGCTTGTGCTCGTCAATACGCCCATCGTCAATCGTCTGCTTTCCGACGGCCCCCGCGACAAGGAAGGCAACCCCATAAAGCCTCTGTATCCGCCTCTGTACCAGCCGGTGAATCAGGGTTCGCTCACCATCACGCAGGGCCGCTAGGGCCAAGGAGATTCCCATGAAAACGACGCTTGTCTGCACCCTTGCCGCCGCCCTGCTCCTTGCTGCCGCGCCGGCCTTCTGCGCCACCGTGAGCGGCGGCTCGGACAACAGCAAAAGCCTCTGCCGCCGCTATCTTGCCGAAGGCGAAAAATTCCGTACCCAGAACCGGTACGAGCTGGCCCGCCAAAGCTACGCGCAGGCCCTGTCGGTCTGTAATGACGGCCGGGATATCGCCACCGCCAAGCAGGGCCTGAATACCATCGAACTCTTGCTGCGCACCATGCGCTAAGGATACTCCCATGCGGAAAATCACACTTCCTCTCATCCTCGCGCTCGGCCTGCTGCTTCCCTGCGCCGCCGCCCACACCGCCCTTGCCGCCAGCGTGCCCTCCGCCGCCGACAGCATCGGCAAGCAGATCGACAAGCAGATGGTGCAGCGCTATGCCGCCAAGACCACCGATGACGGCCTGTCCCAGAGCGAACGCGAAAGCCGCATGCGCGCCCGTACCATCATCATGGGCACCGTGGCCGCCGACCTCAACGATCTTAATGCCAGCTGCCCCCTGGCACGTCAGATGACGGAAGAAATCTCCCGCTATCTTGTCAGCAAGGGCTATCGTTTTCAGGAACTGCGCAAGGGCAGCTACATCCGCTTCCATCCTGAAACGGGGGAACTCCTCCTCACCCGCAACGTGCGCCAGCTGGCCAGCCGCGTCGGCACCAGCCATGCCGTTCTGGCAGGCACCTACGTCGTCAGCGCCGACAACGTCCGTTTCACCATGCGCCTGATCCACACCACCTCCAATGAGGTGCTGGCCATGGGCACGGCCACCGTCCCCATCAATGACGATGTGCTCCCCCTGCTCTACGACTTCAACTCCAGCAGCCGCTCCAATCTGCTCTCCGGCACGGGCTCCGGCCTGCAATAGCCGGAGCGAGCTGCAAAACACTTCCCGGGGGGAAGGAAACCGTCGGTGCCCGTAAGGCTTCTGCGTCGCCTGACGGGCACGGCCGGCGGCCTCCGTCGGGCCGCCGACTCGCCCGCAAGGACGGTTTCCTTCCCCCGGCCCCATCCTTTCCCCGGAACGATTCAGAGCATTTTCAGTTTGAAATGCTTCGCGTTTCACCCCATACGGCCTGTCGTTTCGCGGAAAAAATGCGGTTTTTCCGCTCTCTTCGGACCGGGCGATGCTGTCCGCGATCCCGCGACCATCCCCCGGAAACATGAAAAAAGCCCCGCGCACGTCCGCTCCCTTGCGGGCGTGCGTTTTTTGCGCCATAACCGCGAAACGCGGCGCATATGCGTTTCCCGACCGGCCGGAGCTTCCGGCGCGTTTTTTCAGCGCCGCACTGTTCCGTCCCGGATCTGCCAGCATTTATTTAGAGCAATTTCAGTTTGAAACGCTGTGCGTTTCAAAACACACGGCCTGTCGTTTCGCCTTTTTTCAAAGGTAAAACGCTCCAACATCACTACAGATACAAAAGGAGTCGTCATGGCGCTCAGCATCGGCATCGTCGGCCTGCCCAATGTGGGCAAATCCACCCTCTTCAACGCCCTTACCAAGGCGCAAAACGCTCAGGCCGCCAACTATCCTTTCTGCACCATCGAGCCCAACAAGGCGACGGTCGCCGTTCCCGACAAGCGCGTTGACGCTCTGACTGCCAAGGCGAAGCCCCAGAAGACCATCCATGCCAGCGTGGACTTCATTGATATTGCCGGGCTTGTGCGCGGCGCCAGCAAGGGCGAAGGGCTGGGCAACCAGTTCCTTGCCAATATCCGCGAATGCGCCGCCATCGTCGAGGTGGTCCGCTGCTTCGAGGATGAAAATATTACCCATGTGGACGGCGCGGTTGATCCGCTGCGCGATATCGACACCATTGAAACCGAGCTGCTCCTTGCCGATATTCAGAGCGTGGAAAAGCGCCTGGAAAAACTGCTCAAGATGGCCAAGGGCAGCAAAGACGCCAAGGCGGCCGCGGAAATCATGCAGCAGCTTCTGGCCGCGCTCAACGACGGCAAGCCCGCCTCCACCTTCGCCCTGCCCGAAAACGAGGCTTTTCTCCAGTCCTGGCGTGAACTGGGCCTGCTCACGGCAAAGCCGGTCATCTACTGCGCCAACGTGGATGAAAACGCCGTGGCCGACGGCAACGAACTTTCGCAGCGCGTGCAGGCCCTTGCCGCCGAACGCAACGCCGGATTCGCCCGCATCTGCGCCAAGCTCGAAGAAGAATTGCAGGGCCTGCCCGATGACGAACAGGCCGAAATGCTCTCCTCCTACGGCATCGACGAAAGCGGCCTCGTGCGCATCATCCGCACCGGTTATGACACCCTCGGCCTGTGCAGCTACTTCACCGCCGGCCCCGACGAAGTGCGCGCCTGGACCATCCGCAAGGGCTGGAAAGCCCCGCAGGCCGCCGGCGTCATCCATACCGACTTTGAACGCGGCTTCATCCGCGCCGAAGTCATCTCCTATGACGACTACATGAGCCACGAAAGCGAAGCCGCCTGCCGCGCCGACGGCGTCCTCCGCGTCGAAGGCAAGGAATACGTCGTGCAGGACGGCGACGTGATGCACTTCCTGTTTAATGTTTAGTCGTGTGCGAGGGGGAGAGGGGACCCCTTTTGAAAAAGGGTTTCCCC
>DXFI01000283.1 GCA_019114565.1 Candidatus Desulfovibrio intestinigallinarum | reverse complement strand
CGCGTCAAGATCAAGGTCGTCCGCAGGCGCGGCCGCTGCGGGTTGGGCTGCGGGCGCAGCAGCCGCCTTTTCATTCAGCAGCGCATCAAGATCAAGGTCATCCGAAGGCGCGGATGCCGCGGATGCTTCGTTGAGCACGGCGTCAAAGCCCTTGCCCGCCGCAGGCTTTGCCGCGGGAGCCGCGCTTTCACCCAGCAGGCTGCTGATATCCACCACGTCATCGGCGGCCGCCGCAGGCTGGGCTGCGGGCGCGGCGGGCGGCTCCTTGAAGCCGAGGATGGTATCCAGGTCCATCGAGGGCCCGGCGTTCTGTTCCGGCGGCGGCGGCACTTCCGTCGTGGCGGGCGTGGACGTCATATTCAGCGACGCCAGCAAATCATCCACGCCGTCCAGCCCCGGCATCTGCAATTTTTCGTCGGGAACCACCACATGCCCCGGCGGCGTCGGCGCCGGACCACGGGACTGCGAAGAAGAACCTTGCTGTATGAGATCGGTCAGATCTATGACGTCATCTTTTGCCATGAGGAGCCTCGTTCGAGTAGATTGCCTCCAGAGCGGACGCCCTGAACATCCGTTCTTTCCAGAGCGCACGCCGTCCGCGCAGTGCGGAAAACACGCTGTTCATCCAGACAGGGAAAAAATACATAATGCAAGTGAAAACCTAGCAGGTTGAGCAAAAAAAGCAAATATTCCCGTTCAGAGCGTCTTGCCTTTGAAAAAGACGGAACGCGAGGCGGCGGCACGGCCCGAAGCGAGCGGAAAACCGCGCTTTTTCCACGAAACGACAGGGCGTATGGATTGAAACACGCAGCGTTTCAAACAAAAATGCTCCAACGCAAAAAAGGCCGCCCAGGGGACGGCCTTTTACACGCTTTCAGCAGAAAGCCCCGCCTCGGGGCGCGGTTCCTACGGGTGACACTTGGACTTGGCGCAACCGGTCAGGTCCTTCTTCAGCTCGGGCTTTTCCGCCACGATCTTCTGGTGGCATTCCATACAGGTCTGATACTTGAGACCCTTGCGGGTATGCACCACGGCATACAGGGACGACGTGCCCTTCTTGGCCTGCAAATCGTCATGGCAGCCCGCCGTGGCACACTTGGCGTAGTTTTCCTGTTCCTTCACCGGATGGTGACAGGTCACGCACTCCACGGTCTTATGCGTCGAGTGATTGAAAATAACGGTCTTCTTTGCGCCTGCAAACTTCAGTCCATCAGCGGGAACAGGGGGTTGTGCGGCAAAGGCGGGAACAGCCAGAGCCAGGGCCAGCAAACCGGCAGGCAGCAACGTCTTCTTCATGAGAACCTCCTCAAGTTCCAGAGCGATGGACACGACCGCGCCCCTCTGCGCGTTCGCCTTCTCTCTGCACACAGGCGTCGCAGGGGGGCGGACAGCCTTTCCGGCAACACTACCTCGTGCCCCGGATTGTGTCAACTCATGCGACAATTTGAACAGGTATCTTCTCTGCGGCCCGTCGGGCCGCGTAGCCTCGCGGCGTCGCCATATAACGCCCCATCCGCCGGGTTTCGCTATTGCCGATAATCACAAGCGACAGCATGTCCACATCGGCGGAGCAAATGCTTTCCAATGTCAGCACGCGCACGTCCTGCCCCTCGCGGCAGGCATTGCGGACTATCCCCACAGGGCAGGCCGCCGCGCGTTCCGCGCGGGCCAGCTCCAGCGCCCTGTCCAGCTGCCAGTCCCTGCCCCGGGATCGCGGATTATACAGGGCCACCACAAAATCAGCGGCAAAGGCGGCCCGCAGACGGCGTTCAATGGTTTCCCAGGGCGTCAGCAAATCGCTCAGGCTGACGCAGGCAAAGTCATGCATCAGCGGCGCGCCCAGCAGCGCCGCCGCCGCGCAGACCGCAGGCACGCCCGGCACAATCTCCAGCGGCAGCGAGCCCAGCACTCCCCGCTCCTCCGCCTGTTCCAGCGCCAGCCCCGCCAGCGCGTAAATGCCGGGGTCCCCCGAACATACCAACGATGTCGGCACGCCGGACAACGCGCTGTCCAGCGCCGCGGCGCAGCGCTCCTCCTCCTGCCGCATGCCGTTGCTGATGATCCGTTTGCCCGCCCGCAGGGCCTCGGGCACAAGCTCCACATACCGGCCATAGCCCGCAATGCAGGCGCTCGCCGCCAAAGCCCGCTCCGCCTGCGGCGTCAGGCAGTCCGCAGACCCCGGCCCCAGCCCCACTATATGCAATGCGGCGGGCATGGGCCGCCCGATACGGGCAGCGGCGTCACAATCGCCCGTCATATCATGTCCTCCATGCTCCAAAGAGGGATGTCACTCCTCCCGGCCCGCGTCCTCAGTCAGCCGCGAATCCTGATAGCGCACGCTTTTCCCCAGCAGCAGCTCAAGGGCTTCGCGAAGCTGAAGATAGTTCCTGGCGTGCCCCGCCAGCTTGTCCTTCCTCATTTCCTCTTCCGCGCAGAAAACGGACGTCACCAGATCGTCGCTGTCCAGAATATGCCCCCCGACGCCGAACAGCAGAGGTATAATCGCATCGGTGTTGTAAACATCGGCAAGATGGGCGATACAGCGCAAATACTCCCGCATCTGCCAGTCGGGGCAACGCGGGATAATTATCAGGAATTCGTCCCCACCCATGCGAATCACGTACTTTTCCTTTTCGACGGAGCAATTGACGATATTGATCGCGGCCTTGATCAGCGCGTCGCCGTACGCGTGGCCGGCAAGGTCGTTTACCATCTTGAGTCCGCTGATATCCATGTAGAGCACGGCCAGAGGCCTCTGCACGGTATCCCGGCACAGCGCGGGCAGGCGCTTCTTGAAAAAAAGCCTGTTATAGGCGCCTGTCAGGGGATCCGTATACAGCTTATCGAGCGCCATTTCATTGTATTTCTTGAACAGCTCAATATTGACGTTGGTGCCGATAAGGCGGATGGCCCTTCCCTCGTGGTTTCTCTGAACGACCTGCCCCTTGCCGATGGTCCAGATATACTGGCCGTCTCTGCGCCGCAGACGCAGGCAGCACTCAAAGGAATCGCCGTATGCCGGATCCGCACATAGCTTGAGCTGCATATTGACGGACTCCCTGTCCTCGGGATGAACTATGAGCGCCCACTCCTCGATGCTGCTCGGCAGCTCCCGCGGCGAGGCATAGCCCAGCATTTCCCCGTAGCTCTGACTGAAACGCACAACGCCGGAAAGGCCGTTCCATTCCCATACCCCCTCGCCCGAATTTTCGCGCATGGCGATGGCCGTGAAGGGCGTCTCCATCTCCGCTACGAAGCCGCTCCCCAGCGTGGCGACGCCATCATCTCTCCGCCGCAGCACGGAACCCTGAAAATATATTCCGACCTTCTTCCCGCCCTTTCGCAAGTAGGTATGCTCAAGCAGAATATCTCCACTTTCGAAACCTGACAGAATACTCCTCATGACGCGGACAAAGGTTTCGTCGCATCTGTCGAGAAGGCTTTCGGCGGAAACGCTGTCCGTCTCCGCGCCCAGGGTTTCCGCGGCTCTCTGATCCAGGCGAAACATCCCGTTGGCGTCATAAACCCAGAAACCGGGCAGGAATTTCGTTTCCTCAACTCTGGCAAAAGGAGTGAGATGGCTCGCCATTCATATTTCCCCTAGAGAGAGAGAGAGAGAGAGAGAGAGAGAGAGAGACATCGCCACCCCCTGTGTGCGCCTCAAGTTGCTGATGTTTCAATCCACAGGCCCTCATCCGCCGACAGAGTCCGCAGCCGACATGCAGGAGCCGTGCGGATTGCCCCTCCCTGAAGGGAGGGGAACGAAAAATAGTTTCCTAGGTTCCGCCGTGTTGTCAAGCACTCTTTCCCCTGAAGGAGGAGGTTTCAAGCCGCAAAGGAATTTTTGATGAAGAACGGAACGGAACGAACGTCGCTTCCGCGCGGATACTCCTCATCCTATGGGACTTCCCTCTTTCGCAACAGCCAGGGCAAACGTGAGACAACCGCGCATGGCCGTCTTGGGAACAAGCAAATCCGAGGCGTCGGCGGCCAGCAGGGCTGCGGCTTCGCAGACGCTGAAGGGCGGCAGGCCAAAGCGCTTTCCGGCGGCAACGGAAGGGGTGGGCGTAGGGACGGTTGCCAGGACCGGCGCGGGAAAATGCCGGAGAGGCAGAGAGAGGGATTCCGCAAGGGCGAGAATGGCGGGCTCCCGCGCTTTTTCCGTTACGGTGGCCAGCGCGGCCACGGCTTCGGGAGCGACGGCGGCGGCACGGCAGAAGGCGAAAAAGCTGTCCCGCAGCAGTGAGGGCGACATATCCTTGCGACAGCCCACGCCGAGCGCGAGACAGGGCACGGCCACGCGCACACGCTCCGGCGCTGGCGGCAAGGCATGCCAGTGCACGCAGACGGAAGGCCCCTCCTCCGGAGGCAGCGCGGCGACTGCGACAAGACCGGACAGGGGCGGCAGACATTGCAACGGATCATAGAGGGGCACGGGGCGGGACTCCAGCAGGGCCGCCTGAACCGCGGGGAGATGAGCCCAGTCCACGAGCCGCAACCCCGCGCGGCGCACGGCCATGTCCAGCGCCGGGCAATCCAGCGTATCCGAAGCCGTGGTGATGACGGCCTCGCCGCCCAGCGCCCGCGCCAGATGACGGGCAAGACCGTTGGCATCGCCCCAGTGCCCGGACAGCAGACTGACGACATGCCGCCCTGCGGGATCGATGACCAGCACCGCCGGATCGCGGCTCTTGTGCTCAAGGTGCGGCGCAATGGCGCGCACGGCAATACCGGCGGCGCCGACAAAAATCTGCGCCGCACTGCCGCGAAAACAGGACGTCATCAGATTCCCCAGAGAATCCCATGCCAGGGCGTCAGAGGGGGCAAAACGACGGGGCGCGGTCAGCGTGCCCGCGTCGAGCGCCAGCCCGTCGGCCCGCCGCCACGGCAGCGCCGCCAGCACGGCCCGCGCCGTCGGCAGGGCGTCGCGGCAAAGCGCGTGACAATAACAAAGGCCGGAAGCGTGCGGCATGAAACCTTCCCGGAAAAGACTGTGCGGAAGCCGGAGCCCGCGCGTCCGCGCAGTATACGGCCAAGCTATCGTACGCTTAATTTTACAACTTTTCAAATAGATGAAACCGTCAGCTACGCAGGGGAACCAGAGCAATTTCAGTTTGAAATGCTGTGCATTCCAAACCATACGGCCTGTCGTTTCGCGGAAAAAGCGCAGTTTTTCCGCTCACTTTTGGCCGGGCGGCGCTGTGCCGCCGCCTCGCGTTTCACCTTTTTCAAAATTGAAACGCTCTAACGTCCTTCACTATACAGCGGCGTCGGGGCCGGAGATCCATTCCCGCACCTCGGCTGGGGTGGGCACGCGCCCTGTGCATTTGATTTTGCCGTCAATGACCACGGCGGGCGTCGCCATGACGCCCAGCGCCATCATTTCCCGCAGATCCGTCACCTTTTCCACATGCGCATCGCTGCCCGCATCCCGAACAGCGGCCCTCACAATGTCTTCGGCTTCCTTGCACTTCGCACAACCGGGACCAAGAACCTTGATTTCCATAGCATGCCTCCACAAAGGGAATTAGAGTGTTTTAGCTTTGAAAAGGTTTGGAACACATTGCGTTTCAAACTAAAAAAGCTCCGGGGTCAGAACTCATTATCAATGATGGTTCCCCGGCATATTCCCCATTAACAATCAGTGTGCGGGTTTTGGGGAGGATGGGGGAGTTTGAGGGGGAAGGAACCCCTTTTTGCCGCAAGCAGCGACCCAACGGGCGGCCGCAGGCCGTGTCCGTTAGGCGACGCAGGAGCCTTACGGACATCGACAGCAGAGCAAAGGGGTT
>DXFI01000282.1 GCA_019114565.1 Candidatus Desulfovibrio intestinigallinarum | reverse complement strand
AGGGAGGGGGCTTGGGGGAGGGAGAACCCCTTTGCGCGCCAGCGAAAGGGGTTCTCCCTCCCCCAACTACTTCCACCCCCAATTCTCAAACCAAACTTAAACAAATTCTTCGTATCGCTTGGGGCAGTGCTCGCAGGGGGGCGGGGGCGCGTCGTTGCGCACGTCGGCGCGAAAGTCGGCAAAGGGGAGCTTGTCCCAGATGGCGGCGGCGTCTTCGCTGTTCACGTTGCCGAAAACCCAGGGGTTGGGCGTTGTGCGCGGCACGCCGTCGGGCACATTGACGTAGATGCAGGGGGAAACGTCGCCGTCGGCATCCACATAGACGCTTTCATGAACGTTTTCGCGGCAGCCGTGCCGGGGATGAGGCTGCGGCAGACCGTAGCGGATGCTGCGTCCGTCCCGCGCGGCTTCGGCGGCGATGTCCTCCAGCAGACGGCGTGCCCGATGAATTTTTTCCCGTTCGTGAGGAGCGAAGGCCAGCCGGGCATGCTCGGGCAGCACCGGCATGTCCAGCGTGCTGACCACGCAGGAGGAAATATCCAGCGTGCGCATGAGCGCGGGCAGGGCGCGGGCGGCCTCCATGCGGTCGGCCAGAAGCAGATAGGCAATATGCAGACGCGGCCCCCGGCCGCCGTTCATGCGGATGGCCTCCCGCATGATTTCAAAGGCGTGCAGCACGCGGCCAAAGGGAACGCGGCGGCGGGCGTCGTTGCTTTCCTCGTCGGTGCCGACCAGCGAAAAGGCCAGAATATCCATGCCGCTGCGGACAATGGCATCCGCCAGCGGCGCATCCATGCGCAGGCCGCAGGATGTGCTGGAGACGGCGCAGCCGGCCTTGCGCGCCAGCGCTACAAAATCAAGAAAGCGCGGATGCAGCAGCGGTTCTCCCCAGCCCTGAAGATGGACGCGGTCGCTGCGAAGCATGAGCGGCCAGATGGCGGCAAAGGTGGCGTCGCTCATGTGCCGGGCGCGCCAGGTAGCGGCATGCACGGCGCGGGGACAGTAGAGACAGGCCCCGGGACAGTGCGACGTGACTTCCACCTGTATGTGACGCAGTGGGCGCGCCGTGTCCGTGAAGCGTTGCCAGAGACGCCGCAGCGGCCCCGGAGCGCGCAGGGCGGGATTGTGCAGGGGATCAGTTGTCATGGCTGCTCGTGACGCGGCGGATGAGACGGGAAAACCAGCCGCCGGACTTGCTGTCGATGGTCCAGGATGTTTCCAGAAAGGGAAGCCAGGGCTGCGCCTGCCACTTCTTTTTGAAGAAGCGGATGCCGTCATGGACGCCGAGCCCCAGATTGCAGCGGCGCTGCCCGCGTTGCTCCGCTTCGGCCAGCAGGGCGGCGAGCAGTGCGTCGGCCGTGCCGGGGGGCGCGGCCGGATCGCGGAAGGCGAACATGTAGAAGGCGGTGGCGTAGGCCGTGTGATCGCCGACCGCACAGGCGCACAGCGTATTGTCGTCCCGGCGGCGGGCGGAGTAGAGCAGCGTCTGCGGCCCGGCGGCAAGATAGTCTTCGATACGGGCGAAGATGGACGCGGCCTCCAGCGACAGCGCGCGTTCGCCGGGAGCCTCGCAGAAACGGCGCACGGCAGCGTCGCGCAGCCGGGCATGTTCGTCCGTCCAGTGCCTGTCGGCGGCGATGACGATGTCGCGACCGGCGCGGCGGAGCATATTGCGCAGCTTGGCCGAAGGCGCGGGAAGCGGCAGGGGGACGGTCCAGCAGGCGTCGCTTGCGGTTACGGCATGCTGCGGCGCGGCGGCGGGGCGGAAGGGGGCAAGCACGGCGATATGGCGCAGCCCGGGGAGTTTTGCGGCATCGGCCACGGCCTGTTCGGCGGCGGCCAGATCCGCGGGCGCGTAGGGCGGTTCCCGGTCGGGGTAGGCCACGAGCACCAGCCTGTCGGCCAGACGCCAGCCGAGACAGGGGCCTGTCTGCACGGGGCGCAGGGCGGAGACGCTCTGCACATAGTGCGGCAGCTGCTCGGGCACGAGCGCACGCACGGCCATGTCGTCAAGATTTACCATGCCATGCCTCCTGAGGGGTCTATGGGCGCATCCTTGCGCAGGGCCGCACGGATGCGTTCACGCAGCGGAGTCCAGCCCTGACGCAGGGGGCGCACGCTGAAACCGTCCTCAACCAGCATGCCCCGCAGGTTGAGCATATGCGCCGAACCGACAAGCACGCAGCAGCGCCCCCGCTCCAGATAGGGGCGCATGCGCTCGCGGAAACGCTGATCCCGCTCGCTGATGACAATGCCCGTGCGTGTGGGAAATTCCGTGCTCGTGCCCATCATGCCTTCCAGATCTCCGGCAAGGTAGGCGCGGGCGTTGGCGCGCAGGTAGGCGGGCCACTGACGGCAGGTGCGGAAATGTCTGACGGCGCGTTCCGGCGGCACGGACTCCAGCGCGGCGACCTGCTCCTCGATATCCTCCATGGCCAGCACGCGCTTGCCGAGGCGGTGCGCTACGCGCCAGGCTTCGAGATCCACGGAATAGCGCCAGCCCATGCGTTCAAGATAGGCCGTCCAGAGGGAGAAGAAGGCAAACCACGGGCGGGTGCGGCGCAGATGCCAGCGCACGTCGGCCTTGTCGGCGTATTCGGCGTTGAGCAGTCGCCAGAAGGGGCCTTCCGGCCCGCGCACGACGCGTTCCAGCGCCCGGACTTCCGCTTCCGTCATAAGATCGAAAAGGCAGGTTCCGGGATCGGGGGGCCGTTTGCCGAGACGGCTTACGGCATCAAGACTGTCTTCGTCCAGATGGCCCTCAAAGATGACGGTATCCACCTTTTTGAAGAGATGACGGAAGGCTGTTTCAAAGGAATAGCGGAAAAAGTGAGCCGTGCCGCCGATCCACAAAATCTTGTCGCCCCGGCGCACCTCCCAGAGCATGCGGAAGGGGCGCTGCGCGTCGGCGTGTTCCAGTTCCAGACGGGCGTCGTCGCTGCCTGTGGTCTGAAGATGGCGGATGATGAGGCGCGCGGCGTCGTTGTCCTGTTCTTCCCAGGAGGCGCGCTGATAGCGCAGGGCGGGCCTGCCGCCCCATTTGCGTTTGAAGCGGCTGATGCCCTCGTTGACGCCCAGCCCCAGATGCACAAGGCGCTTGCCGCGTTGCCGGGCGCGGGCGAGCATGAAGCCGAACAGGGCGTCGGAGGCGTGCGGCACATAGTATTCCCGCGAATGGGCCCCGAGCAGGTAGGTGTCGAAGCGGCCGGGCGCGGCGTCGATGACCAGACAGGCCGCGAGGCGTTCGCCGTCCCAGGCATTCAGCAGGCGCACGTCCGTGCTTTCGTCGGCAAGCAGGGCCTCCGTGCGGCTGTAAAGGGCGCGCACATGCGGCGGGAGAGACGTCCTGCCGAGAAATTCCCCCCAGAGACGACGATGCGCCGGGGTGAAGTCCTGCCCTTCTTCCAGACGCAGGCGCGCTTCGGCCTTGCGCAGGGGCCCGCGCAGGGCGGCGGGGACGGGCGCGTCGGCGGCAATGACGAGATAGCGATCATTTTCCTGCATGTGCGGCAGCAGGGAGGCGGGCAGGCGGGGCGCGACGGCATCGCAGCGCTGCGCGCCGCTGTGACGCATGGCCGTGCGGATGGCCGCCTCGAAAGCCCGGGCAGAATAGCCGCCCCGCAGAGGATAGCCGATGGCCGCCAGCCAGCGCCCCTCTGAAACGAAGAGATAGTCGCCGACCTGAAAGGCCGTGCCGCGCGCCGCAACGCACATGAGCGGCACGGAATGTTCGGGAATGCGGGCAAGCGCCGTAACCCCGGGCATGACGGGGCTGATGACGGACGGCAAGGGCGGCATGGCTGGTATCCTCCTGTCCGGTGCAGCATAGCAGCCCCGGCCTCCGGGCGCAAAGGGGAAGCGGGCAGGGGGCGGAGGCGGCATCTTGCCAAGACGGCGTGGCTGTCCTATTTGTAGAAGGAAAAATGCGCGATCCGAGGCTTCGGAAGGCGCACACTTATAACCTGGAAAGGATGTCACTCTATGGCATTGTCAACTCTTCCCCTTATGGCCAAGCTGCGCATCGTTGCCAAGACGCTGGTTGCCCAGTGCTGCATCTTTGTGGGACTGATTGTTCTGATCTGGGGGCTGCAACGCGGGTATGCCCTGCTGGATCGCACGACCTTCCCCGATCCCATGCCGGTCCCGGCGGAAGCCAGCAAGCTGGACGAAACCCAGAAGGGTAAGCTGCTGATCGACGCCGTGACGCATCAGATGCGTTATGAGCTCAACTCGGTTTTCGGCTGGACGTTCAACGACATGCTGTTCAACCGTTTTGTGCTCGATAACCGCGCCTACCGGCAGTACGGGGTCTTTCATGCCACCAAGGCTCTGATGGATCTGTATTCCGTGACCATTGCCAAGCTTGGCAGCAACGACAAGGAAAGCCCGTTCCTGTATCAGGCGCGTATGAACGGCTTTGCCATTGATCCGCGCAGCTTCATGTTCCCCTCGGCGGAAGGCGCGTATGAAAAGGCGCTGAAGCTGGTGGACAAGTACAAGGCTTCGCTGGATGACGGCACGGGCCGTTTCAACTGCCGCAACGACGACGTGCACGCGGCCTTTTCGCTGGTCGTGAGCGAGCATTTGCTGGGCTACGCCATCGGCCTGCTGGAAAATGTGGCCAATGAACCCTTCTATACGCTGGACAATCATATTTACGAAGTGCAGGGCATTGTGCTGGTCGTGCGCGACTTCATTTCCACCCTTGCCCAGCTCTATCCCGATACCCTGCAGAATGCCGACAAGGACCTTGCCGCGGCCATGGGCTATCTGGACGCCATCTGTACCTATGATCCGCTGATTATTACGTCCACCTTCAACTGCGGCGAAGTCATTCTGGCGGACCTGACCTTTGCCAAGTCCCGTCTGGAAGATATTCGCAACAGCATCCGCATGTAACGGATATTGGAATGTTTCCGGGGGAAGGGGAAACCCCTCATCTCTGCTGTCGATGCCCGTAGCTTCCTTCGTCGCAACGGGCACGGCCTGCGGCCGCCTTCGGTCGCTGCTCGCACGAGAGGTTTTTCCCTTCCCCCCAGGCCCCCTATCCCTTCCCCAGCGCGCTTTATTCAGAAATATGAAGCGCTGCGAGGCATCTTTATGTGAGGCAACTCCATAACAAAGGCCCCCGGAGGATGTGCAAAAAGCGCGTTCTCCGGGGGCCTTGTCTGGCTGTATTTTTCGTGCGGCAGTGTGGCATGTCTACGCCGGCTGCCAGTCCTTGATGCCGATATCGACGGCAGCGATGCCGTTATACATGTCGATGCGCGGCGTATAGGCAATGCGGATGCGTTTTCCGATCATGCTGGAAGGAAATTCTGCGGCCATGCGCCAGGCCTTGGCAATGAGGGTCACGCCGCTGACGGTATCCTGTACTTTGAGGCGGACATGCTGTCCGCCCTGCCCGAGAGGCAGACGGTCGCGGATGAGCAGCGGCGGAGAGGCAAAGACGGGTTCGGCATTGCCGGGGCCGAAGGGCTGGAGCAGGTCCAGTTCCCGCAGGAATTCCTGATTGCCCGCTGTGGCAAAGTCCAGTTCATTTTCCAGAATGAGAGTGGGCTGCACAGGGTCCGGCCCCAGCGTGGCGGCACAGACCGTTTCAAAGGCCGTGCGGAAATCTTCAAGACGATCTCTGTCGAGGCGGACGCCCGCCGCCTGCCGGTGTCCGCCGAAGCCGGACAGAATGTCCGAACATTTCTGAAGCCCGGCATAGAGATCAAACTCCCGGATGGAGCGCCCGGAACCCTTGAGGCTTTCGCCGTCGTCGCAAAGAATGATGGTGGGACAGTAAAATTCCTCAAGCAGACGGGAAGCGACAATGCCGATGATGCCGGGATGCCAGTCGGGGCCGTAGACGACAAGGCCGGGACGCGGACGGCTTGCCATGAGTTGCAGGGCCTGTTCCCGCGCCTCCGTCCAGATGCGTTCTTCTTCCTGCTTGCGTTCGGTATTGAGAGTATCCAGAGTCTGCGCCAGTCCGGCAGCCTCGGAGCAGTCCTTGCAGCGCAGCAGACGGAGAGCGATGTCGGCCTTGCCCATGCGCCCGGCGGCATTGATGCGCGGCGCAAGACGAAAGACCACCTGCCCGCCGGTAAGGCGCGCCAGCGGGTCCAGACCGCTGACGGTTTTCAGGGCCAGCATGCCGGGGCGGCGGGCTCCGGCGATCTTCTCCAGACCGCCGCGAACAAGGACGCGGTTCTGCCCGGTAAGCCGCATGACGTCGGCCAGCGTGCCGAGTGCCGTCACGTCCAGGGCATCGTCCATCTTGTAGCGTCGGCCGGTACGTTCGGCCAGAAGCGAATTGATGGCGGCCATGAGGAAGAAGGAGACGCCCACGCCCGCCAGATCGGGGCAGGGGCACTCCTCGGCAGGCACAAGACGGGGATTGCAGAGCGCATGGGCCGGGGGCAGTTCTTCGGGCGGCAGATGATGATCCGTGACGATGACGGTCATGCCCAGTTCCCGGGCGCGGGCAATGGCCTCCACATCGGCAATGCCGCAGTCCACGGTCAGCAGGACGCCGTAGCCCTCGGCGGCGAGGCGTTCCAGAGCGGGCACGTTGAGGCCGTAGCCTTCGCTGCGCCGGTCGGGAATATGGTAGCCCGCCGCAATGCCGTGCGCTTCGAGCACATCCAGCGCGATGGTGGTGGCGGTAATGCCGTCCACATCATAATCGCCCCAGATGACGGGTTTTTTCCCCTGAATGAGTTCCCGCACGAAAAGGGCGGCGGCTTCGCTGACGCCCGGCCAGTGGGCCGGGGGGCGCAGGCTTGCGAGGCGTGCGGAAAGGAAGGCGTCCATATCGTCGCGCGTGTCGAAGCCGCGTTGCCAGAGGAGATTCAGCAACGTGGGAGAGATGCCGAGGTCTTCGGCCCATGCGGCGTTGGGAGCGCCCGGCGGCGCGTCTCGGAAAATCCAGCGTTTCATGGCAGTGTCTGCGTGTTCCCGGCAGGCCGGAAACCGGGGCTCGTCATTGCTCCTGTGTCCTGTTTTTCCCGGCACGTGTTATTGGGAAGCAAAATGTCGGGAGTGTCCTTTTTGCGCGGCGGGGGAAGGCCGGAGCCTTCCCCCGGAAACAGATTGTGTGAACGGACCTGGAGCCTCTTCAGTTTAAAACGCGGTGCGTTTCAAACCATACGGCCTGTCGTGTTGCGGAAAAAAGCGGTTTTTCCGTTCCCTTCGGGCCGGCGGCGCGGTGTCGCCCCGCGTTGCACTTTTTCAAAGGTGAAACGCTCTAGAACAGCCCGTCAAAGCCCTTGAAGACGTCTTCCTTGGGTTCTTCTCCTTCCGCTGCCGGGGCGGCCGCAGGGGCCGGAGCAGGAGCGGGCGGCGGAGGCACGGGCGCTGCCGGAGCGGGCGCCGGACGGGGCACGGGCGCAGGCGTCGGCGCTGGAGTAAGACGGGCGGCCTGCTGTGTCGGGGGCGGAGGCAGAGGCGGTACTGCCGCCCGGGCGGCCGCAGGGGCCGCGCCCAGATTCTTGACGGGCACAATGGGCGTTCCGGCTTTCTGTGCCTGCGGGGGCGTCGGCATCGCGGCGGGAGCCGCAGCCGCCTGCGGCGCGGGGGCCGGGCGTTGCTGTGCCGCGGGAGCTGCGGCCGGCGGCGGTGTTGCCGGGCGTTGTGCAGCCGGGGGCGGCGTTGCCGGACGCTGGGCAGCGGGAGCTGCCGCGGAGGGCTGCGCGGCGGGGGCTTCGGGCTTTTTTTCCGGCGCTTTCTTGGAGGCGGCAATGGCTGCCGCCAGATCGGCCTTGCGCTTTTCCGGCACCATGTTCTTCTTGATCAGCCAGGCCACAAATTTGAGCGAGGGAGCGTGATGCGGATCCAGCGACAGCGCCTTGAGCAGATTGGCTATGCAGTCGTCAATATTGTGATTTTCGAGCTGAACGCGGGCAATGTTCATGTACAGGTTTTCGTCGTTGGGCGACAGTTCCTGCGCACGCTTGTAGTATTCCAGAGCCTGCGTCAGCATCTTGTTCTTGCGCAGATTGATGCCGAAATCGTTGAACAGGTGCTTGTGTTCGGCCTGAAAAGCGCCGTCGAGCTTGACGAGGCGCTCAAAGATATCCTGAGCCTTGGCCTTGTCGCCGCGTTCCAGATAGGTCAGGCCGATACCGAAATTGGCGCGCACATTCTCTTCGTCCACCTTGAGGGCGCGGGAGTATTCGTATTCGGCGGTAAAGTTGTTTCCGTTTTCGCGCTGCCTGTCGGCGGAGGAGATGGTCTTTTTCAGCTCCTGCATCTTCGGGTACACGGAATTCATGTAGAATTCCGGCTCGGGCGAAAACTTGGCGATCAGCTCGTCCATGCTGATCTTGCGCTTGGGACCGCTGGGAATATAGTTGGGGTTCAGAGGCTGACATTCGATGTCCTGCCCCTTTTGTTCCACAAACCAGAATGTTTTCTGGACGGTCTTGCGGGTGGTCGTCCCGGTTCCTACGCGGCGGATTTCCTGTGTGGAAAAGACGCCGCGCACTTCCACGGGCTTGCTGGGCGCCGCGGACGGCGCGTGAGGTGTGTTCAGTTGCATGCTGTCTCCGCTAAGCCTTCTCGATGTGCATTTCCGAAAGAATGCGGCGCGCGGCTTCGGTCGGATCGTCGGCTCGGGTAATGGGACGCCCCACGACCAGATAGTCGGCTCCCGCCAGGATGGCCTTGGCCGGGGTCATGATGCGCCGCTGATCATCCTGCGCGCTGCCCTCGGGGCGGATGCCCGGGCACAGGCAGGCCAGGGAGGGCGCGACGGCCTTGATGCGGGCCACCTCCTGCGCGGAGCAGACAATGCCGTCCAGCCCCCAGCGGGCCGCGCCCTGCGCCAGCTCCTGCGCAAAGGCCGAGGGCTCGGCCGTGATGCCGGGCATTTCGCCGGGGCCGAAGCTGGTCAGCACCGTGACGCCGAAGAGCAGGGGAGCGGGCTGTCCGGCGGCGCGCAGACTGTCGGCGGCTTCGCGCGCGGCTTCGCACATGCGCTGCCCGCCCTGCGTGTGCAGGGTGATCAGATCCGCGCCGCTGCGCGCGGCGGAGCGGACGGCCTGCGCGACAGTGTTGGGGATGTCGTAGAACTTCATATCCAGAAAGACATGGAAGCCCATGTCCTTCAGGGCGCTCAGCACGGACGGGCCGCAGAGCGTGAAGAGTTCCATGCCCGCCTTGACCCACGGCACAATGCCGCGCAGACGCGCGGCCAAGGTCAGCGCGGCGTCCTTTTCGGGCAAATCCAGAGCAACGACAAGTTGGGGCGTGGCCGTCATGCGAAATCCTCCAGCAGGGCGTCCAGCATCTGCATACGGCAGTGCGGCGCAAGGGTGGCGGCCTTGTACGCGGCGCGCAGCCGCGCGTAGGCATCTTCCAGATGATCGTTGACAATCAGGGCGTCGTACCAGACTGCCTCTTTCAGTTCGTCATAGGCGTTGGCCAGACGACGCCGGATGGTCTCTTCGCTGTCGAGGCCGCGACTGTGCAGGCGGCGGCGCAGCTCTTCGAGACTAGGGGGAAGAATGAAGGCAAAAAACGCTTCGGGCAGACTTGTTTTGACCTGCCGGGCGCCCTGCACGTCAATGTCGAACAGAACGTCCTTGCCTTCCCGCAGCATCTCGCGCACGGGAGCCAGAGGCGTGCCGTAGAAATTGCCGTGCACTTCGGCCCATTCCGCGAAGTAGCCTTCGTCTTTTAACTGCAAAAAACGTTCCCGCGAAAGGAAGTGATAATCCCTGCCGTCCTGTTCGCCTTCGCGCGGGGCGCGGGTCGTGCAGGAAATGGAGTAGCTGAGCCGGGGGAATTCTTCGCGCAGCATTTTTACGAGCGTGGTTTTTCCCGTGCCCGAGGGGGCGCTGAGAACCAGGGCGATTCCTTGCCGTTCCATTAGTCTCCTTCCTCCTGTGCGAAACGCTGGCTGATGGTTTCCGGCTGGATGGCGGAAAGTATGATATGGTTGGAGTCCGTCACCAGAATGGAGCGGGTCTTGCGGCCCTGAGTCGCGTCAACGAGACGTCCCTCCGCGCGCGCGTCTTCGCGCAGGCGCTTCATGGGCAGCGATGTGGGCGCGACAATGCTCACCACACGCGCTGCCAGCACAAAATTTCCGAAGCCGATATTGACGAGGCGTTCCTTCGGCATGCCTTATTCCAGATTCTGTACCTGTTCGCGGCACTTTTCCAGTTCGTTTTTGAAATCCACGACCAGGCGTGAAAGCTGCACGTCGGGCAGCTTGTTGCCGCAGGTGTTGATTTCGCGGAAGCATTCCTGCAGCGTGAAGTCAAGACGCCGCCCGGCATCCTTGCCCGCTTCCAGCAGTTCGCGCAGACGTTCCAGATGGGTGTCCAGGCGCGTCAGTTCCTCGCTGACGTCCAGTCTGTCCGCCAGCAGGGTGATTTCCTGAAGGAATCGCCCTTCTTCCAGCTCCTGCCCGGCTGCGGCCAGAGCTTCCGCAAGGCGTTCCCGCAGGGCCTGCGCGCGTTCTTCCTTGATTTCCGGCGCGCGTCCGGCGATGACCTCGCGCCATTCCTGCATGCGCAGGATGCGGGAGTGCATGTCCGTGGCCAGCGCCTTGCCTTCGCGGGCGCGGGCGTCGTTCCAGTCTTCCAGGGCGATGGTCAGCCCTTCTTCGAGCCGCAGGGCGAGGTCCTCGTCCGCGTCGTTGTCGGCGTCGCTCCAGAGGGCGGAAATATGGAGAAAGGCGTTGTAGTCGGGGGTGAAGCTGTCGCCGCGCTGTTCGGCCAGATCGCGCAGGGCGTCGAGCATGGCTCCGGCCTGCGCGGCGTCAAAATACTGTCCCGGGGCGGACGCCCCGGCATACTGCAGGGTCAGGCTGATGTCTACGCGTCCCCGGGAAGCAAAGTTGCGCACCACCTTTTCCAGACGTGTTTCAAGGCTGCGCGCCGCGGCGGGCAGACGCCATTTGATGTCCAGATGACGTCCGTTGACGCTTTTTATTTCCCAGAGTTGCGTGAGTCCCCCGGATTCGGCGACGCAACGTCCGAACCCTGTCATGCTGCGAAGCATAGGCTGCCTTCCTTTGTTGAATGCCGGAAGGATAGGTCAAGGCTTGCGGGAAAGCAAGTCGTGCCGGGAAGGCGGGGGCGGTTGTAATAAGGAAAGCGACTGCTTTCCCGAACCGTTGCATCCTCCGGATAAAAGCGCGCTGGGGAAGGGA
>DXFI01000281.1 GCA_019114565.1 Candidatus Desulfovibrio intestinigallinarum | reverse complement strand
ACGACAGGCCGTATGGTTTGAAACTAAAGAGGCCCCAAGGCTTGGCAACATTAATTTTTCTATTTATTTTAAATAAATAGAAGTACATGTCACTCATAACCTTTGAAAGATTCCTGCCGCATGGCCTGTATCCCCCCTGAAAAAGCGCGTTGGGGGAAGGATGGGGGGCCTGGGGGGAAGGAAACAGCCCTTGCGCGCTAGCCGCGACCGAAGGCGGCCGCAGGCCGTGCCCGTTGCGACGAAGGAAGCTACGGGCATCGACAGCAGAGATAAGGGGGTTTCCTTCCCCCCAGAAGAACTATTTAGTGGTACCACGCCCTAAAGGTGGTGAAAAACCACGAAGAAGGAACCGAGCTTGCGAAAGGCGGCACAAGAGCATTGCTTGACGTTGGTTTCTCGCGTACGATAGAACCCATAGATTCAGGACACTGATCCTGTGGAGGAAACTATGCAGAAACCGCTCAAGGACGCTATCACGATTTGTAAAACCATTTTGCGTAACGGCTACGACGCGCACATCATCAATGCGCCCCTGCATGAGCGGCTGTTGCCCAATGCCAAGCACCCCGCTGTTGATCTTGCCAGCGAAGCCGATACCGAAACGCTGTTCAAACTGTTCCCCAAGGCCGAGCGCATCACCGAAGGCCGCGCCATTGCCGGAATGGAGCAGGACGGCGTGCTGTATCGCTTCTATCCGCTGGTGGAAGAAGACTCCAGCCATCCCGAACTCTCGCTGCTGCGCATTACCCCCACGCTCATCGAGCAGCTCGATGACGAGGATCGCCGCACCCTGCGCCTTGTGGGTTTCGGCGAACCCGAGCCCAGCCATGATCGCTACGAAGGTTTCCGCGACGTCAAGGACGGCGTCATCAGCCTTGTGGGCCTGCCGGACGAAACCCTGCGCCACAACTACCTGCTTGCCGTGCGCGCCCTGCGTTTCGCCGCCAACTTCGATCTGCCCATTGAGCCCAACACCTGGATGGCTATTGTCCGCGCCTCCACCCGTGTCCTCGACTACGCCTCCGATGCCGACATCATGGACGAATGGCGCAAGGTTTCCGCCGAAGCCCTCTACCGCTTCGTGCAGCTCATGTTTGACGCGCACATCCTGCAGGGCCTGATCCCCGAAGTGGCGGCCCTCACCTGCGTCCGGCAGAAGCGCAACGAAAGCGGCGAGGAAGAAACCGTCTTCGCCCATACGCTGGCCTGCATGCGCCACTATCCCGAAGAAGATTTCCATTACGACTGGCTCGGCACCATGGCCATGATGTTCCATGACGTGGGCAAGCTCTATACCGGCGAATACGCCGGGGAGGAATGGTCCTTCTACCAGCATCACCGCGTCGGGGCCAAGGTCACTCGCAAAATTCTCCGCCGTCTGCACTTCAGCGCCGAAGACATCGATCTGCTCTCCCATCTGGTGAAGCATCACATGCACTTCAAGTTCATGCTCACCGACCGCGGCATCCGCCGCTTCAAGGCGCTGGACGAATACCCGCGCCTCATCGCCATGGCCCGCGCCGAAGTCAAGGCCCGCGACGGCAGCAGCACCTCCTTCAATCATAATATGAAGTATCTGGAACGCGCCGACACCCCGGAACAGATGCTCGAGCCGCTGCTCAACGGCAACGAAATCATGGAAGCCACCCGCCTGAAGCCCGGCCCGCTCGTGGGCATCATCCGCGACGCCCTGCTCCAGGCCCAGATCGCCGGCGATGTCACCGATGCCGACAGCGCCCGTCATTTTGTCTGCAACTACGCCAAAAAAGCCGGCTAGAAAGTTTGGCTGGGGGAAGGAAACCCCTTGGCTGGCGCACAAGGTGTTTCCTTCCCCCAGACCCCCATCTTTCCCCAACGCGCTTTTAATTGAACAACAGGCGTAACGGTTGCGCCGTCGCCGTTCTTCTTTCCGCCGTCCCCCGGCAGTACCGGCAGAGAATCCCCTGATTCCTGTTCGTACTGCCGGGGGACGCCCGTCAGAGGGGCTTTTTTACGCAGGGCAAGCCATGCAGCTTTTTCGATATGAAACGCTTCACATTTCAAACCATACGCCCTGTCGTTTCGCGGAAAAAAGCCGCTCACTTCGGGCCGTGTGACGCTGTGCCGCCGCCTCGCCTTTTACCTCGTCAAAGGTAAAAGGCTTTCGCATCGGCATTGACCAGACAAACGACTCCCCGTACCATCACGCAGCGCTGTTTCCCGCAGCGGGAGACAGCTGAAATCTTTCCCTTTTCCCGCAGCACCGGGGGACGCTTGCACGCGAAACAGCCTTTGCGTTTCCCAGCCCGAAAGAAATCAAATGAGCGGTTTTTGGAGGGATGGGGGGAGCCCGAGGGGGGAAGGGAACCTTTTTACCGCAGGAAAAAGGTTCCCTTCCCCCCTCGGACATAACTCAAACAACAGACACACCCACGCACAATCATATGAGAAACATACTGAACGACACGCTGCCGGAACTGACGGCATGGATGACGGAAGAACTTGGGGAGCCGCGTTTTCGCGCGGCGCAGGTCTGGCAATGGATCTGGCAGAAGGGAGCGCGGGACTTTTCCGAAATGACGGACGTTTCCAAGGCCTGCCGGGCGCGCCTGGCGGAAACGGCCCGCATCGTGTGGCCGGAAGTCGTCACGGTGCAGGAGAGCCGCGACGGCACGACGAAATTTCTGCTGGGTATGGAGGACGGCGCGCAGATCGAAACCGTCCTGATTCCCTCCGAAGACCGGGAGGGAAACCGGCGCTGGACGCAGTGCCTGTCGTCGCAGGTAGGCTGCGCCATGGGCTGCACGTTCTGCAGTACGGGCGACATGGGATTCGAGCGCAATCTGACGCACGGCGAGATCCTGGGGCAGATACTGGTGGCCCGCGCGCACCTGGGCGACAACCGGCCGGACTGGCCCATACTGCGCAATCTGGTCTTCATGGGCATGGGCGAGCCGCTTCTGAATCTCGGCAATGTCATGCGGGCGCTGGAAAGCCTGAATAATGATCGCGGCCTGAACTTTTCGCCGCGCCGCATTACGGTTTCCACCTGCGGCATAGAAAAGGGCCTGCGGGAACTGGGCGAGTCCGGGCTGGCCTATCTGGCTGTATCCCTGCACGCGCCCACGCAGGAACTGCGGGCGCGCATCATGCCCAAAGCCGCGCGCTGGCCGCTGCCGGAACTGCTGAAGGCGCTGGCCGCCTACCCGCTCAAGACGCGGGAACGCATCACCTTTGAATATCTGCTGCTCGGCGGCGTCAACGACGGCCCGGAACAGGCGCATCAGCTGGCAAAACTGGTCAGCGAGACCGTGCGCGGCAAGCTGAATCTGATTGTCTACAATCCCGCCGAAGGCTCCCCCTATGAGGCCCCCGACGAAGCGCGGGTTCTCGCCTTTGAAAAAATCCTGTGGAATCATAATATTACGGCCATCATCCGTAAGAGCAAGGGACAGGACATCAAGGCGGCCTGCGGTCAGCTCAAGGCGGCGAACAAGACGTTAAACACATAAGAAAAGACCTTGAAAAAAAAGCGGTTAGATACATTTTTTTACACTTTTTCCCCTAATCTTCGCCGCCGGGATGCCGAAAAGCCCATTGTGGCTGAGGAATACGGCGGCGGAAATTTCCCGGAAGGGATGCCGGCCGGAAAGAAAAAAATGTAACAAATGCTAACAAGCCCTAATCTTTGACGGAATGCCGCCGAAAAGAAGGGCATAGTGAATGATGCAGCGGCGCGAAAAGCAAGTACAGCCTTTCAGCCGCGAGTGCGGATCTTCCTTTAAGCAAAAGGTCCGCCGATTGAAAAAACATGCCGTTCATGGAGGAAAAGAGCATGTATATCAATCATAACGGTATGGCCACCAACGTGGCCAACACCCTGACCAGCCATTACAGCAACCTGTCCACCTCGACCGAACGTCTGTCTTCCGGTATGCGCATCAACAGCGCGGCCGACGACGCCGCCGGTCTGGCTATTTCCGAACTCATGCGCGCCGACATCGCCGCCCTCAATCAGGGCGTGCGCAACGCCAACGACGCCATCTCCCTCATCCAGACCGCCGACG
>DXFI01000280.1 GCA_019114565.1 Candidatus Desulfovibrio intestinigallinarum | reverse complement strand
CGTGTTTCACCTTTTTCAAAGTTGAAACGCTCTAAGATAAACAAGCCGTGAGGTTTAAAGTACGAAGTATTTCAAACTAAAAAGGCTTAAAAAAACGCGCTGGGGAAGGGATGGGGGGGCTTGGGGGGAAGGATTACAAGAACGCCTTTCCTTCGGAAAGGCTGAGCCCTCTCGCGCTGGCAGCGACCGAAGGCGGCCGCAGGCCGTGCCCGTTGCGACGAAGGAAGCTGCGGGCATCGACAGCAGAGATGAGGGGGTTCCCTTCCCCCAAAACAAACTCCCCCGGAGCAGGATACCCACGCATGACGCGACCTTCTTTTTTTGTCCTTGCGGCGGCCGGATGCGCGGCAGGCACGCTGTACGGTCTGCTGTGCCTCTGGCTCTGGCTGCACGGCACGCCCTGCCCGCCGCCGCTGGAGGGCATTTCCTTTTCCCGGATTGTGCTGGATCGACAGGGGGAGATGCTGCGTCTTTCGCTGGCTGCGGATCAGAAATATCGCCTGCGTCTGCGCCTCGACGATATTCCGCCCGAAGCCGTGGCCACAGTGCTGCGTTACGAGGATCGTCATTTTCGCCTGCATCCCGGCATCAATCCTCTGTCGCTGTGCCGGGCTGCCCTGACCATGCTCACCGGCGGGCGGCGCATGGGCGGTTCCACCATCACCATGCAGACCGCGCGGCTGATCTGGCATCTGGAGACGGGATCGCCGGGCGACAAGCTGAAACAGATGCTGCTGGCGCTGCTGCTGGAATATCACTGGAGCAAGAATCAGATTCTGGAGGCTTATTTCAACCTTGCGCCCTATGGCGGCAATGTGGAAGGGCTGGAAGCGGCCGCACGCATCTATTTCCATAAACCCGCAAGCCGTCTGACGCCGGAAGAAGTGCTGGCTCTGACGCCGGTGCCCCAGCATCCGGCGCAACGCAGACCGGCAGCCGACAACCCGCGCTTCACGGCCGCCATGCGCCGCCTGCATCGCCTCTGGTTCCATGACGGGGAGCTTGCTCCCCTGCGGGTGCATGCGCCTGCGGAACTCCCCTTTGAAGCGCCGCATGTCTGTGCCGAGCTGCTGTCCCGCCCCGGGCCGGACAGCGTAACGACCACGCTGGATCTGCGACTCCAGCGCAAGGTGGAGCGGGCCCTGCGCGGCTTTGCGGAACAGAACGCCGCCTACGGCCTGAACAATGCGGCGGCGCTGCTGCTGCACTGGCCCAGCATGGAAGTGCGCGCGCTGGCGGGATCGGCAAACTTCGACAACGCGGCCATCGACGGGCAGGTGGACGGCACGCGGGCGCGCCGCTCCCCCGGATCAACGCTCAAGCCCTTTATTTACGCGCTGGCGCTGGATCAGGGGCTCATCCATCCCCGGACCCTGCTGCTGGACACGCCCCGCAGCTTTTCCGGCTATGATCCGGAAAATTTCGACGGCGGATTCCGGGGGCCCATTGCGGCGGCCGACGCTCTGCGCGCCAGCCGCAACGTCCCGGCACTGGCGCTGGCCTCCCGCCTTGCCGCTCCGGGCCTGTACGGCTTTCTGCGCGCGGCCGGCGTGCAGTTTGCCGAAAACGAAGAACACTACGGCCTGAGTCTGGTGCTTGGCGGCGCGGAAACCAGCATGCGCGAACTGGCGCAGCTTTATGCCATGCTGGCCAACAAAGGCGTGCTGCGTCCGCTGCGGCTTGTGCGCAATGAACCCGCCGCGCAGGAGCCGCGTCCTCTGCTCTCGCCCGAGGCCGCGCTCGTGACGCTGAACATGCTGGAACATCCCGGCCTTTCCGTCCGTACACGGCAGGGGCGACGGCTGCCGCTGCGCCTCAAGACCGGCACGTCCAACGGCTTCCGCGACGCCTGGTCCGCGGGCGTTTTCGGCCCCTACGTGCTGCTTGTCTGGACAGGCAACTTTGACAACAGCCCCAACCCGCTGCTGGTGGGAGGGCGCGTGGCCGCGCCCCTGCTGCAACGCATGGCCGCCGACATTGCCGCGTCCGAAAATCTGGACGATCCCCTGCAACTGCCTGTGCCGGGGCTGAATGTCGTCCGCCTGCCGGTCTGTGCCGACACCGGCGATCTCGACACTTCCCTCTGCCGCGATACGGTGGAAACATGGTTTATTCCCGGCGTGTCGCCCATACGTCCCACGGGCATCTATCGCACCATTCTTGTGGACACACGCACCGGTCTGCGGGCCTGCTCTCCCGAAGACCCGCATGTGGAAATGCGCATACAGGAATTCTGGCCCAGCGAACTTGCCGCCATGTTCGCCGCCGCGGGCATTGCCAGGACGCCGCCTCCCCCGCTCGATCCCCGCTGCAGCCCCGAAGGCACGCTTCCGGGAGCCGCCCCGGTCATCCTCCGCCCCAAGGCAGGCCTGATCTATCATCTGCGCCCGGAAGCGCCCCGCCGCACCCTGCTTTTGCAGGCCCATGCCGATGCGGGAATCCGCACGCTGCACTGGTTTGCCGACGGTCGCCTTATCGGCAGGAGCGCCCCCGGAGAAACGCTTGAATGGGAAACCGGCCCGGGAACCTACCTTTTGCGCGTGGTTGACGATGCGGGCCGCGCCGTGACCCGCCGGGTGATCGTCCGCATGCTGCCGCGCAGCGATTAGGCTCAGGGCTCATTATGTTTTTTGAGGGGGAAGAAACCCCCTTTTGCTCTGCTGTCAATGCCCGTAAGGCTCCTGCGTCGCCTGACGGGCACGGCCTGCGGCCGCCCGTCGGGTCGCTGCTCGCGGCAAAAAGGGCCCAGCCTTTCCGAAAGAAAAACGTTCTTGCAGTTCTTCCCCCAAGCCCCCATCCCTTCCCCAGCGCGCTTTCTCAAAAAAATGTGAGAGCATGCAGCACGTCCCTTTCAGGGGGTATATGCAACTTGTTGATCTAGAGCTCTTTCAGTTTAAAATGCTTCGCATTTCAAAACATACGGCCTGTCGTTTTGTGGAAAAAACGTATTTTTTCCGCTCACTTTAGGCCGGGTGGCGCTGTGCCGCCCTTCGCGTTTCACCTTTGAAAAATGAAAAACGCTTTAACATGAAATAACTATCATTACATATTACAAGAATGATGCGCGGGTTTTGGGGAGGATGGGGGAGTTTGAGGGGGAAGGAACCCCTTTTTGCCGCGAGCAAAAGGGGTT
>DXFI01000279.1 GCA_019114565.1 Candidatus Desulfovibrio intestinigallinarum | reverse complement strand
GGAAACACCCTTGCGCGCCAGCCAAGGGGGTTTCCTTCCCCCCGGCACATAGCCCCGCATTCTTTCGTCCAAACAGCTTGACAATGGGGGCGGAGGCGGGTATATGGACGTTCCCTTGCTCGTACTGTGAGGAATTGGTACGGGCTGCGAGTCCATAAGGAGACGACAATGCGTAAATTTGAAACGTTGCTGCTCCTTTCGCCTGAACTCTCCGCCGAAAACCGCGAAGGCATTCTTGCGGCTCTGGGCGGCGTGATTGAGCGCGAAAAGGGCGTGATGGAAGAGGTTGATCACTGGGGCATGCGTGACCTTGCGTATCCTGTGCGCAAGCAGATGCGCGGCTACTATGTGCGTCTGGTGTACAATGGTCCCGCGGCGCTGGTGGCCGAGCTTGAGCGCAACATCCGCATTACGGACGGCATCTTCAAGTTTGTGACCGTGAAGCTGGCTGACGAAGCCGGGGAGGTTGCGTAAATGGCTTTCAAGAAGAAATTCGCTCCCCGTCGCAAGTTCTGCCGCTTCTGCGCGGACAAGACCCTGCCCCTGGATTACAAGCGTCCCGACATCCTGCGTGATTTCGTGACCGAGCGCGGCAAGATCATTGCCCGCCGCATCACCGGCACGTGCGCGCATCATCAGCGTCTGCTGACCCGCGAAATCAAGCGCGCCCGCCAGATGGCTCTGATGATCTACACGTCCACGCACGATTCCATCGTCAAGAAAAAGAGCATGATCTAGGGAGGCGCATATGAAACTGATTCTTCGCGCCGATGTGGAAAATCTCGGCAACCTTGGCGACGTGGTGAACGTGAAGCCCGGCTATGGCCGCAACTATCTGCTGCCCCAGGGCCTGGCCATGGTGGCCACCGAAGCCAACCTGAAGGTGTTTGAACTGGAGCGCAAGAAGCTGCAGGCCCGCATGGACGCCCTGCGCGCCGAAGCTCAGGACCTCTGCGCTCGTCTGGAAGCCCTCGAAGTGGTTATTGCCATGCACGTGGGCGACAACGACAAGCTGTACGGCTCCGTGACCTCGAGCATCATCGGCGATGCGCTGGCTGCTCAGGGCGTGGAAGTGGACCGTCGTCGCATCCTGATGGACGCTCCCATCCGTACCCTTGGCGACCATCCCGTGCGTATCCGTCTGCATGCGGACGTGATCGCCGTGGTGCCGGTGAAGGTCGTTTCCGACCATCAGCCCGAGCCTGAAGAAGCCGCTCCCGCCGAGGAAGCTGCCGAAGCCCAGGCCGACGCCGAATAAGCAGGAAGCATGGCTTCCTTTGCCAATAGCAACGCCGCCCCCGGCTCCAGTGCCGGGGGCGGCGCTCCTGTCCCCGGGGCACAGCGCGAAAGCCGCAGCGATGCGGATACGCTGCGCCGCGTCCCTCCGCACAGCGTGGAGGCGGAACAGGCGGTTCTGGGCGGCATTCTCCAGCGGCCCAACATGATGCACAATCTCGTGGACGTGCTCAACGACACGGATTTCTACATCCCCGCCAATGCCGCCATATTCCGCGCCTTTCTCGATCTGTACGGCAAGTCCGCTCCCATTGATCTGGTTTCGGTGCATGAAAACCTGAAAAGCCGGAATCAGCTGGAGGAGGCGGGCGGGGCCGTCTATCTCGGCGAACTGGCACAGGCCGTGGTCAGCGGCGCCAACGCCGACTATTACGCCACCATTGTTCGTGACAAGGCGCTGCAGCGCAACCTTATAGATGCCTGCGCCCGCATCATCGGCAACTGCTACGACGCCTCGCGCGATGTGGCGGGCCTGCTGGACGAGTCGGAACAGGCGGTCTTTGCCATTTCCCAGCGCACCACCGGGCGGGACTTTTCCGGTTCCAAACTGCTGGTGGACAGCGTTTTTGAAAAGCTGGAAAAACTGGCCGCCGCCCGCGACGACTTTACCGGCGTCACCACCGGCTACAAGAAGCTGGATCGCCTGACGGGCGGTTTGCAGCCTTCGGACCTCATCATTGTGGCGGCGCGTCCCAGTATGGGCAAAACGGCCTTTTCCATGTGCCTTGCGCTCAATGCGGCCATCCGTCAGAACGTGTCCGTGGCGGTCTTTTCGCTGGAAATGAGCAAGGAACAGCTCATGCAGCGCATGCTGGCCGTGCGCGCCAAGGTGGATATGTCCAAGCTGCGCCGTCCCTACCTGCTGACGGACGACGACTGGAACAACCTTTATGCCGCCGCGGACGTGGTCAGCCGCGCCCCCATCTTCATTGACGATACGCCCGCATTGTCCACGCTGGAACTGCGCGCCCGCGCCCGCCGTCTCAAGGCCGAACACGATCTGGGGCTGGTGGTGGTGGACTATTTGCAGCTCATGCGCGCCGGTCGCCGCACGGACTCGCGCGAACTGGAAATTTCCGACATTTCCCGGTCGCTCAAGAGCCTTGCCAAGGAAATGAACGTGCCCGTGGTTGCCCTGTCGCAGCTCAACCGCAAGGTGGAAGAGCGCGGCGACAAGCGGCCCATGCTTTCGGACCTGCGCGAGTCGGGCGCCATCGAACAGGACGCGGACATGATTATGTTCGTGTACCGCGATGATGTGTATAAATTCACAAAGCCTGCCGACAGACCGTTGCAGGGGATAGCGGAAATCATTATCGGCAAGCAGCGCAATGGTCCGGTCGGCGTGGCGGAGCTGACGTACATGTCGCCGTACACCTCCTTTGAAGATCTGGAGCCGGATATGCCGGGGCCGTCGGAAGATCAATCACGTTAGGGAGATGGAGTTCGGAGGCTGTATCCGGGCCGTGAAGGGGCCGCTAAAAAAACAGCGTTTTTTTCACAAGCGCGTTGACAAGCGGAACAAAGCATGTTTGTGTGGTTTTAAGGGCCGCGTGACGGGAATAGGTTTTGCCGGAGAGAGCGCGGCGATTGGCCTTTTTTTCATGAGGTTTTTTGAATGTCCAAGTCCATCTATGTCGGCAACCTTCCCTGGTCCGCCACCGAAGACGAAGTGCAGGCTCTGTTTGCCGAATACGGCAAGGTGCTGTCCGTGAAACTGGTGAGCGATCGCGAAACCGGCCGCGCCCGCGGTTTTGGTTTTGTGGAAATGGACGACGCCGAAGCTCAGGCGGCCATTGAGGCCCTCGACAATCACAACTTCGGCGGGCGTACCCTGCGCGTGAACGAAGCCAAACCGCGCGCTCCTCGTCCTCCCCGTTACTAGGCCGCAGCCGCCTGCGGCGCAATAGCGCATGGCGCGTTGCGCTGACGGAAAGGACAGGAGCATCCGCAGGGATGTTCCGACAGGTGCCGAAATCTGGACGCCCCGGTTTCCGGGGCGTTTTTCGTTGCCCGGCCGTACTCTCTCCCGCGCCGGGAGACGGGAAGATTTTCCGGAACGTTTCAAACTGAAAATGCTCCAGGGGCAGGACTCATTATCCAGAGCTGTCCTCCTGCTGGATAATATGTAAAAAACAAAATATCACTATGTGTTATGAAAAAACTCTATCTTTCCTGTCAGTATATTATGCGCGGGTTTTGGGGAAGATGGGGGAGTTTGAGGGGGCAGAAACCCCTTTTTGCCGCAAGCAAAAGGGGTTTCTTCCCCCTCAAAAAACATAGTGAGCGGAAAAACCGTGTTTTTCCGCGAAACGACAGGCCGTATGGTTTGAAACGCAACGCGTTTCAAACTGAAAATGTTCCAAGTCCGAAAGGCTCCTCTTGACCGTCCGTCCCTGTTATGGGAAAAATCAGGGGATACGCCCCAACCCTCCGAAACGGCACGGCAAAACGGGGCCTGATACGCAGATACTCAGCCAACATCAGGAATATATACACATCATGACGCAACAGACGACGCATCGCTGCGGCTGGGTCGCCCTCATGGGGCCGCCCAACGCGGGCAAGTCCACACTGCTGAACGCTCTGCTCGGGCAGAAAGTCACCATCGTGACCCCCAAACCTCAGACCACGCGCAATCAGATCGTCGGCATTCTGACCGACGATGACGCGCAGGCCATCTTCATGGATACGCCGGGCCTGTCGCAGGTGCGCGGCCGTCTCAGCAAAACCATGATTCAGGCCGTATGGCAGAGCCTTGGTCAGGCCGATGTCATCGTGCTGATGCTGGACGCCCATCTCTACATCCGCAAGCCGGAATTTCTGGAGCGCGACATTGCACCCGTGGCTCAGGCGCTGGCCGGCGACGAGCGTCCCCTCGTGGTGGTTGTCAACAAGGTGGACATGTTTGCGGACAAGAGCCGCATGCTCCCCCTGCTGACGCGCCTCAATGAGATGTGGCCCCGCGCGGAAATCTTTCCTGTTTCCGCGCTGCGCAAGGACGGTCTGCCCGAGCTGGCCGCGCTGCTCAAGAGCCTGCTGCCCGAGGGCGAGGATCAGTTCCCCGAGGATCAGATCTCGACCGCGCCGGTGCGCTTCATGGCGGCGGAAATCATTCGCGAAAAGCTCTTTCTGCTGCTGCGGCAGGAGGTTCCCTACAGCATCGCCGTGGACATCGAAAGCTGGCAGGAAGACGCCGAGCGCGGCCAGACGGTCATCCATGCGCTGATCTATGTGGCCTCGCCCCAGCACAAGGGCATGGTCATCGGCAAGGGCGGATCGACGCTGAAACAGGTCGGCATCGAGGCCCGCAAGGATATTCAGGAGCTTATTGAAGGCAAGGTGCATCTTGAACTCTGGGTCAAGGTGCGCGAGCAGTGGACGGAAGACCCCGCCTTCCTGCGGGAGCTGGGCCTGTCGGGAGAAAGCCTGTGAGCAACGACGCCCTGCGCGCACGCTACGCCTCCGTGCTGGAGCGCGTGGCCGAAGCCGTGGCCGCCGCCGGGCGCAGGCCCGAAGAGGTCCGGCTTGTGGCTGTGTCCAAACTCCATCCCGCCGGGGATGTGGCCGAAGTGGCCGCCGCCGGGCAGGTGGACTTTGGCGAAAACTATGTGCAGGAAGCGCTGGAAAAGCGTTCTCTGTTACAGGCGCAGGGGCTGTGCGGCGATGTGCGCTGGCATATGATCGGCCATGTGCAGAGCCGCAAGGCCGGGCAGGTGGCCGGAGCCTTTGCTCTGATCCACACGCTGGATTCCGTCAAGCTGGCCGACGCGCTGGAACGGCACATGCCCGCCGGGAGCGTGCAGCCCGTCCTGCTGGAAATCAACGTGGGCGACGAACCGCAGAAGGCGGGTATTCCCGCCGCGGAAGCGTCCGCCCTGGCCGCTCATGTGCAGGCGCACTGTCCCCACCTGTCGCTGGAAGGACTGATGTGCCTGCCGCCCGTTTTTGATGCCGGGGAGGCCGCCCGGCCCTATTTCGCCCGCCTGCGTCGCCTGCGTGACGCCCTGCGGGAAGAATGCGGTCTGCCGCTGCCCCATCTTTCCATGGGCATGTCCGGCGATTTTGCGGCAGCCATTGCCGAAGGCGCGACCATCGTCCGCATCGGTACGGATATTTTTGGTCCGCGACCGCCAAAAAAATGAAACTGGCACGAAAAATGCTTTGATATCCGGAAAAGAGCGTCGGCAACGTCGCCGTGACCTGGAGCGTTCTGCCTTTGAAAAAGGCGGGACGCGAGGCGCGTCCAGCGCCGCCCGGCCCGAAGTGAGCGGTAAAAATGCGTTTTCCGCAAAACGACAGGTCGCAGGGGTTGAAGCGCAGCGCGTTTCAAACTGAAAAATGCTCTGGCTCCGGCGAACGGCTCAGCAAGAAGAGGGAGGTCTTATGGCAGCAAAAGGAAACGAGCAGGCGGCATTGCCTGCGGGCGAAGACGACAAGAAGCAGAAAAAGTCGTCACGCGGCAAGCGCATCATCATTCTCCTGATCGTGCTGCTTACTCTTGCCGCCGTGGGCGGCGGCGGGTACTGGTGGCTGTACATGCGCGGTCCTGCGGCTCCCGGCACGGCGGACGCCCCCGCCAAGACGGAACAGGCGGCCGGTGAGGCGAACGCCCCCGACGGCAAGAAGGAGGCCCCGCAGCAGAACGCCCAGGGCGGCGTGCGCATTGAGCGTCAGAGCGACTTGCCCCGCAGCGGCGGCATCGTGGTCCCCCTGCCGAGCATTACCGTCAATCTGGCAGACCCTGCCGGACGGCGCTATCTCAAGATCGGCATGGAAGTGGAACTGAACGAGGATGTGACCGCCCAGCTGCAGCAGCAGGCCCCCCGCGTGCGGGATGCCATCATCATGCTGCTGGCCGGCAAGTCCTACGGCGATGTGGCCACCCCCGACGGCAAGGTGCTGCTTAAGGGCGAAGTGGCCGCGCGTCTCAATCAGATTCTGGGCGCGCAGCGCGTCATTCGCGTCTATTTCACGGATTTTGTGGTGCAATAGCCGGGCCTCCGGCTGCGGGAGCGCCGGCTCCCGGGGACAGACAACTTTCAAAAAATTTCCGCGCGGCCGCCGTTCTCTGCGGGCGGCGCCGCAGCGATGACAAGCAACGGGGTTTCTCATGGCAGACGATCAGGATATTTTGGCCGGGCTCGATCTCGACGGCAAAGACCTCGGCGCCGATCTCGGCTTCGGCGACGCTACTCCAACCGCAAACGCTTCCGGTGACGATGCGCTGGCCGCCGACTGGGCCGCCTCGCTCGCGCAGGACGAAGCCGTTACCGCCGAAAAGCAGATGGCCGAAACGTCCACGGCGCAGCAGGCCACCGACGCCAAGTTCAAGGACATGACCGAAACCGCGCGTCAGCCTTCCGACAACAAGCTCAAGCGCGAACTGGACTTCATCCTCGACATTCCGCTGGACGTGTCCGCGGAACTGGGCCGGACCCGTCTGCTCATCAACGAACTGCTGCAGCTCGGTCAGGGTTCCGTCGTGGAACTGAACAAGCTCGCCGGCGAACCGCTGGAAGTCTACGTGAACGGCAAGCTCGTGGCCCGCGGCGAAGCTGTCGTCATCAACGAAAAGTTCGGCGTGCGTCTTACGGATATCATCAGCCCCATCGAGCGGGTGAAGCAGCTTGGCTAGGCCCTGCTTCCTGTGGTCAGCGCCGCACATGCGTTTCCCGCGTGTGCGGCGCGCCGTCCGTCAACGCGCCTGCGGCAGGCTCTGTTTCGGCCTTGCGGGTCTTGCCCTCGGCAGCCTGCGGGCCGCTGCCGTTTTCGCGGCAGAGCAGACGCCGCCCGCTTCCGAACCGGCCGCTCTTTCGCAGCATGCCTTTTCCTGGGGCGGGTATATTCAGGCGCTGGGCGCGGTCTTCCTGCTGCTGGCCTTTCTCTGGTTCATGCTCTGGCTGCTGCGCCGCTACGGCAGGTTCAACTTCCTGCCCCGTCCCGGCAGTCTGCCCCGCGACGCGCTCATCATGGAGGCACAGATGCCTCTCGGCCCGCGAAAGGGGTTGACGGTCGTGCGCTTCATGGGCAAACGCCTCCTTCTCGGCGTTACGGAACAGAACATCACTCTCTTAGCTTCTGAGGACACTGTGTCGCATGAAAACGAAAGCAAGTCCTTCCGGCAGGCACTGGATGATGCTGCTGCCGACGCTGGCCCTTCTGGCGACCATCCTGCTGCTTCCTGACCTCGCCCGGGCGGCGCAGGACATGAGCGCCCCTTCGTTGCAGCTGACGCTTTCCGGCGGCGCGCCCGAACCCAGCAAGGTTTCCGTCCTGCTGGATGTGCTCTTTCTGCTGACCATCCTTTCCGTGGCGCCTTCCATCGTGCTGACCATCACCAGCTTTACACGCATCATCATCGTGTTCAGCTTTCTGCGGCAGGCTATGGGCGTGCAGCAGCTGCCGCCCACGCAGGTGCTGGCCAGCCTCGCCATCTTCCTTACCGTGGTCATCATGTTTCCCGTGGGCAAGCGCATCAACGACGAGGCCCTGCAACCCTATCTGCATGAGCAGATAGATTACCGCGTAGCCCTCGACCGCGCTCAGGAACCCATCAGAAAGTTCATGTTCCAGCACACGCGGGAAAAGGATATCTCCATCTTCTACTCCATCACCAAGATGGAGGCTCCCAAGAACAAGGAAGAAGTCCCGACCATGATGCTGGCCGCGGCCTTCGTCATCAGCGAGCTGAAGACGGCCTTTACCATCGGCTTCCTGATCTATATTCCCTTCCTCGTCATGGACATGGTCGTTTCCAGTATCCTGCTTGCCATGGGTATGATGATGCTGCCGCCCATGATGGTGTCGCTGCCGTTCAAGCTGCTTCTGTTCGTCATGGTTGACGGCTGGAATCTTCTTGTCGGTTCCCTCGTCAACAGCTTCATGCTCTGACGCCCGTGTATTCCCCGTCAACTTCGTTGCAATGAGGTTTCGCCATGTCGCCAGAATTTGTGGTCGGTTTCGGCAGACAGGCTATCGAGCTCTGTCTCATGATGGCCCTGCCCATGCTGGGCGTGGGACTGTCCGTCGGCATCATCCTCAGCATCATTCAGGCCGCAACCCAGATTCAGGAACAAACCCTGACCTTCATTCCCAAGATCGTCAGCATGTTTCTGGCGCTGCTTGTGGCGCTGCCCTGGCTGATGGACAAGATCATTTCCTTTACCCGCGAAGTCCTGCTTAATATTCCGCAGTATATCCGGTAGCTCTTTTTCTCCGGGGGAGGGGGAACCCCCTCTGCTGACGCGAGAGGAG
>DXFI01000278.1 GCA_019114565.1 Candidatus Desulfovibrio intestinigallinarum | reverse complement strand
TCTATCTTGGGACAGGCCAAAAATTTATCTACTGTAAGGCGGAGAATGGGCTCTCCTCCCAACTCCAGAAATTGTTTAGGAACTCTGGATGATTTCATGCGAGAGCCTGTTCCCCCAGCAAGCAATACAGCAAAATTCATTTCAGCTTCTCTCCATGAGATGCTCTATAAAAGAACAGAGCCGCTTTGTTGCATGGCCGTCACAGGCTTTCATATACTTCCTCCAGACAGATTCGTAATCTATGTCTAGACTCTTGCAATTCATAAGTATATTAATCAGTTCTTTTTCTGTGGCACATGTTGTTTTCGGGAATAAATCATATGGAGAAAAATACAGTCCCTGCTCTTCATTTTGATATCTTTCAATATCTGGAACATAAAAAATAATAGGC
Organism: Candidatus Desulfovibrio intestinigallinarum; assembly: GCA_019114565.1. GTDB lineage: Bacteria > Desulfobacterota > Desulfovibrionia > Desulfovibrionales > Desulfovibrionaceae > Desulfovibrio > Desulfovibrio intestinigallinarum. The sequence goes on along the minus strand of DXFI01000278.1, from coordinate 13,376 downwards.
CTTCTAAATGGCAGATAATCAAAAAATATTGATGAGTAATCAGTAATTAATATGGACGTTCGCTGCAGCGCTTCACTCTGCGGCAAAGCGGACCAGTCCTCCCACCCCTGAAGTTCCATGAGCCCTGGCGCTGTAGGATGGCCTCGAAAAGCAAAGCGTATTGAAGAATTAAAAACAGACTCCAGCTGAGAGCGAAACTCAAGAATATCTGGAGGACTCGGTATTTTACGAATATTATTTTTTGTTCGAAATGTCGGTGCGTAAAGAATTGTAACCTCTTCAGGTGCGGCAAATGGCATCTTTTGGATTATCGAATCAAGACGCGGCATCCCGAAAATAAGCATATTCTTCCTATCCAGGCGAAATGCTCTGCTATAAACTTTAGCGGTTTCATGAGATGTGCATATAAAATAAGAAATACAGCGATGTATTCTTGTAAGTCTCCTTTCTTCAAGTTCAGGGGAGATCCCTTTTCTTTTAGCATCGAAGCCTATTTTTTTATATGCCCCTCCAGCATGCCAGCACTGGATAAGATATGTGTTCCGATGCAACTCTATCTTTGCTGCAGGCGAGTCAGCATCGATGACAAGAACTCTTGCCGTTGCCAGCGTTCTCAAGAATAAAAATTTATTATTTTTTTTATCATCACAAGTTAATATTGTATATTTTATATTTTTGCTATCAAACTCACTGGCAATAGAACTTATATTGCTAAACGAATCTTTATTAGATGATGTGTAAAGAACTATATTTTTTTGCAAAAAAATATAGCACATAAACTTATAATATAATAGTAGTAGTATATATTTTATCTTTGCGTATATCATAACAAATAACCATCAGGATGTTAATGATAGCAGACTTTTTACTAATAAGGACTAATTACCCAATTGTTCTCCTTCAAACTTCTCCACTGACAGACGAACTGTTGATGAATATATTTATCTTATTGATTATTTTGTATTTTTTACAAAATGCGAGGGGCCGGCGTTCAAAAGCGCCGGCCCCTCGCGTTTTGCTGGTTTGCGTTATTGTTGCGTTATTGCGTTGCGGTTTCCTCGTCGGTCGTTGCGCCGGCTTCCGGTGCGGCTTCGCGGGAGTCGCTGCCGGCAAAGCTGATGGTCATGTCGCCGTTTTCCGCAACGCTCATATGTACTTCCGCAGCGTCGTCGTTGCCGTTTTCCGTCATGCGCTGCAGTATCCGGCGCGACAGCGTGGGCAGGATGGAGCCTGCCAGCACGGCATCGATATTGCGCGCGCCGGTTTCCGTTTCCGTGCAGCGGGCGGCCAGGGCTGCGGGCAGGGCATCGTCCCAGGTCAGCGTCATGCCGTTGTTGCCGTGCAGACGGCGGGCCAGAGAGGTCAGCTTCTGTTCCGCAATGATGCGCAGAGCTTCCTGCGTCAGGCCCACATAGGGAACAATGGTCATACGCGCCAGCAGGGCAGGCTGAAAATGGTGCGACAGCGTGGGGCGCAGGGCTGTTGTCAGCGTAGCGGCGTCAGGCGTGCGTCCGTCCGCGCACAGTTGCTGCGTAATGGCCGAACCCAGATTGGAAGTCAGCATAATGACCGTATTGCGGAAACTGACCTCCACGCCTTCGCCGTCGGTCAGCACGCCCTTGTCGAAGACCTGATAGAAGAGCTGCATCACATCGGGATGAGCTTTTTCGGCTTCGTCCAGCAGGACCACGGAATACGGCTTGCGGCGCACGGCCTCGGTCAGCAGGCCGCCTTCTCCGTAGCCCACATAGCCCGGAGGGGAACCGATCAGGCGCGATGTCATGTGCTTTTCCTGAAATTCGCTCATGTTCACCGTGACAATGGAGCTTTCGTCTCCGAACAGGGCGTCGGCCAGCGCCAGCCCGGTTTCCGTCTTGCCCACGCCTGACGGCCCCACCAGCAGAAAGACGCCCAGAGGCTGCTGCGGCCCGCGCAGGCCCGCCTTGCCCGCCTGAATGCCTTCGGTAACGGCGGCAAGAGCCGCATCTTGTCCCTTGATGCGCCGGGCCAACGTTTCGCCCAGCAGGGCCATCTGTCCGGCCTGCTCGCGGGCGACCTTGCCCACGGGAATGCCCGTCCAGTCCGCAACGACGCGCGCCACGGTTTCGGCGTTGACCTCCACATTGATCAGCGGTTTCCCGGCCTGCCATGTTTCCAGTGCCTCACGGGCGGCGCGTACGGCCTCCAGCGCTTCCTCTTCGGTTTGCGGTCCGGTTGCGTCTGCGACAACCGTTGCGTTTTCTCCGTTTACTGTTTCCGGCGCTGCTTCCGGCGCGGTTGCGTTGCCGGAGGCAGCGCGCAGGGCGTTCAGCGCGCCGCGTGCATCCAGCAGGGCCTGTGCCAGCCGTTTCTCTTCCTGCCAGTTCTGTTCCAGACGGGCGGCCTCGGCGTCGGCCTCTTCGATGGTATGACGGATTTCGGCAAGGCGCTGCTCGTCCACGGGCAGACCTTCGTCGCGATCCCGTTCCAGCGCCGCACGTTCCCGCTGTCCCGCCTGTGAACGCCGGATGGCGTCTTCCAGCGGCGCGGGACGCGAGGCCAGCGATACCTTGACGCGCGCGCAGGCCGTGTCCAGCAGGTCAATGGCCTTGTCCGGCAGAAAGCGACCGCTGATGTAGCGCGCGCCGAAATCGGCGGCGGCCTCGATGGCTTCGTCACGAATCAGCACACCGTGGCTTTTTTCATAGCCTGCGCGCAGACCGCGCAGGATCAGGGCCGTGGTCGCCGGACTGGGCTCGTCCAGCTTGACGACCTGAAAACGGCGCGCCAGTGCCGGGTCCTTTTCAAAATATTTCTTGTACTCTTTCCAGGTGGTGGCGGCGCAGGTGCGGATTTCTCCCCGGGCCAGCGCGGGTTTCATCAGGTTGGCGGCATCCGAACCGCCGGCGGCATTGCCCGCGCCCACCAGCAGATGGGCTTCGTCGATAAAGAGAATGATCGACTTTGGCGAGGCCTTGATCTCATCCAGAACGCCCTTGAGGCGGCGTTCAAACTCGCCCTTGACCGAGGCTCCGGCTTCCAGAAGCCCCATATCCAGCCCCAGCAGCGTGACGCCGCGCAGGGTTTCCGGGACGTCGCCCTGCGTGATGCGCAGCGCCAGTCCTTCCATGACGGCTGTTTTGCCGACGCCCGGTTCTCCCACCAGAATGGGATTATTCTTGCGGCGACGGGCCAGTATGTCCACCATCTGCCGGATTTCCTGATCCCGGCCGAAAACCGGATCCAGTTTGCCCGCGTCGGCCTTGGCCGTGATGTCTTCGCAGAAGCGTGCAATGAAGCCCTCGCCCGCGGGGACATTTTGGCCGTCAGCGTTTGCGGCATCGGCTGCCGGGCCGGAGGGGAGGGCGGATTCCTGTTCTTCCACGGAGGCAGCGCGCACCTCGCCGAAGCCCCGCAGCATGGCGTCCGGCTCCACGTCGCGCAGCAGCCGGGTATAGTCGCCCTGCGCGTAAAAATTGGGACGGCGCACAAAGGCCAGCAGAATGCCGCCGGAACGCAGACGCGCGCCGCCCAGATCCACCGACGACACCAGCCAGCCGGCTTCCATGACATCCTGCAGCGTGGGCGAAAAGACCGGCCGTCCGCTGTTGCCCGTGCGGAACTGTTCCAGACTGCGGTTGACGGCCGCCCGCAGGCTGCCCGTATCCACGCCTGCCGCCGCCAGCATCAGAGCAACGTCGCAGCGCGGTTCTTCAAGGCAGGCAAGCAGGAAATGCTCGAAGCAGACCTCGTAATGCTCCCTGTGTACGGTCATGCCTGCCGCACTGTTGAGCGCCTGCTGACAAAAGCTGTCGCACTTGTCGATCAGCCCTTTCATATCCACACCGATCATGGATTCTCCCAAGCATGTTGAAGGTGAAATGTACCGCAGCAGGTAGAGCGTTTTAGCTTTGAAAAAGCTAAAACGCGAGGCGGCGGCATAGCGCCGCCACCCAAAAATGAGCGGAAAAACAGCGCTTTTTCCGCGAAACGACAGCCCGTATGGTTTGAAACGCGCAGCGTTTCAAACTGAATTTGCTCTATTACCGACGCCGGAAAGAAGGAAAAAGGGCGCGCCCGGAAGGACGCGCCCTGTGTGATTGTGCGGCCTACTTCTTCCAGTCGTCGACGTATTCGATGTTGCCGTCGTTATAGGTCCAGGTAATCTTGGAGTAGGTGAAGGAGACGCTTTCCATGTCGTGATAGGGCTTGTTTTCAGGCAGGAAGGTCAGCGGGGTTTCCTTCTTCATGCTCACCACGATGGCTTCTTCCAGCTTGATGGTGAAATACTTTTCTTCGGTGCCGTCGGCGGCAATGCGGTAGTGGTCAATGGTGACGGTGCACTGTTCGCCGGTGCAGCAGGCCTTGTACAGCTTGGGGCTGGCCTGATCCAGATGCTTGGTGATGGTCAGGGGGTGATGAATGCGCTGGCCGGTGGGCAGACCGGTATGCGTGTCCTTGGGAATCTCCACAAGGTGTTCGACCGCGTAGACCAGCACCTTGTCCTTCTTGTCGCCGCCCTGCGGGCAATCGCCCTTGATTTCGCCCTGGGACTTGCCTTCCACCTTCATATAAGCCGTCAGTGCCATGATACATACCTCGCGTGTTGAGGGTTATCCGGGGGATGTTCGTTTACGTGCCCCTGCCGTCTACGCAGTATTCCGGCAGGCGTCCGTTAGCTCTTGTCCAGCTTGCCCACGAGCGACAGGGTGAAGCTGGCGCCCATATACTTGAAGTGAGGACGGGCCATGATGCCTACGGTATACCAGCCGGGTTCGCCAGCCACGTCGTTGACGGTGATCTGCGCCATGCGCAGGGGGCGCTTGCTGCGAGTTACGGGATCGGGATCGTCCATTTCGGTCACATACTGGCTGATCCAGGTGTTGAGCTCGCGCTCGAGATCGTTGCGCTCCTTCCATGTGCCGATGTTTTCGCGCTGTATGACTTTGATGTAATGCGCGAGACGATTCATGATCATCATGTAGGGCAGCTGGGTGGAAAGGCGGTAGTTGAGCTCCGCGGCCTTGCCCTCGGCGGTATTGGGAAACACTTTGGCCTTCTGGCAGGAGTTGGCCGAGAAGAAGGCGGCGTTGTCGGCGCCCTTGCGCATGCTCAGGGCGATGAAGCCTTCTTCGGAAAGTTCATATTCCCGGCGTTCGGAAATGAGCACTTCCGTGGGAATCTTGGTTTGCACCTGTCCCATGGATTCAAAGGTGTAAATGGGCAGGTTCTCGACCGCGCCGCCGCCCTGGGGGCCGATGATGTTGGCGCACCAGCGGTATTTGGCAAAACTGTCCGTCAGGCGACCGGCAAAGGCGAAAGCTGTGTTGCCCCAGCAGAAATTGTTGTTGTCGGACGCGTCTTCCTCAAAGACAAAGCTTTTGGCGGGCACGGTATTGGAGCCGTAGGGCACGCGCAGCAGGAAGCGGGGCAGGGTCAGGCCCACATAGCGGGCGTCTTCGGATTCGCGGAAGGAGCGCCATTTGGTATACTGCGGCATCTCGAAAATGGACTTGAGATCCTTGAGATTGGGCAGGTCTTCCCACGAATCAATGCCGAAGAATTCCTTGCCCGCCGCGCCGACAAAGGGGGCGTGCGACATGGCGGACACCGAGCTCATGTATTGCAGCAGCTCCATGTCCTGAGGGCCGGGGCCGAATTCATAGTTGCCGATGATGGCCCCTACGGGCTGGCCGCCGAACTGGCCGTATTCCGCCGTATAGATGTGCTTGTACAGGCCGGAACTCATGATTTCCGGGGCGTCCTGGAAATCGGTCAGCAAATCGTCCTTGCTGACGCTGAGAAATTCAACCTTGATGTTCTGGCGGAAATCCGTGTTGTCCACAAGGTACTTGAGGCCGCGCCAGGCGCTTTCGAGCTTCTGGAACTGCTCGTTGTGCATGATGGCGTTGACCTGGGCGCTGAGGCGCTTGTCGAGATCGGCAAGGAGCTTGTCCACCAGCGCGGGAGAAACCTTGGTGTCTTCCGAGGGCTGGGCCACCAGTTCCTTGAGAAAGGCCTGCAGGCCGTCGCGGGTGGCGGAAAAACCGTCGTCGCCGGGTTTGAGGCGCGTCGCTTCGACAATTTCGTCCAGCAGGCTGGTTGCGGCTGCCGGTGCGGCGGCGGGCGCGTTTTCAGTCTGGCTCATGGGGGCTCCTTACTTTTCGTCGATGTTCAGCTCGTTGAGCAGGGCCGCGCGGGCCTTGTCGTCGGAAACCATTTCCTGCACCTTGCGGCGGAATTCGGGCACATTGGCCAGCGGTCCCTTGAGGGCCTTGAGCGATTCGCGCAGTTCCAGCAGCCGCGCCAGTTCCGGCACCTGCCGGACAATGGCGTCCGGGGTGAAATCGTTGATGTTTTCAAATTTCAGTTCAACGGCAAGCCGGGCGTCGGGATCGTCGTCGGCCAGCTTGTTGGGCACGCTGATGGTCATGCCGAGGCCCTGCCCCTTCATGACGTCGTTGAAATTGTTTTTGTCCACGGAAACAGGATCGCGATCTTCCAGCGGCCTGTCGTCTTCGCGCTGGGTGAAGTCGCCGAGCACCATCAGCTTAAGAGGCAGTTCCACCTCTTCCTTGGCGTCGCCGGTCGCGGGGCGATAGACAATATTGACGCGTTCCTTGGGGGCGACGGAACCTTCCTTGCTCATGTATCCTCCTGCTCATGTCTGAGCGTTGACTACGGCCCTGCGGGCCGTGCGCCTCGTATTTCAAAATGACGGTATCACCCGCGGGCGGGCAATGCCGGACTGTTACAGAAAGGGAGACCGTGAAGGCCGTATGCGGCAGATGGCCGCGGCGATGGTCGCGGCGCGGGTACGGGCTTCCGGCGTTTCAAGACCGGACCATACCGCATGGCAGATGCAGAGAGCCTCCAGACAGAGCTCCGGCTGCCAGTCGGCCAGGCCCCGCGCCTCCAGGCCGTGTTCCAGTTCCTCGGCCAGCGGGACGGCAGCCTGCGCGTGTCCGGCCTGCGCCAGCAGCCGGGCCTGCTCCATGCGCAGGGGAAAGGCCCGCGCCGACCGCTCGCCCAGACGGCGGCGGGCGTCTTCGAGCGTATCCAGCGCCGCGGCAAGATTGCCTCCGGCGGCTGTTTCCCGTGCTTTTGCACGCAGGTTTTCCGTTTCGTCATCCGCCGCCGGGCCGCGATCCGCTGCCGGGGCGCTGTCTTCAGCGTGCAGCCACTGACGCGTTCCGGCGCCGGCAAAGGGCTGTCCGTCGGCAAATTTCAAGGCCGTCAGACCCGGCAGACGGGCTGCAAGCGCCCGGGCTTCCCTCTGGACAAGGGCCGCGTCGGCCGGACGTCCGCAGGCGGTCAGCGCCGTAAAAAGGAGATGCTGCGCGTCCAGACAGAGCGGACAGGCGGGCAGAAGACGGGCGAGGGCAGCGGCGGCCTCGGCGGGACGTCCGCCTGCAAGCAGGCTGCGGCAGGGCGCAAGGTCTTCTTCCTGCGGCGCGGGCAGCGCCGTCACCTGATTGTCCGCCGGCGGCAGTTTTTCGATACGTCCCCAGAGCGCCGCATACAGAGCGCTCCAGGCGGCGGGCGTTGCGGGAAGCTGATCGGCAAAGGCCAGCGCCGCATACGCGCGGGCCGCCGCGAGATAGGCCGTCATGGCGGCGTCGGCATCGGCAGGGGGCGGCGTCGCCGGAGCGGGGCTGACCGGGGCGGCAGGGGGGACAGGTGGCGAGGGCGCAGGCGCTGCCGGAGCGGCCTGCGGTGCGGAAAGCGCCGGTTCGTGAGCCGGGGCGGGGGCCGGAGGCATTGCCGCTTCCGGCGGGGTATCGGGCGCGGCGGGCGGCGTTGCAGCCTCTTCTTCCGTGACTTCCAGACGCTGCACGCGCTCCAGAAGATCGCGCAGCGGCGGCAGATCGGGCAGCACGTCCCCGAGCGTGGCATCCAGTTCGCGCAGCGATGTGAGCAGATCGTCGCGCAGGGCCGGGGCGATGGGGGCATGCGGCGCGTCGAGCAGGGGCAGAATGCGATCCCGCCACCACACAAGCATATTGACGCGGGCACGCAGGCGCTTGAGTGGGGGGAAGCAGGTCTGCCACCAGTTTGCAAGCAGATCGGCAAGCACGCGGACGCCGTCGGCCAGACCCCGGAGTCCGTCGTTGTGAGTCAGCCCTACGCAGAGATAGACGGCGGCGGGAATATCCTTGGCCTGGCGTTCCAGAACGGCGGCGGCGCTTTCGACGACGGTATTCCAGTTGACGGCGGCAGCGCCCTGCAGGGAGCTGAGCTTGCCTGTCTCTTCCAGCAGGCGTTCATAGTCCGCGCTTTGACGGGGTTCTGTGCCTGCGGGAGCAGTGTCGCTGACGGGAAGTCGTCCCAATTCTCGAAGCTGCATATGGAATCCGGTAGAGTATTTTTAGTTTGGAATGCTTCGCATTTCAAACCACACGGCCTGTCGTTTCGCGGAAAAAATGCGGGTTTTTCGCTTATCTCGGGCCGGACGGCGCTGTGTCGCCGCCTCGTGTTTTATTTTTTTCAAAGGAAAAACACTCTGGAATTTTCGAGAAAGACACTTTTTGCAGGCGCGTCTGCCACTGTCCGGGTGAGGTGCAACGACTGTTTTTCGGGCCTTGCAGGGGAGGGCGGAGATTGCTGCCGGTGGAGACTGCGGCAACTGTCCCGGAATGTCTGTCATTGCGGGATGTTGTGTTCTGACAGGCTGCTGCCCGTTTTGGTTTCGGAATGGCGGCGCGTCTGGTTCGTTACTTTCTTGTAGCATGCGCCACAGAGCTTTGCAATTATGTTGCACTTCGTCATAATTGCAGGATGGGTTCTTTCCATAGGGAAAAACTTACGTATTGATGACGACGCGACCGGAGGGTTCCACAAGGGTTGTCCAGTGAATGCGGACGGTTTCTTCTTCCAGCGCAAGTTCGGCATCAAGAAAAAAGGCCAGCTGCAACGGCTGGTTGGGGTCCGGGGCGTAGCGGATGTGTACCTGCTTCAGACGTGGTTCGCACCGGCTGATGAAGGCGGAAAGCTCCCGTTCGATGCGGGGAAGTTCTGTTGTGCTGAAAGATGCGCCAAGGGCGCTGAAATCCGGCATGCCGAAGTCCTGATCAAGCACGGTGTTGCCCTGCCGGGTATTGAGAATGCGGGACAGGTGATTGGTCACGGACTGGATGATGTCCGTTGTTTCCACGGTGTTGCGCTCGTCGCCCTGCTGCCGGGCATGGCGCAGCCGTTCCAGAAAGCGCAGTCGTGACATGGGAAATTCCTGCGTTGTGCGTGCGGGGAATGACGGGAGCGGGGAAGCGGACAGGCGCTTTTCCCCGCTCCCGAGACATTTATCGGGGATGAAAGATAATGCGGATATCCTTATCCGAATAGCTGACATCGGCGTCCAGCGGCTTACCGCCGCGCGAGACGGCACTGACGCGTATCCATGACGGATGGGAGGCTATTTGCAGGCGTTGGACGCAGCCGCTCTGGGGACGGGCGTTCACGGTGACCTGCGCGCTCCACTGGCCGTGAAGGTCCACGCTGCGGGAAGTGACGTTGGCGGGAGTGATGACGGTATGCTCGCCGGGCGTGCCCTCATAGGCAAAGAGCAGCAGGAGTGAGCCGTCCTTGCGAACTTCTATGCGCGGGGGATAAAGACGTCCTTTGCCCGGGCGTTTGCCGTGCGGCAGATCCCGCCACGGGGAAACTTCGGCTACGGGCTGCGGTTCCGGCGTCGCGGCGGCCGGCGCCGGTTCGGGCGTCGGTTCCGCCTGCGCGAGCGGCTGGGGCGGAGGCGGCGTCACCGGTGTGCGGGCAACGGGGCGGGTGAACATGAGCGCCAGCAGATTGCCCGTCGAGGAGCCGCCGCCCAGGGCGACGAGAGCCATGCCGCAGACGGCAAGCAGCCAGACGCCGAACATGGCGCGGCAGAGAAGGCGTGTTGCATTGGCGGGCGTTACCATGTGTAGACGATCCTTTCGGGCAGTGTGGCGGGTTCGTTGTCCTTGGCTTCGAGAATGGCGGCGGAATTGTCGGGCAGCAGGCGCACCGTGAGGCTGTTCGCCGAGATGGCGGCAAGCTTCTGGGCGGCATCGGGGAAGTCGCCGGGGGTGAAGGTGCGTTCGCCGTACTGGAAATCACGCAGGAAGGCGATGAAATCGGGATAGACGTACCGGGCTTCAAAGTCTGGGAAGCGCAGGACAATGCCCGCGGCGGCGCACTGCGCGGGCGCATAGTGGATGCGGGCCGAGCGCGGATAATTGTTGTTGAGCAGCCGTTGCGGCGCGTCCGTGCACTGGAGATAGAATTCCGTGCTGTCGGGGCGCTGCGTGGCTTCGCGGTTGAGAATCGTCGGCTGCGAGCGCAGCAGAACGTCGTAGGCGTCGCGCGGCGGCACGGCGGCCACGGCTTCGGCGCGGGAAATGGCCGAGAGGAAGTCGGCGGTAAAGGGGAAGGGCGTGCCATCCCAGAAGGCGGCCGCCGGCGCGGCGTCCTGCCGCCGGAACAGAGGCGCGAGCGTCTGGGAAAGGAAGCGCGTCACCACGCCGTCTTTGCCGTAAAGCGCCTCAAGATTGCTGCCTTCGTAGAGGGCGGCGGGGCTGCTGAGAACTTCATTCTCCCACTTGTGCTGCACGGCGGCGGCCGCCTGCACGGTAATGCCCTGCCGCAGACAGTCGAGCAGATCGGCCAGAAGCAGACGTCCCGCGCCGTGCGGCGCGGCCAGAGGCTGCACAACCGCCTTCACGGCTTCGCGCGCGCCGGTATAGGGACTTTCGGCCGGTGCATCCTTGGCATTGGCGAAATGCTCCTGTGCCAGCGTCAGCGAGCGGCCCTGACTGGCCATGACGCGCAGCAGTTCCGTGCAGTGGCCCAGATAATGCCGCAGGGCCATGGCGGCTTCCAGAGACTGGCGCAAGTGATCCATGTCCCGGGTGACGTCGCGCAGGGCGGCCAGCAGCTCGGGCGATTCCAGCGACAGAGAGATAATGCCGCGCCAGGCCTGCGGCGTTTCTCTCTGGGGATCGGCGAGGGCAATGTCGCAGAGAACCTGCAGCAGCAGCGCATCCTGCACCCAGGGCGACAGGCTTGTGCCGGTGGCCTTTGCCTGACGGGCCAGCGGCAGCAGCTCGCTGCCCATGCGGCGCAGCAGGCGCACATGCGGCAGGGACGCCGCGCTGCCTTCGGCTCCCATGGCGGCGAAGATTTCGCTTTGCTGCAGATTGCTCCATCCCTGTCCGAAGGCCGTGGCAAAGTCGCGCCAGGCGCGCTCGTAGCGTCGCAGATATTCGTGGCGGTAGGCCTCGATATTCTGCCGCATGCCGGGACTGTTGCCGCCGATGGTCAGGATATCTTCGAGCGCATCTTCCACGACGGCATGCCCGCGCGCCGTGTAGACAGGAGGAATGCACATTTCCTTTTCGCTGCCGAGAGGCGTTTCCGTCCAGAAGTGCGAGAGGCAGATGCGCGCCGCGGGCATGCCGGCATTGACGCCCTGCTCCACGTCGTCCAGCAGAGAAGCATTGTCGCGGCTGACGGCGCGATCCAGCAGGGAGCGGACTCCCGCTGCCAGCGCATCCTGCATTTCGCCGCCGGGCATCCAGTCCAGCGCGAACAGATAGAGCTGGGCGGAAACCATGTTCCAGTCTTCATAATTGCCGAGCAGCGGGAAGACTTCCATGCGTTTCTTTTCTTCCACAACGCCGGTGCGCAGCTTTTCGGAAATGACGTCGCAGAGCCAGCCGATGAGCAGGGCCGAGTCCCGGGCCTGCGCCTTGTTCTGTTCGGTTACCGGCTGACTGAGCTGATGCAGGAGACGGCTGCGCAGGGGCGCCATGACGGCTGCGTAGGTCTGTTCCACAAAGCGCAGCTTGCACTGCTGCTCCGCGCGTTCCAGCATGTTCAGACCCAGCGTCGGCAGGAGCCAGTTCTTGCGGGCCTTTTCCAGCTGCAGCGCATAGAGCATTTCCGCATACAGTTTCTGAATGCGTTCGTCATGCGAAATACTTTCCGTGCGCGGCGGGGGCAGCTGGAGGACGTTGCGCTGATAGACGGTGTTGGCCGTCAGCAGCCCGCAGACGAAGAGAGTGATCAGCAGCCACGCGCCCAGCATCCACAGGCGGGTGGAGGCAAAAAAGGGCAGGCTGCCGCCCAGAGGGCGGGAATAGCCCTGCATGGGCAGCACATCGGAAAAATAGGGGAAAACGAAGGGAGGCTGACCGCCTCTGTCCGGCAGGGGCGCGCCGAAGCAGAAATGGACGCCGCGCAGCGGACTGAACGCCTGATGCACGACCGGCGTGCACAGCGGCGACAGCAGGCGCGTCAGACGCGGGCCGAGATCCCGCAGATCGCAGAGGGCCCGCAGGGCGTCCCCCCGGGGAGGCATGCCGTCCACGGCCTGTTCCTGAAGCCCGCGCTCCAGAAGCCGGGCGACCTGTTCGGTGACATGCGGCAGTTCTTCTTCCGGGTTTTGCAGCACAAGACCGGGCGAGCTTTCCAGCATGGCGGGCGGCAGCAGGCGCGTCAGGGCGTCCATACCCGGCAGCGTCTCCAGATCGCGCACCAGCACAAAGACCGGGCAGGAGCGGCGGCGGCTGAGCAGGAACTGCTGCACAATATTGGCCAGATTCATGCCGCGCGCGGGCAGAATATCTTCTCCGATCTCGCGCAGAGTACGCGCCGACACGACCAGCACCAGCCCCCGGAAGGGACAGCCGCCGCGCTGGCGCGCCGCCAGTTCCAGCAGGGTGCTCCAGTCCTGCGCGTCGCCCTCGGGCGCGGCGCATTCCAGCGCCACGGACGAGCGCAGAAAATGCCAGTGCAGCGGCGCGTTGTCGTCGGCGGGTACGGTCTTGCCCGCACCCTGAAAGAGCGAGGGCCCGGCATCCAGCGTCAGGGTCAGAAACCACGGCTGACTGAAGCGCAGGGTTTGATGAAAGCGCGCGGGCGACGTTGCCATGATCTGCATGCCCTGCCGCCATGCGTCTGCCATGCCGCCTATGGCGGGCGCGCTCATGGTCACGGCCTGCTGTTCGTCCAGCACCTTGCGGATGAAGAGTTTTTTGTTGCTCCAGCGCACCCCGGCCCGCACGGCAATAATCAGAACCGCCAGCGCCAGCAGGCCCAGCAGTATGACGGCTCCTGTGGCCAGCGGCCAGTGCATCCACCAGGCCAGCGCCGTCAGAAGCCCCAGAACCAGCGCCAGCAGCGCCAGACAGAGCAGCACTTTCAGAATTTTGCCCAATACCTGCATGCGTATGTACCCTTGCGGAAGGAGAAAACGTCTCTAGGGCCTGTTAACACTATTCGTAAGTTGTTTTGGGGGGAAGGGAAACCCCTCTGCTAGGGGCTGTTTCTAAAAAGTTTATTGCAGCCAGATCAGACAGGCCGCTAACATGACGTTTGCCCGGTATGTCGCGGCCAATTTATCATAGCGGGTTGCAATG
>DXFI01000277.1 GCA_019114565.1 Candidatus Desulfovibrio intestinigallinarum | reverse complement strand
CCCCTTCCCCCCGGAGGAATGCTTTATGCCGCGGGCTCCGGGGCGGGGGTGTCGCTGCCGTCGGGTGAGAAGAGGACGCAGAAGGTGGTGGTCGTTGCGTCGGTTGTGCAGGTAATGCGCCAGCCGAGGCGGGTGCAGATACGCAGGACAAGGGACAGGCCCAGACCGCTGCCCGCGGGTGTGACGCCTCTGCTGTCGGGGCGGGCGGCGCGTACGCCGCGTTCAAAGATATCCACGTCAGCCGGGATTTGCCCTCGGTTAATCACGTCAAAGCCCCCGGCATGCAGTCGGATGCGGGCGCGTCCGTCTTCCGAATAGTGCAGCGCGTTTTCCACCAGATTGCGCACAACGGCCGCGGCAAGCTCGCGCTGCGTGTGCAGCGGGGCGGGCGGCGGGCCGTCGCAGGACAGTTCCATACCGGGCCGCCGGGCCGCTTCCTGCAACTGGGCGTGCATATCCACCTGTTCCAGTTCCATATATTCGGGATTGCGGGCCAGCAGCAGAAGGGCGCGGACAGTGGCGCTCATGTCGGCGACGGTGCGGCTCATGCGTTCCACAAGCGGGCGCAGCGAGGCCGCTTCCGGATGTCGTGCCACATGGAGATCGAGAATTTCCAGTCCGCCCTGAAGGACGGTCAGGGGGGTGCGCAATTCGTGGCTGACATCGCCGGTAAAGCTGCTTTCGCGCCGGGCGTAGTCGCACAGAGCCTGTTCGTGGGCGGCAATGGCTTCGGCCAGCACGCGCACTTCGTAGGGATGTTTGTACCGGGGCAGAGGCGGCAGGGCGCGGTCTTCGCCCGCAGGCATGCCGCGTTCCCGCACGGCGCGAGTCAGGCCCACCAGCGGCGCACTCAGGCGATGAGAAAGGACAAAGGCGATCAGCGTGGCCGCCACAAGGCCGACGCCGATGCAGAGGAGCAGCGTGCGGATCATGCTGCTGCGCAGGGCCATACGCTGTCCTGTGCCGCCTGCCAGCGCATAGCGGATATGCTCCCCGGTACGCAGGAGAAGAAAGCCGCTGCCTTTATCCTGAAAATGAATGCCGTCCGGCAGATCGGCCCAGTCCGCTTTGAGCTGCTTGCCCACATAAAAATGCAGACGAAGACCGGCGGCCAGATCCGAGCCGTAGTAGAGGGGGCGGCGTCCGTCGTCTTCCGCGCGCCAGGCTCTTTCCTCGGCCTCGATGAGCATGTCCATAATGGGAGAGACATGCCATTCAATGAGGTAGGCGCCTATCCGTTCAGACGCAAAAAAACCTGCCAGCGCCGTTCCGACGCCGACCAGCAGGGCCAGCGTCATGAAGGCGGCCACCAGACGGACGCGAATGCCGCTGCGGATCATGCGTCTTCCGTTTCGGGGCGCAGGCGATAGCCCACATGGCTGACGGTTTCGATGCGGGGCACGTCAAAGGGTTTGTCCACAACCTGACGCAGTTCGTGGATGTGGGTGCGCAGGGCGCTCCCGCCGGGAGCGGCGTCGCCCCAGAGGGTGTGCTCCAGCTCCTCGCGCGGCACAATGCCGGGAGCAGCCTTGAGCAGTTCGCAGAGAATGCGGAAGCCCGTGGGGCTGAGACGCAGTTCCCGCCCCTGCCGCGAGGCCCGATGAGCGGGGACGTCCGCTTCAATATCGGCAAAGCGCAGCGTGCCGCTGTTTGAGGGCGTTTCGCTGTAGTGCCCCCGGCGCAGCAGGGCGCGGATGCGGGCTTCCAGCTCCCGGAGGGAAAAGGGTTTGACGAGGTAGTCGTCAGCGCCGGATTCCAGCCCGCGCACGCGATCCGCTACGGTGTCGCGGGCTGTCAGCATGATGACGGGCGTGGCGTTTCCGTGTTTGTCGCGCAGGGTACGGCACAGGGTCACACCGTCCATGCCCGGCAGCATTACGTCCAGCACGATGACGTCAAACGAACCCTCCAGCGCCATTTCCAGACCGGCCCGGCCGTTGCGGGCGCAGTCCAGCTCGTAGCCCAGCGGCTCCAGATAGGCGTAGAGGTTTGCCAGAATATCTTCGTTGTCTTCGATAATCAGCAGAGTTGTGCTCATGGCGATACCCCGGGGACGGCAGGAAAATACGGCATCGGAGCCGCCGCGTCCCCGTTGTGCGGGACGCGGCGGCTCCGGCCGGAAAAGACTTGTGAAGTGCGTGCCGGTTGAACCGGGACGGCAGCGTCAGGGCAGGAGCATCAGCCCTTCCACTTCCACTTCATTGGGGCGCTTGCTGCTCCATTCCACCTCGCCCATGAGTCTCAGGCGATCATTGGGCGTTACCGTGAGCGGACCGAAGGTTTCCCGGTCGATCTTGACGACCACGCGCCCGCTTTCGTCTTCAAAGAGATAGCGGTTCTTGCGCTGTGGAATGCGTTCCACAAGATGCCCTTCCAGCACGCAGGGGGCGTCGTCTTCGGCTTCCAGCGCCTGCGCCGCCGACGTAACGGTGGAGCTTACGCCCGGGCCCATGAATCCGGCGGCCGGAATCGTCCGCGGAAAGAGTGCGGCGACCAGCAACAGCGCCGCCAGCGTGGCGGGCTTGTTCACGGTCTTGTGCATGCCGGGCTCCGCTACTGAATGATTTCAAGACGCTTGACGTCGATCTTGGTGGGCTCCATGATTTCCTTGTCCACCTTGCCGTAGAGGCGCACCTTCGTCTGCGGCGTCACGGTGCGGCCGATGAAGAGATCTTCGTCGATATCCACCATGACCTGTCCCGTGGCATCCCGGAACATGTACTTGTCGTCGCTGCCGGCGAGGCGTTCCACAATATTGCCGGTCAGGGTTACGGGCGCGTCGTCCCAGCACTTCAGGGCCTTGGCAACGGTGTCGGCGTCCGCGGCGGACGTGGGACCCTGGAAGCCGCCCATGCCGCCCTGGGGGCCCTGAAAACCGCCGTTGGCAGCGGAAACAGCGCAGGGGAATGTCAGCAGGGAGGCAAGGGCAAGAGCGATAATGGTCTTTCTTTGCATGGCGCTATCCTTATACTGAACGGCCTTCCCGCGGGAAGAACCGATGCTTGTGTGGAAGGGCAACGGCAGGAACGCTGTTTTGTCGTTTCCTGTGGGCCGGTCTTCCGCCGACAGGGCGATGTGACGGAAGACCGGCGTCCGGGGAGAGAATTGCTGTCAGGATTACTTTACAATTTCAAGGTACTTGACGTCCACCTTGGTGGGTTCCATCATTTCCTTGTCCACCTTGCCGAAGAGGCGCACCTTGGTCTGAGGGGTCACGGTGCGACCGGCAAAGACTTCGTAGTCAATTTCCACCACGATGCGGCCGGTGCTGTCCGCGAAGGTGTACTTGTCGTCGCTGCCGGCGAGGCGTTCCACAATGGTGCCGGTCAGCACGACGGGCGCGTCGTCCCAGCACTTCTTGGCGGCGGCTACGGTTTCGGCCTGCGAGCCGCCTACAGGGCCCTGAAAGCCGCCCATGGGCTGGGAACCGCCCTGAAAACCGCCGTTGGCGGCAAGCGCGGCAGAGGGGAGAATGAGAGCGGCGGCGGCAACGAGGGGAAGCAGGGTCTTCTTCATGATAATCTCCTTGGAGTGATATTCCGTTTCCTTGTGAAGCCACCTTGCCACGGGGGCCGTCAGGGAAGCGTCAGTGCAGAACGCTCTTGTCTCGTCGCTGCAAGGCTGATATGGTCAACCCCATGAAAGAATTAGATCCCCATACCATTCGTCCCTGTCTCGCCTGCGGCGGCCATGATGTTCATTTAGAATCCATGCGTCCTCCCGGACGGCGGGAGGATGTCTGGCGGGTCGTGTGCTCCTGCGGTCAGACCTCGCAGCAGTGGTCCGTGTCGCAGGGGGCCGCCATTCGTGCCTGGAACCGCAATCTTGCGGGGGAACAGAACGAGGTTTTTGTTCCTTCCATTACGCGGCACGAACGCTGAAAACGGCGGAAAAAGAGAAGTCGCCTGATTTTTTTTGAAGCAGGCGCATATTTTTGCTTGACGAAGCGGAGGCATTGCCGTAAAAGCATCTTCGTTGCTTCGAGCAATCCCCGATAGCTCAATCGGCAGAGCGGGTGACTGTTAATCACTAGGTTGGCGGTTCAAGTCCGTCTCGGGGAGCCACGAAAGTTAAAGGCGTCGCAGAAAACTGCGACGCCTTTTTCCGTTTCTGCGTATGCCGCGGGCAAACCCTCCGCGCGGCCAAGAAACAGCAAAGAGCGCCGTCCTTCGCGGGACGGCGCTCTTTTTGAAAAAAATGTATCCGGGTGTTACCTCATCTCAACAGGGCATGCAGAACTCTATAGGCCTGTTGCAACTCCTGATCGCTGGCTTCATTGAGCATATCGACAAGATGAGCGACCAGTTCTTCCCTTGGAGACAGATGTCCGGACTCGAAAAAGTCGGGTAGTCCTACGCCGAGGACGCCGGACAGCTTGTGCAGAATAAGCACGGAAACATTGACGGCGCCGCGTTCGACTTCTCCAAGGTATTTGGCACTGATTCCGGCCTGCTCGGCCAGCTGATCCTGTGAGAGTCTGGCCTTGGTTCGCAATTCCCGCAGCCTTTTCCCAAGATTTTTGGTGAAAATAGCCATACCCCCCCTTTTTTCAAAATGGTATCGACTTTTTTCTCTGGTGAAACCTTGTATATGTTGAAATGCGCTGCGTTTCGTCCTGTTTTGTTCCTTAGACGCTGCTCAGAGACGCGGAAGGTACCGCTATCAGGCTTTTTTCGCCTTAATCCTCTGCGTGACCCTTGGCAAGCGGGAAAAGACATCGTACAAGAAAAAGCCTATTTCCAACCCAAGGAAACGCACCATGCATCACCCCTCCTTTGATCGTATTGCGCCCCCTTCCAAGGCCGCTCCCTGCATCAGCCTGATCGGCATGGCCGGCGTGGGCAAGTCCACCATCGGCATGCTCCTTGCCCGCGAGCTGGACTGGGCCTTTGTGGATTCGGATCATCTCATTGAGGCTTTGTACGGTACGCGCCTGCAGACCATTACCGACGAGCTGGGCAAGGAGGTCTTTCTTGACGTGGAAGACGGCGTGGTGTCGTCGCTGCGCCTGCAGCGCACGGTTATAGCCACCGGGGGCAGCGTGGTTTACCGTGAGCGCTGCATGCGGCGTCTTCAGGAGATGGGGCCCATCATCTATCTTGACGCGCCGCTGGAGATTATCGAGGAGCGCATTGCCCGCAATCCGCAGCGGGGGCTTGCCATTGCCCCCGGCCAGAGTATTGCCGATATTTTTTATGAACGCGAGGCGCTGTACCGGAAATACTGTTCCCTGCGCTGCGCCACGCATCCCTATACGCCCGCTCAGTGCGTGCGCTGGATTCTGGCTCATATGGACGTGGAAGCCCTCGGCGAAACGGCCTGAAAACGACGTCAAAAAAAATTGCAAATTTTTGTTGACAAAGCAGAACTCTTTCCGTAGTTTCCATTCCTGCGTTGGGCTGTCGTTCAATTGGCAGGACGGCGGATTCTGGCTCCGCTAATCAAGGTTCGAGTCCTTGCAGCCCAGCCAACGCAAATGTCCTGCGTCCCCATCGTCTAGCCGGCCCAGGACAACGGCCTTTCACGCCGTCGACAGGGGTTCAAATCCCCTTGGGGACGCCAAAAGAATTTGAACGTGGAATTGCCCGATTTTTCGGGTAATCTCCACGTTTTTTCTTTTTTCATCCCCTGCACTCCCTCTTGCTGTGACGCCCTGACGCGCGGATTCCCGTCGCGTCCGGGCGTCTGTCGTTTCTTCGCTCTGCGTGTCTTGTAGCCCGCTCCGGGGAAATGCTCAATACGCACAGAAAAAAACGCTCATGTCATAAGAACGTATTGTTCGCCACCTGCCGAAACGGCAGCAAACAATATAAGGCCGTCTGTCGTCGCTGTGGGAACTAAGACGATAAGAGAGGAGGACGGCCAAAAGGCGAAACGCGGGATCGGATTGGCCGATCCCCGTCGTCGTGGGGGCGGCGTCCACGGCCTGAAGAGCCAGCCGTTTAACGCAATCTGGAAAAGAAGGATCGAGAAAAAGATTGAAATAACAGCCTGAAAAAACCGAAAGCCCATGCAGTAGCAATGCACGGGCTTCTTCAGAACTCGCGGGCGTTGATACGCAAATTCCGTATCAATGACTCTAGCCGAAAGGCTTAACGGCGTCAAGCTCCGCAGCTCTGTTTTACGCTTTTTTCAGGTAAAGGCGTTGAAACCATGAGCAATCAGGAATGGGATATTCGTATCCCCGCGTCCGTTGTACACAAGGGCATTCCCCACGGGGCCATGCTCCTTTACGGCAAGCTCCGGCAAATGTCCGGCTCAAAGGGGCATTGCTGGCCCTCTCAGGGCTATCTTGCCAAGTGGCAGGGCTGTTGCGTCTCCAGCATCAAGAAATGGTTAAAAGTGCTGGCTGCGGAACGGCTTATTGATATTCACGCGGCTTCGGGCCGCGCGGCCACATATTTCATCCTGTCGCCTTCTCCGGCGACTTCTTCCCGTCCGGCGACCGGGCTTGACGCCGGACGGAACAAAGCATTTCCTTCCCGCCCTGCCGCTGTTCCTGAGATGACTCCTCCAAAACGAACCGGGCAGATCCCCCGAAACCAGTCGGGCGGGAAGGACTTTTCCGCACTCAACAGAGACTTTGAAGAGTTCTATGCCGCCTATCCGCGCAAGGAAGCAAAGGAGCTTGCGCGCGCCGTCTGGCACGCGCTGCACCGTCGCGGGGAACTGGCGTCGCAGACAATCCTGCTTGAAATACTTGCAAAATTCCGCGCCTCGGCAAGCTGGCAGCGGGAGCATGGGCGCTTTGTGCCTCTGCCTTCCAACTGGCTGCGCGGGCGGCGCTGGCTTGACGAGGCCGTACAGGAGGGCGCGGGGGATGTCTCTCCAGAAAGGAAGCCCGCCGGCATTGAGCGGGAAGCTGTGCCGCCGCCAAGAGGCGAAGCGGAACAGGCCGCCGTGCGTGAATATGCCTCCGTCTTCAATGCCTTTGTCGCACTCTTTCCTTCCGAGGATCGACGACGAATCAGGGCCGCGCTCATACGGGCGAAAATCGCCGGGCATACTTTCGATGATTTGCTGATCGGAGCGCGAGCCTATGCGGACAGGGCAATACAGCCGCCGTCTTTCGACGGATGGTTTCAGGAGCTTTGGATATGAAAATGGATACCGCAACAAAAACGGGCAGCGGTTGCCAGTACGGTTACGCGTGGGTGGAATATCTGACCGTCCGGGAGCGGGTCGCGGAGTTGCTCAAACAGGGCTTTCCCGTGTCCTCCATTCACAGGCAACTGGTCAGCGAAGGCAAGATCACAATGGGGTATGTTTCCTTCAGGAACTATGCCACCGGGAAAATCCCGATTTTCTGGCAACGGCGGGGCGGGCTGTGAGTTTTCCGAAAAAAAGGCTTCGCTCCGGTTTTGCCCGCGTTGAATTTCTGGCGGTGCGGCAGGAGATAGAAGACCTGATTTCCAAAGGGTATTCCATCAAAACCGTTCACGAAATGTTGCAGAAAGATGGAAAGATTTCCATGTCATATGACGCTTTTCGTCGGTTCGTAACCGGAAAGACTTCCGCTGCGGTACTGGCCGGGGCACGGACTCAAAATCATGTCACCGACAGCAAGGCGAAGTCCGCCGCTCTCGATAAATCCCATCCGCGTCTTTCTCCGGGAGAGGGGCCGCAAATTATCGGCGGAACGCGGAAAACCTTTCAGAAAAACATTGTTCCCGATGAAGAGCTGTTTTGAGGGAGAGCATGGCGACCATTCATTTCATTTTGCAGGGCAAGGGCGGCGTCGGGAAAAGCATCGTCGCGGCTCTGCTCCATCAGGGGCTTGAGGCTCTGGGCCATGAGGTCAAAGGCTACGATACCGATTCCGTCAACGGAACCTTCGCGGCATACGGGGCTTTCAATGCCTCCAGTGTTGAAGTCGTTCTGCCGGGAGGCGGCATCAGTCGGCAGGGGACGGACGAACTTCTGAATACGCTGGCGGACACGCCGGACGGCGTTCATGCGGTTGTGGACAACGGGGCCGCGTCCTCCACGGCCCTTGCTGCCTTTCTTGCGGAATACGATATTCTGACGGCGCTCGGAGACAAGGGGCACTGCGTCTATCTGCACACGGTTCTTGTCGGCGGGCAGGGGTATGACGAGGCCGCACGCTATGCGGCGCGGCTTTTAAGCGACTTCTCCGGGACGCCGATCATCGGGTGGCTCAATCCCTGTTTCGGGGATGTCCGGGTAAATGCGGCGCTCTCCTTTTTCGCGTTCCTGGCAGTGCCGGCCGCGACGGGCATACAGGGGCACTGCCTCGCAAGACTGTACGCAAGGCGGCAGACGTTCAGAGAGGGCATCAGAACCGCGCCGATCTGTGAAAAGGCGCATCTCTGGCGATACTGGAACGAGTTCTTTTCCGCGTTCAGCAAGATTCCGTGGTGAGTATCCATGCTGAAAACTGTTCTCGTTGATTTTTCCATTACAGGGGAAGACATGGCAACCATTCATTTCATCTTGCAGGGCAAGGGCGGCGTCGGGAAAAGCATGATTGCGGCGCTGCTGTGTCAGGGGCTTGCGGCCCTCGGCCATGATGTCCGGGGCTACGATACCGATCCCGTCAACGCCACCTTTGCGGCATACAGGGAGTTCAACGTGTCCTCCATCGACATTATGCGGGGGGAAGACATAGATAAGCGCAGTTTCGACACGCTCCTGAACGAACTGGCGGAAACGCCGGATGGAGTTCACGCCATTGTGGACAACGGGGCGTCGTCCTTCATCGCCCTTGGAGCCTATCTTGCGGAATACGACATTCTGAACGGGCTTCAGGAAATGGGGCACAGAATTTTCTTTCACTCGGTCGTGGTCGGCGGACAGGCCCTCGGAGATACCGTTCAGGGGCTTTCCAAACTCCTGCGAAACTTTCCCGACATTCCCATTGTCGCATGGCTCAACCCCTATTTCGGGGAAATCCGCATGAACGGAACGCCGTTTGAGGAGTTCAAGATATATCAGGAAAACAGGGAACGCTTTCGGGCGCTCGTCTATCTGCCCGAAACGGACAAGGATACGCTGGGGCGCGATCTCGCAAACCTCTACGCCGGTCACAGGAGCTTTGCCGCCGGCATGAAGGAAGCCGCTTTCAGCGAAAAAATCAGGCTGCGCCGGTACTGGGAGCAGTTTCTTGCCTCGTTCGGAAAAATCGCGTGGAACTGACAAGAGAAAATTACCGCATGGACGAGATGCGCTGCCGCAACTGCGGCAAGCTGCTGGCAAAGGGACATATTGAGATTGGAAGGCTGGAACTGCTCTGTCCTCGCTGCAAGACGCACGTCGTTTTCTGGCACATGGAAGTCGGTCTGCAATCTTCCGAAAAAAAGGAAACGGAAAAATGAAAATGAAAAGGACTTTTGCCCTTGCCCTGCTTGTCTGCTGCGCCGTTCCCGCCGCGTCCGTCCACGCGGATACGGTCTACTGCTGGAACTGCTCGGAAAAATTTACGCAGGCGCTTGATCGCGTCACCAACCTTGAACAGCTCCAAGCCCTCTTTAAGCAGTATGACGAGGCCATACAGCAAACGGCGGCACAGCTTGAAATGGTGCAGCAGAACATAGAGCAGTACGCCAATATGGTACAGAATACCGTGCGCCTGCCCCGTGAGATTATCGGCAAGATTGCCTCAAAGCTCACGGAAGCCGGACGCATCACGGCGGCTCTCAACTCCATGAGGGCCGATATTCAGGGATTGGCGAACATTCACGACGAACTTTACAGGACGCGGGACGAGTTCAAGGCGCTGGTTCAGCAGCCGAAAGATTTGCTGACAAGCCAGTATCGCACGCACTGGGATACATGGAGCAAGCGGGTGGATGATGCCACAAAGGCGACGTTTCAGGTGTCCGGGCATCAGTTGAAGCAGCTTGAGGAAAGCGGCGAACTGGAAGGCTATGTCAATTCTCTGCTCGATACGCCGGAAGGACAGCAACAGGCGCTCATGGCCGGCAATCAGCTTGCGGCCCTTCAGATACAGGAAGCCCGCCAGCTCCGGGAACTGGTGGCAACCAAGGTTCAATCGGATCTGGCGGGACAGGTGAAAAGAGAAAAGGAAGCGCAGGTATCGGAAGAAATGGCGCGAAGCCTGACGGATTTCTCAAAACTGAATTTTAAGCCTATTGATGATCCGGGCTTTTAGGCGGGCGGATGTAGTATGCTTGTGCGCGTTTACCAGCAGCCGTTGGATAATCTCTAAGCAACTTATTCTGCTGTAAGCAGAAGAGTTCTTCAACAGCCAAGTTTATTTCAGGAGCAAGAATAATTTTAGCGATAAAGCAATTTTCATCTTGCTTTTCTATTTTAGCTTCTTCCGGCTTTCTTGGTTTTGTTTGGATACTATTTTTTGATATAACAATATGTTCAATACCTTTAAATGGCATAGGTTTTTCACTTTGCCACTCTCCAAGAATATCCTCTATTGAGGCAGCATTGACCGAAAAAGGAAAGAGAGCAAGACACATGAACGCAAGACATATTTTTTTCATAGCTGTTTCCCTTTGCATTATCTTTGTCGGCAATGACTGTTTTGCCGCCGATACTGTAAATTCTGACATAATAGCGCAGGTTGTCAAGAGCTTTGCCGACAAGACAGAAAACTGGACAAATATAGCCGTCAAATATGCACGAATGCTTTTTTACTGGTGCGCGGTGTTGCAGCTTGCCCTGCTCGGTATTGAGGCTGCGCTTGGCGCATCGGACATTGGAACCACCTTCAAAAAGCTCTGCATGGCCGTCTTTACGGGCGGTTTCTTCTTCGCCGTCATCACGCATTATTCGGAATGGTCAAGAAACATCATCAACGGCATGATGTCCATCGCCGGAGAGATGGGTGGTATTGAAAATTCCTCGGATAATGCGTTCAAGATGGGGCTTGAGATATGTAGTGATATATGGGCAAGAATGGCAGGGCTTGGAATTGGAGATATTTCGCTTGTATTATGTATGGCAATAGCCCTGTTCATAACGATCATCTGCTTCTGCCTTATCACGGCACAGGTCATCTTCATTAAGTGCGAAGCCTTTGTGGCCATGCTGGCGGCCTGTATTCTGCTGGGCTTCGGAACCCTCTCCATCATGCGGGATTATGCCGTCAATGTGCTGCGCTATATCCTTGCCGTAGCCTTCAAGCTCTTTGTTATGCAGCTTGTCATCGGCATAGGCTACAGCTTCCTGAAGGAAGCCGTAACGCCTCAAGCCGATTTGCCGTCCGTCTGCGTGATTATCGGCGCGTCCATAGTGCTGCTTGCCCTGGTCAAATCTCTGCCGGATACCGTAGCGGGCATCATTCAGGGATCGCACATAGGATCGGGGGTGGCTCTCCAGTCCACGGCGGCCGCCGTAGGCGGGGCCATGATCGGGGGAGCCGTGGGCGCGGCTGCGGGAGCCAATAATGTCAGACTTGCCTCGCAGCTTGCGAGCGAACAGGGAAAAACCGGCATGGGCATGGTGACGGGCACAGCGGGCAATCTGGCAAGCGCCGGACTGGATGCCATGCACAAGCGGAGCGCACGGGCGGACACGACAAGCTCCGTGCTGCGCGAACAAATTATGCAGCACAAGGCAGATGCCGAAGCAGCCGTCGAAGCCGCGCGGCTGCGCGATCTTGCTGATAGAAAATAAAGGAGAAAGACAATGGCAAAGACGCGACTCAAGGATTTGAACGAACATCTTTTCGCACAGCTTGAACGCCTGAACAACGACGATATGAGCGACGAAATATTGAGAAGAGAAACGTCGCGGACAGAGGCCATCACCAAGGTTGCGCGGGAGATCATATCCTCCGGGCATCTCATGCTGAAGGCGCGGCAACTGGCCGACGATAGCCCGGTGGGCGTCCGCTCCCTGCCGGATATGATGCTTGAGGAAGGCGAAAAGAGATTCTGAAAGGGGGCCTCTGGAGTATGAAATACACGGCGGAGATGATCGACTTTCTCCGGGAAAAGGCGCGGGAGACTTCAGACAAAGGAGAAATCACGCGCCTTTTCAACGAGCGTTTCGGCACGAACAAGACAGAAGGGGCCATTAAGCAAGCGATGTTTTACCGCAACCTCTGCGAAAAGAGGGATGACAAGTACACGCCGGAAATGATGGATTACTTATGTCGTAATGCCAATTCGTTTGAAACAAGGGCTGAACTTGTGCGCCACTTCAACGAGCGGTTCGGCACGAACAAAACGTTGTCGGGTATTCAACAATTTCTGCATGGGCGCGGTATCAGCGCGGATGTCTTTTTTACGAAAGAGATGGATACGTTCATCATAGAGAATCGCGAACTGACATACAGCGAGTTGTCTCAAGCATTTAACAGGAGGTTCGGAACCCAAAAGACCAAGGAGCATATAGGGGGAAGGTATCGAAAACTTGGACTTGTATGCTCAAGAGAGATTAAGAGCAGGGCAAACAGAAAATATAAACAAGAGATGATTGACTTTATACGAGACAATCTACCACGCGCCACAAGCAGACGAGAACTTACGCAATTATTTAATGCTCGCTTTAATGAAAATAAGGATGTTTCTTCTATTCGCTCGCTGATTAATCGGTATAATTTGGATCAAAATAAGAGAACTTTTTTTACAAAAGAAATGGAAAACTTCCTTAGAGAAAACGTTTCCCCTAATGTTTCCTATGAGCAGTTAAGAAAGATATTCAATGAAAAATTCGGAGAAAAACGCACGCTCTCTTCTATACAAAGAAAATGCGATAGCCTTGGGATAGGCTGCGGGAGCAAGGGCAATACTTCCCGCACCAGAAAGATCGGTTCAGAGGTCGTGCGCCCTCAAGGGGTATATATCAAGGGAGAAGACGGAAAGTGGAGATTGAAGCAGTCGGTATTGTGTAATGCGAGAGCGGGGGAACGTATCCTTTTTTACGACAAGAACCACGGCAACTTTTCCCCGGATAATATGGAAAAGGTAACAAGGGGAGAGTTTCAGGCGCTCGTCAAACTCGGCATGTACTCCGAAGAACCGGAGGTAACGAAAGCCGGAATCACCTTTGTGCGACTTGCAAGAAGACTGAAGGAACTCCAGAAAAAAAGGGAGGGGTAGACTGATGGCTGATGAAGACGAACTGTTCAAGGCGGCCGCCGATGATATTTACCGGCAGCTTGCCGACAATCCCGGTATCGGGATTCCCGTCGATCCCGATATGGTTGACTTTCTGGGACTGACCGAAGCTCCCCCGGAACTGGCGGACGGCGACGGGAGCGAGTTTCTGGCGGTCGATGAGGACGGGAACCACTACTATGCCGGATAGCAGGAATTTTTTCGGCTTTTCGCCGGCGCCGCGCTGTGCGCGGCCATAACTCCAAAGGAGAAAACAATGAAGAAAAAGATTGTCTGGGCAAGCGTCGCCCTGCCGCTGTCTCTCGCTTTTTGCTCCCTGCCGTCTCTTGCCGCCGACGCCACGTCCTTTGATCCGACGAAGGTGCAGATTACCGCCAAGGCCACCAGCAGCATTCCCGTCGGTACGGTGGTGACCTGGCCATCGGGGGCAAATCCGGCTGATATGCAAAATGCTGATGGTACTTATAACTGGCTGGAATGTAACGGACAAAGCATTTCGCAAACAGTCTATCCAGAACTGTTTGCTGTCATCGGGGCGAAAGTCCCCGATTACCGGGGGCTTTTCCTGCGGGGGTACGGCCAACAAAGCCATACCCAGAACAACGGCAGCGCGGTAGGCGTCACCAGCACCACGCACGTCAGCGGAGAGCTTGGCAAGGTGCAGGGGGATGCCATCAGAGATCCGGGAAGTTCGTCTGTTACCTATTTGCATTCAGGGTCAGGCGGTATGTCCTGCGAAGGACCTATGTGCGACGGATTCAAGACGGTTCAAACCAGAGGTGATCAATGGGCCGGTTCATGGCCTATGAACTCGCCTGGATTGAATCCACTGAAAGGGCTTCAGCAGCCCTTCGGCAATGAGATCAGGCCCGTGAACACCGCCGTGCGTTACTTCATCCGGGCAAGGCCCTAAGCGGCTATCTGGCGCGAATGAAATAGCGCACGGCCATGTTGACCGGCCTGTTTTCCGTTGCCGTGGGCACAACGCGGGATGCGTCAAAAATGATACGCGGATCGGCACTCCATCCGTCGTCGCCGTTGCCGTCCCCCGGCCCGTCATACTGAGTAAAGAGATCGCTCATCTCGCGAGACGGCGTTTCCGTACTGAACTTCCCCCAGATGTTTCTGATGGCATCCCCTTGGACTTTTCCCAGCTCCCCGCTCTTGTGCGTGGTGCTGGTGACGCCTACCGCGCTGCCGTTGTTCTGGCTGTGACTCTGCTGCCCGTATCCACGGAGGAAAAGTCCCCGGTAATCCGGCACTTTCGCCCCGATGATGGCAAACAGTTCTGGATAGGCTGTTTGCCGGGCCTGTGTCTTTGGTGCCCGTGCTTTTTGTTGCGGGCCAATACCGCGCCTGCTATACAGATTCCGCACGGTTGCCTTTTTTCATAGCAAGCCTGCGCTTGGCGCGGCGCAAGCCAGAAGGAAGGCAAGCCATGAAGCGTTTGATATTCGCTCTGCTTGTCGCTGTGGCTCTGGTTCTGTTCTTGGCGTCTGACGCCATGTAACAGTTGACCCCGGCCCACGGGCGGTGGGTCGGGGTCGAAAGTTAAACCATCACGGCAACCGTGCGGGGCGCTGTAGCGCGCCGCGCCAGCCCCGGTGTCTGCCCAACAGATGCCGGGGTTCCTTTTTTACATAGCCATTCCCGCGCCTCTTGGCAAGCGATTCAGGGACGCCAGAAAGGGAACAGCCAGCTCCAGCCCATTAGCCAGGAAAGCAGCGGACTGCCCGCGCAGATCTCCACAAAGGCCAGCAGTGAAAGCATCAGCGCGGCCAGCACCAAGACCTTCAGGCGATTGTGTTCCCACCATTCGACATATGCCTCGATATGGCGCACAATCTCGTCTCTTTTCGTCGTTTTCATAGCGCTCTGACCTTCTCCTTAAGTTCCGCCTGAACAACGTCTATTTGATGCAGAAGACCGATGACGGCGCTTTTGCTGTGCCCTTCGGCAAGAGCCTGTTTCAGCAGGCCGCCAAGCCTGCCCAGATCGGCGTTCACCTTCAGGAGTTCCAAGCGGGCTTTCTGATCCTCCCGGCTCTCTATCTTCACTCCGGTGCAAACTCTGCGTGCGAACTCGGAAACGGTCATGCACGCCTTTTCGCTGGACTCCACGATCCGCGCGTACTCGTCTTCCGTGACATAGGCTGTCAGAACAGCCTTTCTTCTTTGTTCCGCCGGCAACTGCGGTTTTTTGACAGACATTCGAGTCTCCGTTTTTTCTTGCGTCGAGCGTAGCGAGTAAGCCAAGCCTCCCCGGCGTATGAGGGGCAGGGCGTAAAGTGCTAGCACTTTACATGTCCTGCCTTCATCTTCGCGTCCTTTCTTATCTGATCTAATCCGCATTTTACAGAGTTCGGCAAAGATAGGATGAAATCGGATAATATCGGCAAAAATAGGATTAGATAGGAAGAAAAAGGCAGAGATAGGACAAGAAAAGATTAGAAAGGATTAGATAGGATAACTTGGCAACAGTTTTCACGATAAGAAAAATCCCCGCACCAGAGATTATCTGGGGCGGGGATTACTGCGCTGGATATGGGAGCGTTAGAAGCCGAGCCAGCCGAAGCCCTTCGCCATGATGGCCGCAAGAGCCAGCCAGCCGCCGATCTGCCACTTGAGCAGGTCGTACTTGACCTTTTCAATATCCGTCTTGAGTTCCGCGCGAACTCTTTCCACTTCGGCGCGTACCTTTTCAATCTCAAGGCGCACGTCCTGCACGTCGCCCTTGGTGGCAAGCTCGCGGCGGCTTGCTTCGTCGTACTTGTCCAGCTCTCTTTGCAGGGCGGTGCGCTGCGCTTCAAGCTGTTCGCGCATGGCTTCGACCTGCGCTTCGGCCTGCTGCCGGGTAAATCCGGCCTCTTCCAGCTTTCTTACATAGCCAAGGCTGTCAAAGGTCGTGGTAGTCATGTCGGGCCTCCTGTCTGTTTTTAGCGTGTTTGAGGAAAGGGGTCAAAGCCGCTTCCTTCCCTGGAGTTTTGTCCTTATGCGCGTTGGACACGGCTTTCATAAGTGACAAGGCGTGTTCAACGCGCAGCGGGCAAAGCCCGCAGACAGGCTCCGGGAGGGAGGGGGAATCATCCATGACAACTTGAGGAGCGGGACGCGGGAGCGCGGAAGCGAGTACGGCGAAGCCGCACGGAGCTGCACAAGCGGACGTGGCCGGCGCGACGAGAAGTTGGCGGGGATGATGCGCGGTTACGCGCACCCCCTGCCCTTGCTCCCCGGAGCGAAGCGAAGGGGCCATCCCATTCAGAAAACATCGTCGGGGGGTAGGTAAAAAGTAGCTAGGGGGGTAGCCACAAAATACCTACCCCTTCCTTATAGAGAACATCATTCAGGAAGAAATAAATACTCCCCCTTCCCCCTCAAGACACGAGAGCGCCAAAGGAAGGAAAAGGGAGGGGATTTTTTACTTCAGGAAAAGAGGGCTAGATCGAGGGCAGGGCTGCCACGGCCACGGCTCCCTGACTGGGGGCAAGGTGGGCGTAGCGCATAGTCATGCGGATGTCCCTGTGTCCCATGAGTTCACGGACAAGGGCAATAGGGGTTCCCTGCTGCACAAGCCATGAAGCGAACGTATGCCGCAACGTATGGAAACAGACACGCTCACGGCGATCAGAAATGCCGGCGTTGAAACCGCACGCCCTGACGGCCCGCCGGAAAATGCCATAGTGCCGCTCCGGCAATTCTCCCTTTTCCTGAAACAGAGGAAGGCCGTAGTGAAAGCGAAAGAGGTATTTCTCGACGGTGGCCCATGCTTGGGGATTCAACGGGACGACACGGCTTAAGGAATTTTTGCCGTCATAGACTTTGACGGCTTTCCCTGCTCTGTCGATGTGGAACGGTTGAAGCGTGTAGATTTCGCTCGCCCGCAAGCCGGTATACAGGGCAAAGCGGGCCACGTCATGCCAGAGAGAAGAACGGGCCTGTAATTCTTGGAGAAGGTGCGCTGACTCCTTCTCGTCAAGATAGCGGATGCGGCGATTGTCAAACTTCGGCATACGGAAGACGGGAACAGGCCCCCGGTAAAATTCCCATTCGACGGCTCGGCGCAAGACTCGTCGGAGCAGGGAAAGGCAGTGTGTAACGCTCTGGGGGCTTAACCCTTTGCGCTCCAGTGCGCTGCGCAGCTCCATAACTTGCAGATTCTTGATCTTTGCAAGTTGACACTTGCCCAAAAGCGGCGCAATATGTAACTCCCACCTGCCGGATTCGGAAACGAGTTCGCGGCGGGATGCGGATACCAACACAAGTTGGCGATAACGGGAAAATGCTTCGTCCAGTTTCATGTTCTACCTCCGGGTGATGTGGGATTGGAAGTAGAGCGTAGGAACGAACAAGCCTTTTTTCGAGCGCAAAAATGGACAACGGCCTTTCACGCCGTCGACAGGGGTTCAAATCCCCTTGGGGACGCCAAGAAATCAAGCCCTTACGAGCAATCGTGAGGGCTTTTTCGTTATGGGCAAATATGCTCCGCCATCAATTCTTCAGGTTTTTGGAAATTTTTTCTCAGAGCGTTTTACCCTGAAAAGGGAAAACGCAAGGCGCGGCACAACTCCGCCCGGCCCAGAGCGAGCGGAAAAAAGAGTTTTTCCCGCGAAACGACAGGCCGCATGGTTTGGCACGCGCAGCGGTTCAAACTGAAAATGCCCTGGTGGATAAAAGCAAAAGAATCGGACTCATCCCTGTGTGTGGGGGGAATATTAAAAGTTATATTTTATGAAAAATAAAAAATATAAACTTATTTTGTATCTGCTGATTGTGTATATCTTGTTTTTTACTGAATGCGTTTCCAACGTCGGCTCTTTGATTGCCAGCAGGGGATATTTTATTCCAAAGGAGTCTTCCGTCTTTACTTTCTCGGTTGTTCTTGAAAATCCGGGAAACGGGGAATACTGGATTTATGGCGAGGATAAAAAATATTACTATTATTCAGGAATATCGCCATACATCTTTATTGAAAAGGAAAATACATGTCCGCATTTTAACAGGATAGATTATAGAACATGGTGTGGCGTCGATATTCGTGAGCACGAAGGATATCCTGAATAAGGATGGCGGAAAGCGCCCTTAGAGCGTTTAGCTCTGAAAAAGGGAAAAAACGAGGCGCGTCATAACTCTGCCCGGTCCAGAGTAAGCGAAAAAACGCGCTTTTCCCGCGAAGCAACAGGCCGTATGGTTTGAAATGCGAAGCATTCCAAACTGAAAATGCTCTAAAGAGTGGAGGAACGCAGCGTATGACACTGACCAACAAGCTGGGCATCAGCGAAGCGGCGGAGCTGGCACGCGAGGAGGAGCGACGCAGCAAGCAGAAAGCGGCGCTGCTGTTTGAAAGCGGTCTGCTGGATCGTCTGCCTGCGGGGACGTTTGCCGGTCTTGCGATGATTCATCGCCATCTTTTTGAGGATATTTACGACTTTGCCGGGCAGATCCGCACGGTGAATCTTGCCAAGGGGGGATTCCGCTTTGCACCGGTGCTGTATCTGGATGCCGCGCTGGAACGGATTGAAGCCATGCCGCAAGGGACGTTTGATGAGATTGTGGCAAAGTATGTGGAAATGAATGTGGCGCATCCCTTCCGGGAAGGGAACGGGCGCAGCATGCGCATATGGCTTGATGTGCTGCTGAAGAAGGAATCAGGCAAGGTCGTGGACTGGAGCCGTATAGACCGGGATGCCTATCTTCAGGCAATGGAGCGCAGCCCCGTCTGCGACGCGGAAATCAGAAAGCTGCTTCATTCAGCCCTGACGGACAAGGTGGCCGACAGGGCCATATATATGAAGGGTATCGACGCCAGCTATCACTATGAAGGCTATTATGCCTTCCGTACCGAAGATTTGAAGCCTGATGTGGAGTGAGCCCGGCTTTAGAGCATTTTCAGTTTGAAATGCTTCGCATTTCAAACCATACGGCCTGTCGTTTCGTAGAAAAAGCGCAGTTTTTTCCGCTCACTTTTGGCCGGACGGCGCTGTGCCGCTCCTTATGCAGCGGCGAACACAATCTCCTTCTCTTTGTATTCCCGGGAGACGGTTGCCGGCCCCCGAACGCCTGTGTCACCGCATTGTTCATTTTTCAGATAAAAGCGCGTTGGGGGAAGGATGGGGGGCCGGGGGGGAAGGAAACCACCTTGCGCGCCAGCCAAGGGGGTTTCCTTCCCCCCGGAAGATTTCGTCTTAATACGCCCTAATGCCGGAGGCGTTCGATCAGCTGCTTGAGCTCCTGCGACATGGATGCAAGGGCGCGCACCTTTTCGGCGGCTTCGTGCATTTCCTCGAAGTTCTTGTCCGCAATTTCCCGCACATGGGCCATGCCGTCGGAGGCCGTGCCGACCACGCTGCGCTGCTGCTGGGCGGCGGCGGCGATCTGCGAAGCGTCGCGCAGGCTCTGCTCGGCGTCGTCGAGGATGGTTTCCAGCGCCTTGCCGGACTGCTGCGCCAGATCGTCGGATTCCTTGACGGCATCGTGCGCCAGCTGCATGGAGGCCACATTGTCATGGATGGCCTTCTGGATGCCGGAAATCTTGTCGCCGACCGTGGAGGTTGCCGAAACGGTCTTTTCCGCCAGCTTGCGCACCTCGTCGGCAACGACGGCAAAGCCCTTGCCGGCCTCTCCGGCGCGGGCGGCCTCGATGGCGGCATTGAGGGCCAGCAGATTGGTCTGATCGGCAATGTCCACGATAACGTTCATGATGCCGCTGATGCTGTCGGCCATCTGGCCCAGCTGGCGCAGATTTTCGTACTGCTGCTCGGCGAGTTCAAAGACCCGGCTCATGGACTGCGCGCAGCGGGTGACGACATCCATACCGTGAACGGCGTTGTCCTTGGTATGGACGGCTCTGTCGGCTGTCTGGCCCGCGCTGCGGGCAATGTCGTCCGCGGCGGCGGAAACGTCCTGGACGTTCTTCATGTTGACGCGCATCTGCTGATTCTGCTCGTCGCTGCCGGTACAGACGTTTTCGACCTGCTGGGCAAGAACGCCGGAGAGATCCAGAAGCTGCTTGCCGATGGCGTCCGCCTTGGCCGCGACGGCGTGCATCTCTTCAAACAGACCGCGAATCTGCTCTTCCTTGCTTTCGGCTTCGCGGAGGGCCGCTTCGGCGCGGCGGGCATGGGCAAGGGCTTCGTTCGAGGTCTGCTCGTTTTCCTGCAGCCGCTTTTTCAGCGTGTCCATGAGCGTGCCCAGCGCCGCGGAGAGAATGCCGATTTCATCCTTTCGCTGGAGGCGGAGATCTATGTCGAGGTTGCCGTCGGCGACCTGCTGCGCCTTGTCCGCAAGAACGGCGAGCGGGGAACGGATGGAGCGGGTCAGCAGCAGCGAGGATGCCAGCATGCCCGCGATGCTGAGAAGCAGGGAAACGAGGAAGACAATCTGCGTCTTCCGGGCAATGTCCGTATAGCTCGCGGCGTCCTGTTCCGCCGCGTCGGTGACCTGTGAGCGGATGCGGCCGAGCGCGGAGATGACGGCTTTGGAGTGCCGCACGGTCTGGTCATAGAAAATCTGCATGGCTTCCTGACGCTTGTTTTCGTCAAGCAGGCGCAGAATGGTTCCGGCGCTCTCGTGCAGCGCCAGATGGGGCTGTTCAATTTCCTTGAACTGGGCGCGGAGCGCGGGGAGCTGATGTTCGAGGACGGAGCGCCTGTCGGAGTAAAACCACTTGCCGAATGCGCAGGCGTGGCCGTCGGTTTGCAGAGATATGGAGTGGGGATCGGCTTCGGGATCGAGCACAAGCGTCCGCAGATTTTCCAGCCACTGGCGATGGTCAATCTCGCGCATGGTGAGATTGAGGGCGAATTTCTGCTTTTCGATGGCGGCATCGGAGGAATCCATGATGTGCTCCGAGGAAACTTTCGCCACGGCGGAAAAGAACAGAATAGTGATGATGCTGCCCAGCAGCGAGAGAATGAACTTTTTCCCGATGGTGAGATTGTTCCAGAACACGGCCTACCTCCTCGCAATCTGCAACTTGCGGCGTGTGTCTTTTGCCGGAGTTACCATCTTTATACAGAGAAGCCAACGATTTTCTCCGCGATCGGTGCAGATGCGAGACCTCCGGCACGCGCAACCTACAGGCTTTGCCGGAGAATGTTGAGGCCGATGCCCAGAAGGGCCAGACCGCCCAGAATTTCGGAAAAACGGTTGATGATGCGCAGCCGGGAAAGCGTTGCTCCGAGGTGAACGCCGCCTGCGGAAATGGCGGCGCAGACAATGCCTATGACCAGCGCCGGAAAGACGATGCCGGTATTGGTAAGCGCCAGACTCAGGCCCACGGCAAAGGCGTCTATGCTGGTTGCCACGGCCAGCAGCCAGAGGTTGCGCCCGGCGGTGGGGTCCACGCGCGGGCAGGCGTCGCTTTCACTCCCCCGGCGCAGTCCCCGTATGCCCTGCAGCAGCATATTGCCGCCGACCCATGCCAGCAGTCCGAAGGCCAGCCAGTGATCCCAGGCTTCAATATAGCGGTGCACCGTGCTGCCCAGAATCCAGCCTCCCAGCGGCATCAGACATTGAAACAGGCCGAACGCGCCGCCTACGCGCAGATACTGGCGCAGCGAAACCGTGCGTACGGAGCAGCCGGAGGCGACGGCAACCGCAAAGGCGTCCATGGAAAGGGCGACAGCCAGCAGAAATATCTCCAGAATAGTCATGCAAGCTCCTTGGCTGGCAGGTTCATAGCGTGGACGGCCCCGCTCTGACAAGGGCCGCCGGCCCTGTTTCCCCGTGCAGTTTCCGGGCGGTCTTCAGACTTGCGCGCACGGCTGTTCCGGTTTATCACCTCCGGGAGATTTTCGGCTGCAATCAGTGCGGCCTCCATAGTTCGGAGTGTGCATGACGGGTCATATTCTCGCATTCATGATGTTGCTGGGCAATGTGTTTCAGATTCTGGCCAGCACGGCGCTGGCTCTGCCGGCGGTGCTTGCCCTGACGCTGACGGTCGGACGCCGCAGCCACGGCCGTCTGAGCCTGTGGGGCGGGGCCAAGCTGGCGCGCCTCAGTCTGGCGGTCGCCCTTGCCGGCTGCGTCTACTACTGGTTTTATTACAGTCTGGTGTTCGGCATCGAACCCGGGCCGCCGGCCGAGCTGGCCGGAGCCATGAGAAACAATCTCTATCTGGCCGTGGGCTGCTGGGCCGCCGGTCTTGCCTGCGTGTATCTGGGGTACAAAAAGGCCGCGTCCTTTCCTGTGCTGGACGAGCAGACGCCGCTGGAAGAGAGCCGTTACGATTTCTCCCGCGTACTGCCGACCCTGAGCCTGGGGCTGGTGGCCTGCCTGTGTTTTACGGTGGCTTTTTTCAGCATGGAAGGCGTGTTCGGCACGCCGCCGCAGGGTATGGATCAGACCACCTATCTGATGACGCTGCTGCGCAAGACGCTGCACAGCGCCTTTGGCGATCTTTCCCTTGCCGGGGGCGCGGGCGTGGCTCTCGTCTGCATGCTGCGCGACAGAAAGGAGCTGGCGGAGCCTGCTCACTTTGAAAAGGCCGCGCGCTGGTGCGCTCTCTGGGGCGTCATCGGTTTCCTGCCCGGCTGCATCGATCAGTGGAGCAATCTTATTCTGAGCGGTATTTACCTGAACGGCCCCACGCCGGGCGTGATCGGCGTGCTGCGTTCGCCGCTGTTCTTCCGCACGCTGTTCATGCTGTGCTGGCTGCTGGTCTTCTGCCGTCCGGGTCTGGCTCGCTCGCTGGGTTTCTGCGTGCTGCCCTGGCTGCTGGTGATGATCGTGGCCCCGCTGACCGGCGTCATGATGTAATCATATTGAAATATCAGCACTTTTTCGGGGAGCATTCGTCTGTGGCGGATGCTCCCCGGTTGTATGCTCCCCTGAAAGCCCGGGATTCCCGACGCCGGACAAGGTTTTCCTGCAAGAGGCGTTTCCCTGCTTGCATCCGGCGTACCGTTGGGGCAGTATGCGCACAGAACACGTCATTTCTCCCGGTGGGCCTTTGTCGGCAGAAGGGGCTTTTGCCGCCGCCCCGGGTTTCGCGCACATACGGCGCAAGCGCGCCGTGCGCCTTCTTCTTTCTCAAGCGAATTTCCCTGAATGGCATTCAGGCATTGTTTTTGCGACCTGTGACGGCATTGCCCGGGAGGGATTTCCCTCCGGGGCTGTCTGGCGCAGGCTGACATTTTCGCCCGCAGGGCAAAAGGATTTTTATGACCGAAGCAAAGGATTCTCCGGCCGCTGTTGTTGCGGCCGAAACGCCGGATGTAGCCGCCCCCGATATTGCCGCCGAGGCGGCTTCCGAAAACGAAACGCCGCCCCGGGCCCGGCGGACGACACGTCGTCGCACGACACGTGTCGCCAAACCCGCAGACGAGGGCGAAAGCGCCCCGACAGCGGACGCGGCCCCCGAAACGCCGTCGGCTGATTCCGGGGAAATGCCGGAAGCGGCTCCCGCGCGTCCTGCCCGCTCCCGTCGCGGCAGCAGGAAGGACGGCGCCGCAGCGGGCGGAAGAAAAAAGAAGAAGACGCCGGACGCCCCTGCGGAGGAAAACGCCGCCCCTGCCGCCGAAGCGGCCCCCGTTGCCGAACCCGTTGCGGCGGAAGAGCCGGAGCGTCCTGCCCGGCCCCGTCGGACGCGCCGCGGCAAAAAGGCTGAAGAGCCTGCGGCGGATGCGCCGAAGGTGGCGGAACAGGTGCTGGACGTGGAGGCGCAGGCCACGGATATTGAAGCGGCCCCTGCGGGCGGCCGTTCCGGACGCGGTCGTTCCCGGAGCGGAAAAGCGGCGGGCGCAAAGAATGTGAACGAGGCCGCCGCCGCGGAAAGCGCGCCGTCGGCTGAAGCTCCCCGCGCGGAAGAGACGGCTGCCGTCGCCCCTGAACCGGCGGCACAGGACAGAGACGCCGCGCCGCAGGAGAGCGCGGCGACGACCGGGGACGAAGCCCCGGCGGAGACTGCCGGAGAAACGCCGGAAACGCCGCATCGCAAGAGCCGGCGCGGGCGTCGCGGCGGTCGCGGCCGTAACCGCAAGAAGCGCGCGGCCGAAGCGCTCGCCGCCGAGGAGGCGGCGCAGGAGCCGGGCGACGGCGACGACGATATGCGCGTGGTGGAGAGCCTCGATCCCGACGGCAATCCCCTGCAACCCGGCGGCAGCGCCTTTCCGGCGGAAACGCCGGACGAGCTGGACGACGATTTTGATGAGGACGAGGAAAAAATCGACGAGCGCGAGAGCGGCGGCAAGAAGGGCGGCGTGCGCGCCGCGGCGGTCAAGGCCAAGGCAGCGGCCGGACGCAAGCGCATGTTCATCAGCGTCGTGCCCGGCGAGCAGGTGGAAGTAGCCCTTTCGGAAGAAGGTCTTGTGCTGGAGTATTATCTGGACATGCTCCATCAGCGCAAGCTTAAGGGCAATATCTATAAGGGCGTCATCCACAACATCGACACCAATCTTCAGGCGGCGTTTGTCAGCTACGGCACGGGCAAGAACGGCTTTCTCCAGATCGACGAGGTGCATCCCGAATATTACCTTGCGCCGCACGAGCCCGCCCGGGGCAAGAAATTTCCGCCCATTCAGAAGGTGCTGAAGACCGGTCAGGAAGTGCTGGTGCAGGTGGTCAAGGAGCCTACCGGCAACAAGGGTGCGTTCCTGACCACATGGGTGTCGCTGGCCGGGCGTTTTCTTGTGCTGACGCCCGGGCAGGAGCAGATCGGCGTGTCCCGCAAGGTGGAAAGCGAGGAGGAACGCAGCCGCCTGCGCGAGATGATGAACGGCATTGATCCCGGTCAGGGGCTCGGCGTCATCGTGCGCACGGTCAGCGCCGGCACCACCAAAACGACGCTGAAAAACGATTTGCAGTATCTCAAGCGCGTCTGGCGCGACATCCGCAAGAAGGCCACCGAGGAAACGGCTCCGGCGCTCATCTATCAGGAGCCGGGTCTGCCGCAGCGGGCCGTGCGCGATTACCTGACCGAAGACGTGTGCGAAATCTGGGTGGATAATGCCGAACTGGCGGAAACCATCCGCGAGACGGTGTCGCTGCTCTTCCCGCGCAAGAAGGACCTGGTCAAGCTGCACGGCGATGCGCGGCAGTCTCTCTGGGAGCGTTTCAATCTGCGGCGGCAGCTCGATCAGATTTATGCCCGGGAAGTGCATCTGCCTTCCGGCGGCCGTCTGGTCTTCGATCAGACCGAAGCCCTCATGGCCGTGGACATCAACTCCGGCAAGATTTCCGGCAAGACCAATTTTGAAACCATGGCCCACAAGACCAACATGGAAGCCGCCGAAGCCATTGCCCGGCAGCTCAAGTTGCGGGACGTGGGCGGGCAGGTGGTGATCGACTTCATCGAAATGCGCGACCGCAAGCACGTGCAGGAAGTGGAGAAGACCCTGCGGCAGGCCATGAAGAACGACCGCGCGCGGCACGACGTGGGGCGCATGAGTTCGTTCGGGCTGCTCGAACTCGTGCGGCAGCGCACGGGCACGTCGGCGCTGGCCATCACGATGGAGCCCTGTCCGCACTGCGGCGGCACCGGGCAGCGCCGGAATATGGAATGGCAGTCCCTGCAGGCCCTGCGCGAACTGCGCGCCCAGCTGCGCGGGCAGAACCATCAGGCCCGCATCTCCTACGAGACATCGCCGGAACTGGCCCTCTACCTCCTGAACCATAAGCGGGATACGCTGCGCGAAATGGAGCAGGAATACAGAAAGACCATCGAAATCGTGTTCCGTCCCT